>JAAWLO010000001.1 GCA_022797935.1 Oscillibacter sp. | reverse complement strand
TCCCGCAGGCGGACGGTACGGGCATTAAAGGCGTCCATGTTCTGCTGAATATAGGCGGCGTCGTCGATGTAGTGCTTGCCGGAATCCACAAACTCCTGAAAGGCGGTGAGAATCTCCCGGTTTAAATAATCCACCAGGGCTTGGGCCTGAGCGGAGAGGTTATGAACCGCCCCGGTGACCAGACCGCTGATTTCCTGAATCCGTCCGGCAGTCTCTCCGGAGGAATCCGCCAGCTTCCGAATCTCCTGAGCGACCACGGCAAAGCCCTGTCCGGCAGAACCCGCCCGGGCTGCCTCAATGGAGGCATTGACGGCAATCAGGTCCGTGGTGGAGGCAATGTTAAGAATTTCTTGGGTGAGCAGGGTGATCTGGTCTACGCTGCCGCTCTGCTGGATGGCCTGGTCGAGAACTGTCAGGATTTCCGCTGTTTTGCTCCGAATGACCTGCGTGCTCTCTAGGGCGGAGCGCTCCATAGCCCCGGCCCGGTCCTTCATCTCTGCGGTGTAGGCGGTGATGGCCTCGCACTCCTGGGCCATATCGCCTACGTCTCCGCGGATCGAGGAGGCCCCGCTGTTGATGATGGCGGCGCTGCCGGCCACCTCCTGAATCGTGGCGGAGAGACTCCCCGCCAGGGCGTCCAATGCCTGGGCGCTTTGGTTGGAGGTGCGGGTGCGCCGGAGTACGTCGCTGACCACGCCGCTGATGCGCACAGAACTGTCCCGCAGGCTGTCCTGAATGCTGCGGATGGGGGTCATGACATATTTCATGACAATCTTTACCGCTGCCGGGACCAGCAGCAGGCAGGCGAGAATGGACGCGCCGCTGACCGCCAGGGCCAGCAGGTAGACCGAGAGAAGGTGCTGCCGGGCAGATGCTGTGCGCTCCTGAATGGCGGCGCTGAGGGCGTTGATGTTTTCCTCCGCTGCGGCCACCCGGTTGGCCACCTCTGTGTTGGCCAGGATGTAGGCGGTGCTGGTGTCGCTCTTGGCGCTGGCGCAGACCAGCTGGAGCAGAGCCCGGCGGAAGGCCTCGTAATTGTTCTCCAGGTTCTGGCAGATGGCAAGGTCCTCCTCGTCTGCCTGGGTACGGTAAGCCTCCAGCTGCTCCTCCAAAGCCGCCTCTTCCGTTTTTATCTGGGTGACCACCTGAATCATGGTGCCATAATCTGTGGCGACAATGTGGGACAGGGCCATCCGGTGGAGATCCATAACCGAGCGGCGGATTTCCTCCAGCTGCGTCTCCTGCACCATGTAATGGTCCACAATCCGGGCGGCGTTGCCGTTGACATTGCGGATGCTGAACACGGCCAGCAGGTTGGAAAGCAGGGCCACCGCTCCTAAAAGGGCTATGGGCAAAAGCAGCCGCTGCTGTAATTTGCCTTTCATACGGAACCTCCCAAGAATTCAGGTTTTGCATCAGACAGAAAGACTGGTTTCCCAGTGTACTTTCACGGGGGAACCGGTTACCGGGCAGTGATTCCCTCCACCATTTTGTCTAAAGCGGGCTGCAGCTCTCCGCCGGAGAGGCTGGCAATGCCCAAGGCGAACTCTGACACCGGGTCCCAGTAACTGCCGCCAATGCGCTGAAGCTGGGAAAAAGCCGACTGTTCCAGCAGGGCGGCAATGGCCGGGGAATCCTGAACCTCTGCAGACTCTGCTGCCCGGCGGTTGGCGGGACCCTGACCTCGAAGCTGAAAGCGCAGACATTGGTTTTCTTCATTGGCAATCCACTCCGCTAAGCGGGAAGCCCACTGGGGATGCCGGGAATAGGCGTTGACGCCCACCAGCTTGCAGCCGGAGAAGGAGGCCATTTGTACTTGCTGCCCGGCGCAGGTGAAGGTTGGCAGTTTGGCGGCGCCCAGATGTTCGCCCCAAATCTCCTGAAGGGCAACGGCGTTCCATACACCGCTGACGCCGGCGATGACAGACCCGTTTCGTACACCCTCCAGGAATTCCGGATCGGTTTGGTTTGCAAAGGCGGGGCTGGCGGCAATGCGTACCATGGCCTGCGCCACATCCACGCCACGGATGGGTCCGTCAGCCTGATTCCAGGTACAGAAATTGGTGATGCCATCATCGCTGAGTCCCACTTTCAGGCCGGTGTTGCCAAAGAAGGCGTAAACGTACCAGCCGGAGCTCCAGTCCATTGCCAGCTTTCCGCCGGCGGCAGAGGCAGCCTCCAGAAGGCCGTCCAGGGTCTGGATATCCTCATCGGTAAAATAGGCTTTGTTGTAATAGAGGAAATAGCCGTTGTCCGAGGTCAGAGGATAGGCGTACAAGGAACCGGCCACAGAGGCGGCGTCCGCTGCGGCGGAGAGGCTCTGCCCTCGGATGGCATCGGCGTTTTCAATGGGGTCCACAACCCCGGCGGCAGCCAGGGCGTTGAGCTGGTCGTCGGCAAAGGCGAAAACATCCGCTCCAGCCTCCGGGTCCTCCAGGAGGGTATCTTTGCAGCTGGACTCACTGAGGGGCTGATAGGTGATTTGAAAACGGGCCTGCCCCTGATATTGGGCCTGAAAACTCTGAAAAATCTGAGCCAGCAGAGCTTCGTCCTCCTCTGCGCCCCAGACGGTCAGGCTTACCGATTCCGGCCCCGCCGGGGTGGAGGGAGCGTCTTCATCACCGCCGCAGGCGGTCAGGAGACACAGCAGTGCCGCCAGCAACAGCGCGGCCCAGGTTCTCATAGAAAACCACACCTTTCCGGTCCGGGACGGGGAGGGATCCTCCCTGCCCGGGTTGTGTTACGTGCGCATATGTTTTTCCAGCAGCCGGGCTACCTCCCGGATGTCAATGGGCTTGGATACATGGGCGTTCATGCCGCAGTCCAGACACTTCTTGATATCCTCGGCAAAGGCATCGGCGGTCATGGCGATGATGGGAATGTCTGCGTCGGAGCGCTTCAGGGCACGGATGGCGGCAGTGGCCTCGTAGCCGGTCATGACGGGCATCCGCAGGTCCATGAGGATTGCATCGAAAAATCCCTCCGGCGAGGCTTGAAATTTTTCTACGCAGATCTGGCCGTTTTCCGCCCATTCCAGCTCCAGACCCAGGTCGCTGAGCAGCTCGCTGGCAATTTCCCAGTTTAGGTCGTTGTCCTCCGCCAGGAGGATATGACGGCCGGTGAGATCGATGATGTTTTCCGGTTCCCGCTCCTTGCCGGTATCCATCTGGACGCCGATAAAAGGCTTAAGCCCATAGAAGAGGGTGGAACGGAAAAGGGGCTTGGAGATAAAGCCGGTGATGCCCGCCGCCTTGGCCGCCATCTCGATTTCGCTCCAGTCGTAGGCGGAGATGAGGAGAATGGGGGTATTCGAGTGGAACCGCCGGCGGATTTCTTTCGCGGCGGAGATGCCGTCCATATTGGGCAGCTTCCAGTCCAGAAGGATGATCTGATAGGGGTCCTGAGCCTTTACCCGCTGGTCAATTTTCTCCATAGCGCTCTCCGCGTCCAGGCACCAGTCCGCCTTGACGCCGATGGAGTGCAGGGCGGAAACGGTGCTGTCGCACAGCTGCTGGTCATCGTCGACTACCAGCAGGTTCCACTCCGGCAGGATCATATCCACTTCTTGCTCCTCGGCCCGCTCCAGGTCCAGGATCACATGGAATTCTGTGCCTTGCCCCAGCTCGCTCTCCACTTCGATGGTACCGCCCATGGTATCTACAATGTACTTCGTGATGGCCATACCCAGGCCGGTGCCCTCCGTTTTGCGGACCCGGGCACTGTCCTCCCGGGTGAAGGAGTCAAAAATCTGGCTTTGGAACTCCTTGGTCATGCCAATGCCGTTATCCTTGACACGCAGGTGGACCCGGACGAAGGCGTCGCCCTTGGGGGAACTCTCCTCGTAGAGGGAAATCTGGATGCTGCCCTCCTCGGGGGTGAATTTGATGGCGTTGCTCAGGAAATTCAGCAATACTTGATTCAGCCGCACGCCGTCACAGCAGACGTTTTCCGTGGAGATATCCCGGATAAGCAGGTCAAACTTCTGCCGCTTGGCCCGAATCTGGGGCTGCACAATGCTGACAATGCTGTCCATGACCTCCCGCAGGGAGAGCTGGTCCATGTTCAGGGTCAGCTTGCCGCTTTCAATTTTGCTCATGTCCAGCACGTCGTTGATGAGTCCCAGAAGGTGGCGGCTGGAGAGCGTGATTTTCCGCAGGCAGTTCTGTACCTGCTGGGTGTCGTGGATGTTGGCGGAGGCAATGGCGGTCATACCCACAATGGCGTTCATGGGCGTGCGGATGTCATGGCTCATGTTGGAAAGGAATTCGCTCTTGGCCTTGTTGGCGTGAACGGCTTCCCGCCGGGTCCGCTCCAGCTCTTCCATCTGGTCTTGAAGCAGCTTGAAATAGAAGCCGAATACCGCCAGCAGCGCCAGCAGCACGACGACACCCGACAAAACCGCCAGATGGCTCCAGGAGGAACTGAGATTGTTGATGATCTTGTCCAGCAGGCCATAGGGCAGCACAGTCACCAGATACCATTCAGAGTAGGCCAGGCGTGTGCAGTAGAGATGACGCCGCTCCTCTCCGAAATGGAAGATGCTGGAGTAATCCTCTCCCCTCGACATAGCCTGCTCCAGTTCTTTCACGTAGAGACTGCCGTCGACACCCTGCTCAGCGAAAAGGGACTGGATACGGTCAAAATAACTTTCCTGAAAAGCGTCGCCGCTGCGGATAATAAAGCTGCCGTCCTGGCGGATGATGTGGGAATAAACCATGGAGTCTTCAGAATCCAGAGAGAGGGTCTCGGCAATATAGCTGGCGGGAATGCTGGCGACCAGAGCGGTACAGACCGCGTCTCCGGGCAGGTCGTAAGTGCAGGAGACACCCAGGAGAACGGTTTTCTCTCCGCTGCTGGTGTTTGCTACAGCGATTTTAATTTCGTCATGGTTCAGGGAGCGAAGAAAAGATTCCGGATCCTCCAGATGGGACTCCTCGCCGTAAATCATGTCAAAACGCCCATCGGTGGTATAAAAGGCCAAGGCTTCGAAGCCGCGGGCCCGGGCGTTATAAGTAAGGTTTTCCCGCAGCTGCTGGTCGGGGCCGCTGCCGGGAGGCGTGCTTTCCACCAGAGCTTCCACCTGGGAGAGGCGGAGCTTGATGGTGGTTTCAAAGTGCTGGGAAATCTGTTCGCTCATGCTGGTCATGTAGATGTTGCCGACGGAGCTGATGGTGTCGGCGCTCATCTGATTCATGTACAGCCCCAGGAAGGAGAATACGCAGATGCAGAGGAGAGCCACGGCGGCCAGGCTGACCGTCAGGAAGCGGGCAGGCGATTTTACCTTCATTCTGGATTAGCCTCCTGAAAGGCCAGAATGGCCGAGGCTGCCTGCTGGTAATCCTCCTCTACTTTTTTGGTAAGCTCCTCTGCTTCGGGGGTATAGCCGTTGCGCAGAGATTCGCACAGGCGGCTGCTGGAATCCTGGAGCCGGGACAGGCCCAGGTTCTGGCATATGCCCTTGATGGTGTGTGCGGCCCGGAAAGCCTCCGAGTAATTCTCCTCCGCCATAGAGCGGCACAGCAGATTATAACTGCCGTCCTGTAGAAATTTCAGAACGAATTTCCGTACCATCCGCTCACTGCGCAGGCGGCCCACAACGTCGTCATAATTGCCGCCCAGGGCGGCGTAGCATTCACGCAAAGTCATGTGGACTCCTCCTTTTCCATGCGGCTTGCGCCGTCTTCCGTTTCTTTTCTGCCGTCGTCCAGGGGAGAGATGGCGGACAGGGTTCCTTTCATGGTTTCCTCGTAAAAACGGTATTGCCCCCGGCCGTTGCGTTTGACATAGTACAGTGCCTGATCTGCCGCGTGGAACAGGTCATCATATCCGCCGCCCACCGCCGTGCTCAGGGCGATACCCATGCTGACAGAGAGGGGGAAGCCCTCAAACTCGCCGCACAGAGAGTGGAAAATGCGGTCAATCACCGTCTCCACGTCGTCCTTGTACTCCAGGAAGATGAGGAATTCGTCCCCGCCGGCCCGGGCCGCAATGTCGCCGCCCCGAATGGACTGGCGGAGCCGGTCCGCCAAATGGATAAGCACCCGGTCGCCGAAGGAATGGCCGTAGGTGTCATTGGCGTTTTTGAAGTGGTCCAGGTCAAAGATGACCAGGGCAAAGGAAGAGGCGCTGTGCCCCTCCATCCGCTCCAGAATCCGCTTCTTGGCGTAGGCGTGGTTCAGGAGGCCGGTGAGCTGGTCGTGGGAGGCAATGCGCTCCAGGGCCGCCAGCTTCATCTGGGAGTCATGGATGTCCACAGCCTTGCCAATGGCGCCGGTATAGCGCGGCGGTTCATCTGTGGACCAAATAGCCCGGGCAATGATGCGGGTGTAGCGCCACTCATTTTGGAGACGCATTTTGCAGTTGTAGGTAATGACGGGATGATCCGGATTTGTACTCCGCAGGGCACAAGAGAGGCCGTGGGCCTCATCCCCGCTGAGCAGACCCAGAATGGACTCCTGGTGCAGGGGATCCATGATGATTTCCTCGGTCCCCAGGCGCTGGGCGCCCCAGGCAGAGAGGGTCACCATAGGCGGCGAGACAGTAAACTCGAATTGAATTTCCTTGCTCATGGCGGCGAAGAAGCTGTACTTCATCCGCTCGTGCTCCAGCAGCTGAAGCGTGCGCTCCGAGGCGGTGAGATCCTTGTGATGGTGGATTTCCTGAGTTACATTGCGCATCTCGCGGCGGTTGCGCTGGGTGGGCGTGTTGCTTTGGTTCATCAGTGTGGGGAGCTGGTCGCCCATATCCCGCAGGCAGTCCATCAGCAGGGGGTTGAAGGCGCCGCATTTCCCGTCCAGAATCATCTGAACAGCCACCTGGGGCGTGAAGGCGTCTTTATAACAGCGCTTGGATGTCAAAGCATCGTACACATCCGCCAGGGCCACAATCTGGGCGGAGATGGGAATCTGATCCCCGGCAAGGCCATCGGGATAGCCCCGGCCATCCCAGCGCTCGTGGTGCCAGCGGCAGATGTCATAGGCTACCTTCACCAGGGGATCGTCCTGGTGGATGGGGAGATTCTGAAGCATCTCCGCGCCGATGCGGGAGTGGGTTTTCATGATGGCGAACTCCTCGTCGGTGAAGCGGCCGGGCTTGTTGAGAATTTTCTCGTCAATGGAGATTTTTCCGATGTCGTGGAGGGCGGAGGCGGTACAGATCATGGAGATGTCCGAGAGGGTAAGGTGGTATTGATCTGTTTTCTGAACCAGGTGGTTCAGAAGCAGCTCGGTCAGCGTCCGAACGTTGAGGACGTGAAGGCCGCTCTCTCCGTTTCGGAATTCCACGATGTAGCTGAGGATATCGATAAGCAGGTTGCTGCGCTGCTCATTTTCGTAAATCTGGTCCGCTACCATGCCGGCCAGGCGCTTCTGCTTTGCATAGAGGAGGATCGTGTTGACCACCCGGCGGTGGACAATGAGCTCATCGAACGGGCGGGAGATGAAGTCGGTGACACCCAGCTCGTAGGCACGCTGTACATAGGACGAGGCGGTTTCCGAGGAAATCATAATAACGGGGACATCCTCAATCAGACGGGTCTGGGCCATGTCCTCCAGCACGCCGAAACCGTCCATCTCCGGCATCACAATATCCAGCAGGACCAAGTCCAGCTCCACGCCCCGCTGCTGGAGGATCGCCAGGGCCTGGAGGCCGTTCTCCGCTTCAATAATCTGGTATTTGTCTTCCAGCATGTCGGCCAGGACAGCCCGGTTGAATTCTGTATCATCGACGATCAGAATTTTCTGCTTTTGCTCCTTGCTCAGAGAAATCACATCCTTATTTACGGTCTCAGCTATGGCGGCAGCCGCGCCGGTATCCGGGGGCAAGCGCGGCGGACGCGGAGCTGTGAAAAGCGTTTCCTTTAAAACTATTCTATTCTAGCATACAGAAAGAGAAATAGCAAGAACGAGGAATGGTAATTTGTTGTATTTCACAGATTAGAGCCGGATATTTTGGGCGCCTGCAGGAGGGAAAACAGTTGTCCTCACTACACGGACGGGCTTTTTTGCCGCACATGCGGAAGAAGCTGCCGCAATATATAAAATTTATAAATTATTATAAAATAAATTTGTCATATACGCCAATAAAAGAAAAAAGGAAACCGCAAGAAATTGGGGATAGCCCACAGTGAAGACATATTTTGTGGAAGTTGTACAGGAACTGTTTAAATTTGGGAAGGCCAATTTGAAAAAAAGGGCTTGCCTTCTGGAAAAGGATGTTGTACAATAAACCAGTAATGTAAAGGCCTGTTTGTGGGCAAGCAAGTGAATAAAACGGCAATCCGGCGGCATGAAACTGCCGCTGCAGCATATGCTGGACCGTTGGCTGTCAAATGAAAACGCGGCGCGGAAAGAGTGGTTCTCTGTCGCGGTGAGTTTTCGCGCCGGAGAGGGGAACGTTGTATTATGGAATTTTTGTCGAGCAACTCCTTGGTTATGATGGAAAAGTCGCTGGGCTATTTGTGGACCAAGCAGGCTGCCATCGCAGATAATATCGCCAATGCAGAGACGCCGGAATACAAGGAAAAAGTGGTGACGTTTGAGTCCAGCCTGAAGGGAAAGCTGCAGGCAGCCTCCCGCACCGCCGCGCCGGTGAAGTCCATGCGGAGCGTGCTGGAATCCACGCCGTTCAGCGTGACGGAGCAGCAGGTGCAGACGCGGATGGACGACAATGGCGTCAATGTTACGGCTCAGGCCTCTGAGGCCATGCGGAATGCATTCCAGATGCGTTATGTAATGAGCTGCATCAATTCGGATTTGGGGATTCTGCGCACGGCAATCAACGGCCAGTAAGAGCCGGCGGTGTGTTTTCCCTTTTAAGGCATTGTGATTTAATGCAATAAAGAGTTTGAGCCGCCGGAAGCGGCGGAAGGAGAAGAAGATGGCCTTTTTAAGCTCGATGAATATAGCGGCCTCCGGGCTGACGGCGCAGCAGCTGCGTTTGGACATTGTTGCGGAGAATGTCACCAACTCCACCACGACGCGGGTGGAGAACGGCGAGGGCGCCTACCGGCGCAAGATGGTGGTTTTTGAAGCCAGAACCCGGCGGGACGGCTTCCGCAAAGCGATGGCCCAGGCGGAGCTGGGGATGGTGTCCAGCGACAAGGCCCCCGGCGGCGTCCGGGTGACCCAGATTGTAGAGGACCCCTCACCCATGCACCTGGTATACGACCCCACCCACCCCGATGCCAACGAGGATGGTTATGTGGAAATGCCCAATGTGGACATGGTGAAGGAAATGACGGATGCCATGGCCGCAACCCAGGCGTATTCCGCCAATGTGACTATGCTCAATACCATGAAGACCGTCGTTACGGACGGACTTCAAATTGGACGGTAACGCTTGAGAGGAGGCCCCTGGTACCATGCTGACGCCGATTGAAAGACTGACGCCCCTGACGCCCCTGATGGGGAATGAAGAGAAGCAGGACGCCTCTTCCCCGGTGGAAGAGAGCGTCTTTGGCGCTGTTTTCCGCTCCGCTATTGAGAATGTGAAGGAGACGGACGCGGACTACAAGGAAGCAGAATATTTGCTGGCCACCGGCCAGCTGGATAACCCGGCGATGGCGCTCATTGCCGCCAGTAAGAACCAGACGGCCGTCAGCCTGCTGGTGCAGCTGCGGAACCGAGCCATGGACGCCTATTCTGAGCTGACGCGGATCAGTCTGTAAGAAAGCCGGGGGAATCCCACCCCCTGTGCTGCTTGCTGCAAGCAGCACAGTCTGTTTCTGCGCCCGTGAACGTTTGAGAGAAGGAGGTGACAGCGGTTGAAGGAGAAAGCGAAGAACCTTTTGCAAAAGACAAAAGAGCTCCTGAAGAAAGTTTCCAAAAAGATGTGGATCGCCATCGCCGCTGTTTTGGTGGTTCTTGTGGTGGTGGCGGCCATTGCCCTGACATTGAACAAGAAGGACTATGCTGTGCTGGTCACCGAGGTGAGCAATACCGAGGCGTCCAACATTTTAAATTACCTGTCCACCCAGGGTGTGACCAATTATAAAGTGGAGGACGGGAATACCATTCTGGTGCCTGCCGGGCAGGAGTCGGCGCTGAAGGCCGGGATTCTGATGCAGAATCTCAACCAGACCGGACACTATTATTATTTTGAGAACTTGAGTTCTTTTTCCACCAACGAGGAACGGACTGCCGCCCAGCGGATGGATCTCCAGGCGAACATGGCGGCGGTGCTTCGGAACTTCCCGAACGTGGTGGATGCGACGGTGAACATCACGCCCGGCGAGGACCGCAGCTACATACTGGACAGCAATAATATTGTGAGCGCCAGCGCCGGCGTCATTTTGACCATGAAAGAGGGCTGCGTCCTTCCCGACGAGCAGGCTGAGTCCATGCGGAATTTTGTGGCCCACTCCGTCCAGGGGCTGGAGATGGAATCCGTCAGCATCAGCGATACCAACGGCAACATTTACCTCGGCGGAGAGCTGGACGGCGACGTGTCGGCCCAGAAGCTGCTGCTGCAGCAGACCTATGAGAACCGCATCCGCACCAACGTCAAGCAGGTGCTGGACCCCTTCTTCGGCGAGGACAATGTCCGGGTGGGTGTCAACTGCGAGATCGACGTGGGCCGGACTACGGAACAGCGGACAGAGGTTTGGCTTCCGGAATATGCCATGAATGGCGAAACCGGCGGCCGCGGGCCTTTGGCAAGTGAGCGGTACGAGTACTACACAGGCCGTCCTGGCGAGAACACGGTCGGCGGTTTGGTGGGCAGCGAGGTCAACAGCGATCTTCCGGAGAATGTGGAGGACCTGGCGGACCCTGAAAACGGTGACAGCATGGTGGCCGGCAGCGGGCAGAAAGATTATGACAACTCCCGCAGCGAAATGGTCATCGACAACAACGGCGCGGTCCGTGTGACGGACTGCCACGTGGCGGTAAGCATCAATGCCCGCACGGCGGGAGATTTCAGTGTGGACAACATCCGCCGGCTGGTGGCCCGGGCTGCGGGCATCACCGGCGAGGTGGACGAGGTTACCGGTGAGGAGGACCTGGGGAGCAAGATCGAAGTGGTCTCCATGGACTTCTATGGCACGGAAAGCAGTGCGGACGGCCAGACGGGTGCTGATTCCGGCCGGACGGTGCCGCTGTGGGTGCTGATCGCGGCGGGCGTGGGACTGCTGCTGTTTATCATTCTGCTGGCCGTTATCCTTCTTCTGCGCAGCAAGCGCAAGAAGCAGGCGGCCGAACAGCAGGAGCGGGAGCAGAACGACGTGGAAGCGCTGCTTGCCGCAGCGGGCCTGGGCGGCCAGGAGGAGGTCCAGACCGGCGCCGACGTGATGAGCATCGAGATGGAACGGAGCATGGAGCTGCGCAAGGAAATCCGGCAGTTTGCCACGGACAATCCGGAAATTGCTGCGCAGATGATCAAGACCTGGCTGAAGGGAGGCGACGAAAATGCCTGAGACGACGGGAACTGCCGCCGCCCCGAAGGCGGCCGCCGCCCCAAAGCCTGCGGCGAAAAAGGAAACCGCGAAGAAACCGGCGGAAAAGGAGATCACGCTTTCCGGAGCCCAAAAGGCTGCGGCGGTAATGATTGCCCTGGGAGCGGATAAAGCGTCGCTGCTGTACCGCTTCATGGAGCCGGAGGACGTAGAGGAACTGACGCTGGAAATTGCCCGGCTGAACGTTCTCACGGCCCAGCAGACCGAGGACGTCCTCACGGAGTTCCATCGCCTCTGCATGACCAACAAAGCCGTTACCGAGGGCGGTCTGGAGTATGCCCGGGCCGTGCTGGAGAAGGCCTACGGCGAACAGGCGGCGGCAGATCTCCTGGGCAAGGTCACCAAGTCCCTGCGGAACCGGGAGTTCTCCTTCATGGACAAGGCGGACGTCAAGTCCCTGTACTCTGCCCTGCGCAGCGAACGGCCCCAGACGATCGCGCTGGTCCTCAGCTACGTGGACGCGGACAAAGCGGCGGGCGTGGTGTCCCAGCTGCCGGAACGCAAACAGATTCAGGTGGTGGAGAGCATTGCCAAGCTGGAAAGCGTCTCCCCCACCGCCATCAAAATTGTGGAGGCAGAGATGCGCAACCGGTTCTCCAGCATCATGACCGACAACAATATCAAGGTCGGCGGCATAGACTATGTGGCCGACGTGATGAACAACCTGGACCGGACCAGCGAGAAAAACATCTTCGATGGTCTGGCCGACCACGACCAGGAGCTGGCCGACGAGATCCGCAAACGGATGTTTGTCTTCGAGGACATCATCACCATGGACGACCGCTCTGTGCAGCGCTTCGTCCGGGACTGCGACCCCAGAGATCTGGTGCTGTCCCTCAAGGCGTCCAATGCGGAAGTGGCAAACAAGCTCTTTGCCAATATGTCCAGCCGTATGGCCCAGACCATCAAGGACGATCTGGAGATTACAACCAATGTCCGCATGAAGGACGTGGAAGAGGCCCAGCAGCGTATTGTGGCAATCATCCGCGGCTTGGAGGAGAAGGGTGAGATCATCATCCTGAAGGCTGGAAAGGACGATATCATTGCCTAGTATTTGGAAAGCCATCATGGGCCCCAAAGCGGAGCCCTACCACTTCCCCGATGCCGGAGAGCTGGAGCTGGATGTTCCGCCCGTCCCTCCTGAGGAGGCGGCGGTTTCGGAGGAGGAGACGGCGGCGGGACTGGAAGGGGCGGAAGAGCCCCTTTCCCCGCCTCCGGAGCCGGAACCGGACCCTGAGCCGGACCCGGTGAGCTTCGCTCAGATTCAGGCGGAGCAGATTTTGGAGGATGCCCGCCAGCGGGCCGATGCGCTTTTGGAGCAGGCCCGGCTGGAGGCGGAGGTGAAGGCGGAAGCCCTGTATGAGTCCGCCCGGCAGAACGGCTTGGAAGCCGGCCGGGCCGAGGGAACCGCCCAGGGCGTGGCGCAGGCTCTGGAGGAAAACCGGGCCGCCCAGGAGCGGCAGGCCGCCGCCCTGGCAGAGGAGCTGAATGCTTTCCTGAAACGGGCCGGGGATGCTCTGGACCGGCAGATGGAAGAGAATGTAGAGGAGCTGCGGGACCTGGCTATCGCCATTGCGGAAAAGGTGGTCTGTGTCAGCCTCAAAAGCAGCAGCGATGTCATCGGCCGGATGATTCAGACAGCCATCGACAAACGCAAGCGGCGGGAATGGGCTCATATTTATATTGCCGAATGTGATGCCAAGCACATGGCAAAGGTTCCGGCCAGTTTGATGAACGCCCTCACAGCCCTCAGCGACCGGGTGCGCATCATTCCCATGGCCGACGACGAGGCGGGCACTTGCATCATTGAAATGCCCGACGAAATTATAGACGCCAGCGCCGCCACGCAGATGAACAACATCCGGACCTTGCTGTCCGATACCCCGGCCGGTCCCATGGAGGAGGGGGGCGTGCAGTTCGGCAGCCTGAACCTCAACGGGACGCTGTAATACGGCGGCAAGCAATGAAGGAGTATGTATGTTCCGGCAAATGATCCGTCAGGTCTACAACGCGGAGACCTACAGCCTGACTGGGAAAATTGAAAATATTGTCGGAATGTCCATTGAGGCCTCCGGCGGCCGGGCGGCGGTGGGTGACATCTGCCGCATTTATAACGGTGATTCCGGCGGCCAGGTGACGGCGGAGGTGGTCGGGTTTAAAAACGACCACATCCTGCTGATGCCCTATTCCGACATGAACGGCATCTCCGCCGGAAACTTCGTGCGGAATACCGGCCGGCAGCTGACCCTGCGGGTGGGCGAGTTCCTCCGGGGCCGCATCATCAACGCTATGGGCCAGCCCATTGACGGCAAGCCGCCGTTTCAAGGAGGCGAGCCTTACTGCGTCAGCGGTTCGTATATCAACCCTCTCCAGCGTCCCCCGATCCGGGAGCGGATGGAGTTTGGCGTAAAAGCTATAGATGGTACCATTACCATAGGAAAAGGACAGAGAATTGGCATTTTTGCTGGCTCTGGCGTGGGAAAATCCACACTGATGGGCATGATTGCCAAAAACGTCAAGGCCGACATCAACGTGATCGCGCTGGTGGGCGAACGGGGCCGCGAGGTTCTGGAGTTTGTCCAAAAGGATTTGGGCGAAGAGGGAATGCGCCGCTCCATTCTGGTGGTGGCCACCTCCGACCAGCCGGCTATGCTGCGGATGAAATGCCCCAGCGTGGCCACAGGCATTGCGGAGTATTTTCGGGATCAAGGCTACGACGTTTTGCTGATGATGGATTCCCTGACCCGGTTTGCTATGGCCCAGCGGGAAATTGGTCTGGCCATCGGCGAGCCGCCGGTGAGCCGGGGCTATACCCCTTCCATGTACGCGGAGATGCCCAAGCTCCTGGAGCGCAGCGGCAACTTCGAGCGAGGCTCTATTACCGGCGTCTACACCGTTCTGGTGGAGGGCGACGATACCAATGAACCCATTGCGGACACCGTCCGGGGTATTCTGGATGGTCACATTGTGCTCTCCCGGGCGCTGGCCAACAGCAACCATTACCCAGCCATTGACGTTTCCGCCAGCATTTCCCGTCTGATGGTGGAAATTGTCTCGCCGGAGCATCGGCAGCTGGCCTCCCGCCTGCGGGATATTCTCAGCACCTATGAAAAAAACGCGGACCTGGTGGCCATTGGCGCTTACAAACCGGGGACCAATCGGAATCTGGACTATGCCTTGTCGAAGATTGACGCGGTGAACGGCTTTCTTACCCAGGATATCAACGAGGCCTTTGGCTACGACGAATGTCTGGAAAAGCTGCGGAAGATTCTGAACTAAAGCGAAAAGGAGAACCGCCTGGTGAAGAAGTTCAAGTTTTCTCTGGACACGGTTTTGTCTTATAAACAGCAGGTTTTGGAGTCCCTTCAGGGGGAACATGCCCTGATTCTGGCCCGGGTGCGGGAGCAGGAGACGGTTTTGGAAGGCCTATGGCAGGAGTATCGGGATTATAATGAGGAGTACCGCCAGCGGGCCGGGGAAGGTTTGACCATTACCGACGCGCTGATGTACCAGAGCGGACTCCGGGCCGGTGAGCTGGAAATCCAAAGGGAGACCCAGCATTTGGAGAAGCTGCGGGCCGAGGAGGAAAAGAAGCGCTCCGAGGTGGTGGAGGCGAAAAAGGAGACCTCCTCCATTGAGAAGCTGCGGGAGAAGAAGCTGGATGCCTACCATAAAGCGGAGGCGAAAAGCGAGGAGCTGTTTATCGAGGAGTTCGTCAGCTCCGCCCGGGCCCACGCCAACGTGGGCGCTTGACAGGGTCCATCCGGTGCGGAAACGTACCGTTTGGAAATAGATTACATTATATAGTAAGGAGGTGAATGTAAGAATGGAACAGTTATACAACAACCCGCTGATGGCTGGAATGCAGCTTTCCCAGGAGCGGCCTGCCGCACCGAAAAGCGAGAGCAGTGAGAAGGATGGATTCCAGAAGCTGCTGGAACAGAAGCAGGATCCGTCCGCTTCCCAGCCGGAGAAGACCGAATCCGCCAAGCCTGCCCAGAAGACGGAACAGCCGGACCAGGCTGGTGAAAAGGACCCCGCCGCCTCTGAGACGGAGCCGGAAAACCAGCTGAAGACACTGGAGGAGCAGATGATGCTGGCGGCTATGGCCGTCCGGATGCAGAATCCCCTGGTGGCCGAAATCGCCGAGAAGGCCCCGCAGGTGCTGACGGACCCCAACTGGGAAGAAGGCCTGGAGCCGGTGAGCTATCAGGACCATGAGGAGAGCGGTCTTCGCGTGGTGTCCTGGATGCAGGACGCGTCCCAGACCGGTGAGAACCAGGAAAGCCTGCATGCCGTGGCCGGCGAGTGGGTAGAGGCCCAGAATGAGGCGGAAGCTCCTGAGATGCAGACTGAGGCCCCGGAGATTGTCCGGCAGGTTGAGAAAGAGGTGCTGGAAGTCAAGGTGGAAACCATTGAGGCTCCGGAAGAGACCGAGGAAACGCCGGAACTTCAGGACGCTGAGGTGGAGACCCCGGTTATCCGCGACTTGGAAACCGCTCCGGTCAAGGAGACGGAAGCCCCCGCGCCTGCGGAGGAAGCCGAGCCGGTGGAAAAGCAGGTGAGCGCGAAGCTGGCAGAGGCCGTCCGTGAGGGCGCGACCCACGTGGAAATCCAGCTGAATCCCGAGAATCTGGGCAAGGTGACCGTGGAGCTGACGCTTCAGAAGGACGGCGGTCTGGTGGTGCATCTGCACGCCGAGAACGGCAGAACCCAGAACCTGTTGGAGAAAAATCTCTCCGGTTTGGAGAATCTCCTCAGCCGGGAGACGCAGCAGGAGGTTCGGGTGGAGGTCCCCCGTCAGGAGGACAGCCAGTGGAAGGACCTCTACGACCAGCAGCAGAACCAGCAGCGCCAGCAGCGGCAGGAGCAGCGCCGCAGACAGCAGAGCGGGGAGGATTTCCTGCATCAGCTGCGCCTGGGATTGATTCCCGGAGATGAGTGAGGAATGGAAGTGAATCTATGAGCGATTTTATGGCGGATATTGGCGGCGTCTACGGTCAGAAGCAGGTAGGCGATACCACCGTCAATATCAGCAAAAAGGGCAGCAACCTGGATTTGGACATGACGGATTTCATCACCTTGATGATTACCCAGATGACCAACCAGGGCATTGACCAGACTATGGATACATCGGAAATGCTGAACCAG
The DNA here is from genome assembly GCA_022797935.1 of Oscillibacter sp. Taxonomy (GTDB): domain Bacteria; phylum Bacillota; class Clostridia; order Oscillospirales; family Oscillospiraceae; genus Oscillibacter. The sequence goes on along the minus strand of JAAWLO010000001.1, from coordinate 71,650 downwards.
ATGATTCAGATGCAGATGATTCAGTCCATGGTCAATATGACCGACGCCAGCGTAACCTCTTATGCCTCCTCTCTGGTGGGCAAGGAAGTGACCGTGGGCAAATACGACTCCGACAACAAGCTTCAGGAGATCGTGGGCACTGTGACCGCTTCCGGTACGATGAACGGCGAACCGGTTATTTTCATTAACGACGAGTACTACCGGCTCAGTGAGATTATGGCCGTTGGCCGTCTGCCTGAAAAGAAAGAAGAAGACGACGACAAAACGGATGGTGTGGAGAAGCCCGGCGAAGGCGAGAAACCCGGCGAGGCGGAAAAGCCTGATGAAGGCGAGAAACCCGGCGAGGTGGAAAAGCCCGATGAAACCGAGAAGCCCACGGAACCTGAAAACCCCAGCGAGCCTCCGGAATACAACGGAGAGAATGGAGCCCCAAGCGACACGGAGGGATGATGCGGCATGCTTGAGCGTGTATCCAAACAAATCCCCATACAACAGACACCGGACGCAGGGAAGCGAACGGCTGCGGGAGGCGGTTTTGCGGCCGCTCTTCAGCAAGAGCTGACGAAGACCGGACAGGATGTTCAGTTTTCTAAGCACGCCAGGAGCCGGGCCGAGGAGCGGGGGATTGAAATTACCCCCAGCCTGATCGACCAAATCAAAGGCAGTATGGTGCGGGCCCAGGCCAAGGGCGCGACCAATATCCTGGCAATGGACACTGAGAAAGCCTTTATCATCAACGTTCCCCAGAGCAAGGTCATCACAGCCATTACTCAGGAGGAAATGAAGGACAGTGTTTTCACGAATATTGACGGCGCCGTGTTCCTGTAATATACTACAGATGGCAGGACCGGTTTTCGGAGGCCAGTGAGTCCCGCCCGTTTGGCGGGCCCAGGCGGCGCCGAAGAGACGAAAGGAGTTCCAATTCCCTATGACCGGATCTATGTATGCGTCCATTGCGGGCCTGAAGGCCCACATGCAAAAACTCAGCGTAATCGGCAACAACGTGGCGAACGTGAACACCACCGCTTACAAGAAGCACCGCACGGTGTTCCGTGACAGCCTCTACAACATGTACAGCACTGGTTCCAACGGCAGCCAGGTGGTGGGCGGCAAGAACCCCTCTCAGCTGGGCTACGGTTCCTTGGTGGCCAACATCGACCTGGATATGTCCACTTCCAGCTACAACCCCGGCAACCCCATGGACTGCGCCATCGTGGGCGACGGGTTCTTCCTGGTGGGTAACAAGGATGTGGCGGACGTGATTGACCCCACCAACCCCGAGAGCTTCAAGAGCCTGACCCTGACCCGGAGCGGCGACTTCAAGTTCGGCGCGGACGGCTACCTCACCGACGGTCCCGGTAATCCGGTGTATGGCTTCCTGGTGACGGGCACGGACACCGATGGCAAGCCTATTGTCAGCGACCAGCTGGTCGCCATCCGGATTCCCAAGATGGAGAAGACAATTGTGGATAAGGATACTGGCAAGCCTGTGGAGGACCAGGATTCGGATGATATCTGGGAAGACGATGACCACACGAAGCTGAAGAGCGATTACGAATTCAGCTATACGATTCATTACCCCGTAGATAAAGCGACGGATACAAACGCAGGCGGCGGTACGGGCGGCGGAACAACGGATGAGCCCACCTATCAGAAAATTGAGGATTATTGGCCTGTTGATAAGGATGGACACAAGCTCCCCGGCGATGTGAATCCCCTGGCCTACGCCACCCTGGACAGCATCGAGATTGACGCCAAGACCGGCGCGATTACGGGCAACTGCAAGGAGACCGAGGAGCGTATCACCATTGGCTACCTTGCCATCGGCAACGTGACCAACCCCAACGGCGTCAGCCACGCGGGCAACAACTACTACACCGCCGGCGCCGGCGCGGGCGACCTTCGGGTTACCATGCTGGGCGGCGTGCAGAAAGAGCTGGGGCTCACCCATGTCAACGGCAGCATCAGACACTTGTACGCGGACGCTCCCGCGGACGGCGGCAACAACAACGGTCAGGATGCAGAAGCGGTGGAGCTTCCCCAGCTGGCGGAGCTGACCAGCGCGGGCTCCACGGAGCTGCTGACCGGCTTCTTGGAGGCTCCCAACGTGGACCTTGCCACCGAGATCTCCGAGCTCATCACGACTCAGCGCGGTTATCAGGCCAACACCCGTATCATTACCGTCACCGACTCCATGCTGGAAGAACTGGTCAACATGAAGCGTTAAGCAAATTCATAACACACCCGCCGGGAGTCCCGCGAGGACTCCCCGGCGGGCCCTGAAAGGCGGTATATTATGATTCTTCTGACAAAGAGAAATCACGAGAAATTTCTGGTAAACCACCTGCAAATCGAGCACATTGAGTGCATCCCCGAGTCCAAAATCACCATGATGAACCACGACTACTACCTGGTCCGGGAGAGTGTGGAGGACATTATTCGTAAAATCGCGGAATACAACGCCAAAGTCCAGGATATCCACCGGGAAATCGCGGTTACGGACAAGCGTTGATGAACATAGAAAGAATCCGGGCATCCACAGCCCGGCCAAGGGAGTGAGGCGTTCTAATGAACCTAAACTACATCATAGGCCTGCTCGGCGCCTTCGGCGTGTTCCTGTTCGGCTGTATCACGACGCTGAAAATCTATCCGAAGTTCGAGTTTGGTGTCACTATAGGCAACCTCTGGAACTTCTTCGACGCGGCCAGTATCTTCATCACCATTGGGTGTACCCTCTTCATCGTCATGGCCAGCTTCCCGGGGTCCATGCTGAAGAACATGCCCAAGCACTTCAAGATTATCTTGAACAACAAGCTCTTCGACCCCAAGAGCTACATAGACCAGCTGGTGGAACTGGCGCAGATTGCCCGAAAAAACGGCCTGCTGTCTCTGGAAGAAAAGGCAAATGAACAGTCGGACCCCTTTTTCAAGCAGGCCATCATGCTCATTGTGGACGCCAACGATCAGGATAAGGTCCGGGGTATCCTGGAGAATGACATTGAATGTATGAGCGCCCGGCACGAGGATGCGGCGGGCATGTACGACAAGGCTTCCAGTGTAGCGCCGGCCTTCGGCATGGTCGGTACGCTGGTGGGCCTGATTAACATGTTGAAATCCATGAGCCTGGACGGCGACGGCTCCAGCAGCCTGGGTGACAGCATGGGTACCGCCCTGATTACCACGCTGTACGGCTGTATTCTGGCCCACATGGTGTTCGGCCCCGTGGCCCAGCTGCTGCGGAACCGGGACAGCGAGGAAATCCTCTGCAAACAGATTATCGTCGAGGGCGTCATGGCCATTCAGGCCGGCGAAAACCCCAAGGCCCTGCGGGAGCGTCTGCTGACCTACATGTCCCAGAAGCAGCGGGAAATGGGCGGCGGCGACGAGAAGTGATGGGAAAGGTAAGGTGAGCGGCTGTGGCATTGAAGAAAAAAAGCGGCGGAGGCGGCGGCGCGAACTGGATGGACACCTATGGCGACATGGTGACGCTGCTGCTGTGCTTCTTCGTGCTGCTCTACTCCATGTCCACCATCAGCGAGGATAAATGGAAAGCCATTGTCCAGAGCTTCAACCCCATGGCCCAGGAGTCTCCGACGGTGACCCCAGGAGGCGAGGGACCGGACGCGGATAATTTAGGCCAGTCCGGCCAGCAGCCCATTGAGGAGCAGCAGGAGGAGATTGAACAGGACATGGCGGCCCTCCTCCAGGCAATACAGGAATTTGTGCAGCAGACGAACCTTCAGGACGCGGTGAGCGTCAGTGCGGATGGGGGAAAGATCTTCATCACCTTCAGCCAGTCGGTGTTTTTTGACGGCGACAGCGCCGTTCTCCGCAAGGAGGCGGAACCGATTCTTACCTCCGTCAGCGATATGCTCAGCAGCGTGGCAGGCTCTTTGGACGAGGTGCGGGTGCAGGGCCACACGGCCCAGGCCGGCAACACCCCCAACCGGGTGGTGCAGGACCGGACCCTGTCCAGCCAGCGGGCTGCCAACGTGATTATCTTTATTCAGGAGCACAGTACCGTGGACCCGGCGCGGCTGGTCAGCGAAGGCTTCGGCCAGTGGCGGCCCGTCGCGACCAACCGCACAGCGGAAGGCAAGGCTGCCAACCGCCGGGTGGAAATGATTATCAGCGGCCGGAACCTGGAAGAGGAGCTTGCGGGCAACGGCGCAATTCAGCAGTATTTCGTAGATACAGGGGAGTGACGCCGCAGGCGGACTCCCAACCCCGCGGGGCGGACCCCGCGATTCTTGGCAGAGCCGGTTAGGGGGATTACATGGCAGACGTATTATCACAAGCTCAAATCGATGCTTTGCTGAACGCGGTGCGCAGCGGTGACAAGGACCTGGAATCGTCCGGCGAGGACCAGAAAAAGAAGTACCAAAAATATGACTTTGGAAGCCCCCGGAAGTTTACCAAGGACCGGATCAAGATGCTCAACGGCATCTTCGACAACTACTCCCGGGTAATCAGCTCCCGTCTCAACGCCCGGCTTCGAACCGGATGCGAGGTGACGGTGGAAAGCGTCGAGGAACAGCGGTATTATGAATTTTCCAACGCGCTGACCGAGGGCGACGTGCTGGGCATGATGGACGTGTTCATTAAGGAGAAAGAGGCGGAGACCCCGGCAATGCTCTTTCTCTCCACCACCACCGCCCTGAGTATGATGGACCGTATGCTGGGCGGCGAAGGTCTGGTGGATGGAAGCCTTGACTCCGATTACAGCTACACGGACCTGGAGCTGAAGCTCTATGAGGACTTGGCGAGAGACATTGTGGCCGTGATGGACCGCAGCTGGGAGACCTACCTTGCCATCCATTTTGACTACAACCGTACAGAAGTCAACCCCACCCTGAACCAGATTATCGGTCTGGATGAGACGGTGGTGATTGTGGACCTGAAGCTTCAGTTTACCAACATGACGGGGCGGATGAGTATCTGTCTGCCCGGGGAAATGCTGGTGAGCATCTTCGCGGAAATCAGCCGGGAGAACCCCATGCGCCGGGCAGCGGCGGAAGATAAATCCGAGGAGATTTTCGACAAGCTGCGGGATTCCAGTCTGGAAATTATTGCGGAACTGGGCAGCGCGCAGCTCTCTCTCAGCGACATCTACCATCTGAGCGTGGGGGATGTCATCGACCTGGGGCAATCCAAAGAGTCCCCCGTATTCTTGGAAATCGGCGGATATCATTGGTTTACCGGAAAGATGGGAACCCACAAAAAAAATATGGCTGTGAAAATAGATGAAGTATGCTTCCAGCTTGAGCAAAGGAGCGAGTAGACGGAATGGAGAAAAAATTGTTTAGCCCGATGGAGATCGACGCCCTCGGGGAAATGATGAATATCAGCCTTGGCTCCTCTGCCACTGCGGTATCCAATCTTCTGGACCACAGAGTTGATATCACGACGCCCCAGGTTACATCCATCAATGTGAAGGACTTCGTCCTGGGCAATCTGGAGCCCGCCATGGGCATCGAGATCAAGTACGTGGAGGGCCTGGAGGGCAGCAATATCATGCTGCTCAAGCGCAGCGACATCAAGGTGATTGTGGATATCCTCATGGGCACGGAGATGCCGGAGGAGGAGTTTGAGCTCAATGACCTGACCATCAGCGCCGTGTGCGAGGTTATGAACCAGATGATGGGCGCGGCGGCCACGGCCATGAGCGACTTCCTGGGATTCACGGTGGATATTTCCACACCTCAGCCCTTCGAGCTGGAGGATTTGAATGCCTTTAAGGAGAATCATCTGCCTCGCGGAGCGGAAAGCATCGTCATTGTGCGCTTCGCGCTGAAGATCGAGGGCGCGCTGGAAAGCGAATTCATGAATGTCATGAGCGTGGACCTGGCCAAGACGCTGCTGAAGAACCTGGGCTTGGGAGACGATGACACCGAGGCGGCCCCCGAGCCGGCTCCCGCTCCGGCGCCTGCGCCTGCTCCGGCGGAATCCTCCGGCGGCGGTAAGCTGAGCCAGGAGGAAATCGAGAAGCTGATGGGTGGTATGGGCGGCAGTGAGCCTGCTCCCGCGCCCACAGAACCTTCCGGCGGCGGAAAGATGAGCCAGGAAGAGATTGAAAAGCTGATGAGCGGCATGGGCGGCGGTGAGCCTGCTCCCGCGCCCGCAGAGTCCTCCGGCGGCGGGAAAATGAGCCAGGAGGAGATTGAGAAGCTGATGAGCGGTATGGCCGGCGGAACCCCCGCGCCCGCACCGGCAGCGCCTCCCGCTCCTGCCGCACCTCAGGCAGCCCCGGCGGGGCAGGTACCGCCTGTGCCGGGGCAGATGACGCCGCCCGCGCCGGGTCAGATGCCGCAGATGCCTCCTTACGGCATGCCGCCGGAGGGGGGATATATGGGCTATCCAATGTATCCTTATCCCTACCCTTATCCGCCGCAGCCGCCGGTACAGGCCGCGCCGGAACCCAAGGTCATCAACACCAAGCCTGTGCCTATGCGGGAAATGGACGTCTCGGAGGTAATTGGAAAGGAGCAGGCCCAGAATCTGGACCTGATTATGGAAGTCCCCCTGCAGGTGACGGTGGAAATCGGCCGCACCCAGCGGAAGGTGCAGGACATCCTGGAGTTCTCCAAGGGCTCCCTGGTGGTGCTGGATAAGCTGGCTGGCGACCAGGTGGACCTGTTCGTCAACGGCAAGTGTGTGGCCCGGGGAGACGTGGTGGTTATTGACGATAACTTCGGCGTCCGTATCACGGAAATTGTGCAGGATCCCGTCATTGAACTGGCAAAGAAATAAAACGCCTGGTGCGCTTTCACATAGATTACCGAATATCTGATTATCTGAATAAAAAGGAAGGATATGACAATGGCTAAGAAGATTCTGTTAGTGGACGACGCCGCTTTCATGCGGAAAATGATTAAGGATACGCTGAGTAAAAACGGTTACACGGAGCTCTATGAGGCCGTGGACGGCGCGGACGCCGTGGAGAAGTTCAGCGAAATTGGTCCGGACTTGGTGATTATGGATATTACGATGCCCAATATGGACGGTCTGGAAGCGCTGAAGGCCATCCGGGCCAAGGACGGCAGCGCCAGCGTGGTCATGTGCTCCGCCATGGGTCAGGAGAGCATGGTTATGGACGCGGTGCGCTCCGGCGCCAAGGACTTTATCGTCAAGCCCTTCAAGCCGGACCGTGTGTTAAAAACTGTCAATACGATTTTGGGGAATCCCTGACAGAATGCTGGGAGATACTACGGTGGCCTCCTTTCTGTGGCTGGTGGTGTGCGTTGCCCTGATTTTGGTGCTGGCCTTCTGGTTCACCCGCTTTGCGGGGAGCCGGGGCGGCTTCGGCGGGCTTCAGCCGCCCCGGCAGATGGAGCTTCTGGACCAGCTGCCTCTGGGACGGGACCAGAGATTGGTTCTGACCCGGGTGGGCGAACGGTTTTTCCTCTTGGGCACAGGGCCCGGAGGCATTAACCTGCTGGCGGAGTTCACGGCGGAGGAGGCCGCCGCCTGGAAATCGGAGGCGGGAAAGCCGCCGGGGAAATATCCCAGCTTTCAAGAATCCCTGATAACCATCCTGCGGCAGAAGGGGCGGAGGTGAGGCGGAGGTGCCGGAAGGGCTAATCAATGTAAATGGCGACAGCGTACAAACGCTGGAAATCATCTTCCTCACCACGATGATTACACTCCTGCCGTCGCTGGTGGTGATGATGACCTCCTTTACCCGGTATATCATCTCCTTTTCATTCCTGCGCAACGCCATGGGTACCCAGCAGACGCCGCCGAACCTGGTGCTGGTGGGCCTGGCGCTGTTTTTGACCTTGTTTACCATGTCGTCCACAATCACCCGCATTCAAACAGAGGCTTATGAGCCCTATGTGGAGGAAACCATCTCCCAGGAGGAATTTTTCCGGCGGGCGGCAGTGCCGCTGAAGGAGTTCATGGCCCGGAATATCCAGGAGGGAACCCTGGAGATGTACTGCGATTTGGCCGGAACGGAGATGCCGGAGACGATAACCACCGAGACGATTGTGGAAACCCTTCCGCTGCGGATTATCGTGCCTGCCTTTGTGACCTGTGAGCTGCAAAAGGCCTTTACAATTGGACTGCTGCTGTATATCCCCTTTATGTTGATTGACATTGTGGTATCCTGTACGCTGATGTCAATGGGTATGATTATGCTGCCGCCGTCCATGATTTCCGCTCCGTTCAAGCTGTTGCTGTTCGTGACCCTGAACGGGTGGGAGCTGCTGTTCGCCACCTTGGTCCGGGGCGTCTACTAAGGGAGAAGGAAAATGGATACGGCAATGGTAACAGACGTCATGCGGGACGCCGTGGGCGTGGTGTTGAAGCTGGGAGGGCCCATGCTGGTGCTGAGTATGATGGCCGGTGTGCTGATCGCCATTTTTCAGGCGGTGACGCAAATCCATGAGCAGACCATCTCCTTCATCCTGAAGGTGGTCATTGTGGTGGGAGTGCTTTTGCTGAGCGGCAGCTGGATGCTGACAACCCTTCAGGAGTACGCCCGGGAAATCTTTGAAGTAATGACAATGATTTAGCGGAGGGCAGGATGATCGACGAAGGCGCCCTGATGCTCTTTTTGCTGATTACGGCTCGGATGACCGGCTTTGTGTCATTCAGCCCTCTGTTGGGCCGGCGGAATTTTCCGGGCTTTTTCCGGGCTGGATTCATTTTGGTTCTCTCGGTGTTCACCTATTCTGTGGATGGTGGAACGGCGGCGCTGCCCAGGGGCCTGCTGGACTTTGCCATGGAGGTGCTGCTGGAGCTGGCGCTTGGTTTTGTGCTGGGCATGGTGGTGCAGTTTTTTTTCTCCATTCCCCAACAGACCGGTTTGGCCATTGATACTCAAATGGGCATGACCATGAACCAGATTTACGACTCCGGCGCACAGTCCAATATGTCCGTAACAGGCACGCTGCTGAATACGCTGATGATTCTTCTCTTTTTCGTGGGAAATGGGCATCACACCATGCTGCGGATTATGATTACATCCAGCCGGCTGGTGGGGTACGGCGGAGTCTCCATTGGCGGGGAAGTGGTGAACGCGCTGCTGGAGCTCTTTGTGGAATGTGTGTTGCTGGCGGTGAAGCTGGCTATGCCGATTTTGGCAGCAGAGTTGTTGGGACAGATGGGGATGGGGATTTTGATGAAAGTCATTCCTCAGATCAATGTCTTTTCCATTAACATAGAATTAAAGGTTATTATAGGCCTGATGCTGTTGCTGCTGCTGCTATATCCCTTCAGTGAATTTTTGCTGGCGGCGGAGCGGTCCATGCTGAACAGTATGGGGGCGCTGCTGGCACTGAGCGGCTGAAAAAAGGGGGGGGAGGCGCCTTGGCGGACAGTTCGAAAACCGAAAAGGCAACCCCCAAAAAGCGGCGGGATGAACGAAAGAAAGGCAACGTCTTTCTCAGTCAGGATGCCGTTGCGGTCGCGACGCTGCTGGGGTCCTTTATGATCTTCTGGCTGATGTCCGGGAGGATTGCGGAGCGGCTGGCGGCGTTTCTGCAGCTGTGTCTGAACCGCTGTGCCTCTGTGGGGGCGCTGGCAATTGGAGATATCTTGCTGGAGCTGGTCATGGAGGCCATTCTGCTGCTGGCGGCGACGGTGCTGCCCATTACCTTAGTGACGGCGCTGTGCGCCATTGTGGCAACCTTTGCGCAGACGCGGCTGCTGGTCAGCGGCGAGCTGATGCGGCCGAAGTTCAGCCGGCTCAACCCGCTCCAGGGATTTAAACGGCTGTTTTCGTTGAAAAGCCTGATCAATACCCTGAAAAACCTGCTGAAAATCTGCGTTCTCATGATTATTATCTACCTCAGCCTCAGCGGAATGCTGCATGAGAGCGCGAAATATCTTTATGTAGACCTTCGGGCTGCCTGTGTGCACCTGTTTGATTTGGGCATGAATATGGTCGTGAAGATCGGCATTGCCTTTATCGCGCTGGCTGCTGTCGACTTCATGTATCAGTGGTGGGACTACGAGCGGGAACTCCGTATGAGCAAGCAGGAAATTAAAGAAGAATATAAACAGATGGAAGGCGACCCCAAAATCAAGGGTAAAATCAAGGAGATGCAGCGTCAGCGGGCCATGAGCCGTATGATGCAGCAGGTGCCGGGAGCGGATGTGGTTATCCGAAACCCCACCCACTTCGCGGTAGCGCTGCGCTATCACCCGGAGGAGGATAATGCCCCCATTGTTTTGGCGAAGGGGCAGGATGAACTGGCGGCCCGGATTGTCCGCGTGGCAGAGGAGCACCAGGTGACGGTGATTGAAAACGTGCCCTTGGCACGCGCCCTCTATGCGGATGGGGAGCTGAACCAGGAAATTCCCCCAGAACTATATAATCCGGTGGCAGAGGTACTGGTGTACATCTTCCGCCTGAATGAAAAACACCAGCTGGTAAAATAAGGAGCGTCCCTCGGCTTGAGAGGACGGAAAGGAATGGCAGACAGGAGGTGACAGAGGAATGAGACGGATTTTTGACAACGCAATATCGTTAGCCGTTGTGGTCATCGTGCTGTTCCTGATCATCCCGCTGCCCACCCAGATTCTGGACTTCCTGCTGATTATCAATATCGGACTGTCCATCATGATTTTGATGATCACGATGAACATTTCGGATGCACTGGAATTTTCCATATTTCCATCGCTGCTGTTGGTGACGACGCTGTTCCGATTGGGACTGAATGTCTCCACCACCCGGCAGATTCTCTATCACGGTTACGCCGGAGAAGTGATTCAGAACTTCGGCAATCTGATTACAGGCGGCAACATCGTCATCGGTGTGGTCATCTTCCTGATTATCGTGCTGGTGCAGTTCATCGTGATTACCAAGGGCGCGGAGCGCGTGGCCGAAGTGGCTGCCCGGTTCACCCTGGATGCCATGCCCGGCAAGCAGATGGCCATCGACGCAGATCTTTCCTCCGGACTGATTAACGAACAGGAGGCCAAGGACCGCCGCCACAAGATCCAGAAGGAAGCCGATTTCTATGGCGCTATGGACGGCGCCACCAAAATTGTCAAGGGCGACGCCACCATGTCTCTGGTCATCACGATGATCAACTTCATCGGCGGCGTGCTGATCGGTATTCTGATGGAGGGCGGACAATTCTCGGATGTGCTCTCCCGCTACTCCATCGTCACCATCGGCGACGGTCTGGTCTCCCAGCTGCCGGCGCTGATGATCTCCACCGCCACGGGCATGATTGTTACCCGGTCCGTATCGGAGGGAAGTCTCAACAAGGATGTGATCGGTCAGTTCAAGGCCCAGCCCCGGGCAATCATGACCACCGGCGTCATCCTCCTCTTCCTGGCGGCAATCCCCAACACGCCCCACTTGGCTCTGGCTGTGGGCGGCGGTGTGCTGCTGGGCGGCGGCTGGTTCATTGCCCGGGCAATGGCGCAGGAACAGGAAGCTGCTGCGGCAACGCAGGTGGCGGAGGAGCAGGAGGCTGCCGAGCTGGCGGCTCCCAGCGAGACCGACTACTACAAGGATATCAACAACGTCTATTCTCTCCTCTCGGTGGAGCCCATTGAGATGGAGTTTGGATACAGCCTCATTCCCATGGTGGATGAGAGCCATGGCGGCAAGCTCATCAGCCGCATCGTCATCTTCCGCCGCCAGTATGCCCAAGACATGGGCTTTGTCTTCCCCTCCATTCGCCTCCATGACGCCTCTTCCCTGGGAACGAACCAGTACGTCATTCGGATTCGGGGCGAGGAAGTGGCCCGGGGCGAGATTCTGGTGGATTACTATCTGGCCTTGGAGCCCGCCAACCCCTTGGGGGAAATTGATGGCATTGAGACCATTGAACCTGCCTATGGCATTCCTTCCCGGTGGATTTTGCCGGAGAACAAGGAAATGGCGGAAATCTACGGCTACAATGTAATCGATCCTCTGTCGGTCATGCTGACCCACTTGTCGGAAACCATTCGGAAGTATGCGTACGAGATGCTGGGCCGGACAGAGACCATCCAGCTGGTGGAGAATTTGAAGCGGACCTCCCCGGAGTTGGTAGAGGAGGCCATTCCCAATCTGATTTCCTACGCCACTCTGGAAAAGGTTTTGCGGAATTTGCTGAAAGAGGGCGTGCCCATCAAGGATCTGGGCACCATTGTGGAGACCCTGGCGGATGTTTTGGCCCAAGGCCGGGATATCGACTCGGCCACGGAGCAGGTCCGGGGCGCTTTGGCGCGGACAATTACCCGCCGTTTCTGCGAGGATGGACAGCTTCGCGTTGTCACCTTGGACGCAGAGGTGGAGAAAAAGGTAATTGCCTCTCTTACCCGGAACGAGCAGGGCGTCTATTTGGCCATGGGTCCGGACCTGATGCAGCAGATTGTTTCCCAGCTGGCCAACCAGCTGAAGAAGTTCAACGACCTTTCCCAGACGCCGGTTATTTTGGTCAGTCAGGTGATTCGCGGTTATTTCTCCAAGATGATTACCCAGTTTTATCCCAATGTTTACGTTCTTTCCTTCAATGAGATTACCAGCACGGTGCAGATTCAGGCCATCGGCAATATCACGCTGGAACCGGCAGCCCGGAGTGAGCGGAAGGCGGTGGGCACATGAGTGAAACCGCCGCCGCCCGGAGTTATACGGGGCAGGAAATTGAGGAAATGGACACCCAGGAGCTTCTGCGGCTCTATAAGGAGACCGGCGACGAGACACTGAAGTGGCCCTTGGTGCTGCGCTACGAGGGACTGATCAAGAGCGCCGCCATGCAGATTCGAGGGGTTTACAGCAGCTTTGCCCAGATTGACGATATTATCAATGAGGGCATCCTCACCCTCCTGGGGGCCATTGACAAGTTTGATCCCGACAAAGGGGTGAAATTTGAAACTTACGTCTCCAAACGGATTCGGGGCATGGTCATCGACCTGGCCCGCAAGCAGGACTGGATTCCCCGGAATGTCCGCAAACGGGCCAAGGAAATTGATGCGGCAGTGGCGGAGCTTTCCGCCAGTCTGGGGCGCATGCCAAGCGATGGAGAGATTGCCTCCCATCTGGGCGTCAGCCAGGAGCGTTACCAGAAGGACGCGGCTAACGTGGCTTTGAGCAATGTCCTCTCCCTGGACGCCTTGATGGATACCCGGGAGACGGCGGGCTACCAGCTGGAGGTGCCCTCCAACGACACCCAGAGCCAGCCGGAGGCCATGCTTCAGGAGCGAGAGCTTCAGCGGGCCTTGGCCAAGGGGATTTCCCAGCTGCGGGAGAATGAGCAGATTGTTCTCTCCCTCTACTACGAAAAAAACCTGCATCTCAAGGAAATTGCCCAGGTGATGGAGCTCAGTGAGCCCCGTATCTCGCAGATACATACCCGGGCCATCCAGAAGCTGCGGAGCTATATGGAAGCCTATCTCAACGGAACCGAAGAAACCAAAAACAGGAGGAAGAAGGGATAAACGAATGTTTAAGGGATTTTACAATCTGACCTCCGCCATGCTGACCCACCAGCAAAATCTCAATGTCATCGGCAATAATATGGTCAACATTTCCACGGCGGGCTACAAACAGGAACGCTACACCGCCAGCACCTTTGACGATGTGCTCTACAGCCGGGTGGATGTGAACCGCAGCCGGGGCGTGGACCTGGGACGGCAGAGCTATATCCGGGCGGCCAGTGACATCTATACGGATTACAGCCAGGGTATTCCGGAGCCCACGAACCTGCCCCTGGATTTCGCCATTGTGGGAGACGGCTTTTTTGCCGTGCAGGACCTGGAGGGCAACACGGTTTATACCCGCATGGGAAACTTCTCCCTGAATGATGAGGGGTATCTCTGCCTCCCGGGCTTTGGGCAGGTGCTGGACCCTGATGGGCAGCCCATTTATCTGGGCACGGATAAGATTGACGGAGACCGGCAGGGCTTGCTTTACTATGCCGGCGAGGGCGACCAACAGGGCAGCCTGATTGGCCGCCTGGGCGTCTTCAGCTTCCCGGACAATGAGGCGCTGGAGCGGGATGAACGGGGCATGTTCACTGGCGAAGGGGCGGCTGTCAGCGAGAATTACGAGGTGTATAACAAATATCTCGAGCGGGCCAACACGGACCTGGCCAAGCAGATGACGGAGATGATCACGTACCAGCGGGCCCTTCAGAGCGCCGCTCAGATTTCTAAAATGTATGACCAGCTGATGACGCGGGCTGCCACCGAAGTGGGCCGCATGTGACGGGTAAGGAGGTCTTCCCATGAATCAATCCTTTTTCATCGGTGCTGTGGGAGCCCACCAGCAGCTCAAGCGGCTGACCGTCCATGGCAACAACATTGCCAACTTGAATACCTACGGCTTCAAAGCAGAGAAGAGCCGTTTTGCCGCTCTGATGTACGACGACGTCAAGGCGGTGGGCACAGCCGAGACGGGACGGGATACCGAGGGCTACGAAATGCTTCCTTCCGGCGTGGGCGCGGCTTTGTGGACCACCGATACGGACTTCGCCATGGGCCCTGTAGCGGACACCGGCCGGGACCAGGATTACATGATTGCCGGCGACGGTTTCTTTGCCGTGGTGGATTTGCAGACCAACGAGGTGACCCTTACCCGAAACGGCGCCTTCGTCATCTCGGAGCTGATGCGTCCCAGTGGCGGCCTGGACGAAGAAGGGCAGCCTATTCTGGAGCGGATATACTACCTCTCGGACAACCAGGGACGCTTTGTCTTGGGAGAGACCGGCGGCATCATTGAGGTGGCTGATGAGCACGAGGCGCAGCCGGTGGGTATTTTTGACTATGCCAATTACGATGGCATGGAGCACATTGACGGTACCCGGTTCCAGGCCATTGATAAAAACGGCGGCATCCGCCGCGGCACCGGCAAGCTGATTCAGAAGAAACTGGAGATGTCCAACGCGGACCTGGCGGACGAATTATCAAAGGTCATTGAGTCCCAGAGGGCTTACCAGGCGGCGCTGAAGATGGTGCAGACCTCCGACGAAATTGAGACCACCATCAACGGCCTGCGCAGCTAAGGAGGGTACGAATGACGATTAAAAATTACGACGAGCTCAGCTCTCTGGAGCTGGACACCCTGAAAGAAGTGGGCAGCATCGGCACGGGCAACGCGGCCACCTCTCTTTCCGCCCTGATTGGAAAACCGGTGCGCATCCAGCAGCCGGAAGTCCGCATCATGGGGTACAATGAAGCCATTGAGTGGATTGGCGGACCGGAGGAGATTACAGCCGGCGTACTGGTAGGCATGAGCGGCCAGCTCAGCGGCATTATGCTCTCGGTGCAGCAGCTGGAATTTGTGAACCTGGTGCTGGAGAGCATGATGGGCCAGACCATTTCGGACTACAGCGTTTTGGATGAGATGAGGGGTTCGGCCCTTACCGAGGTGGGCAATATCATGATTTCCACCTTTATCAACGCCCTCAGCAGTCTGGCGGGCTTAGAGATCGATTTGACGGTGCCCGCCTTCACGGTCGATATGCAGGGGGCTATTATGGCGGTGCCTATGGCGGAATACGGCGGACAGTCGGATTATATCATGACTATCGGCGGAAATTTCATCTGCAATGGAAAGGAGATTCCCTGCCGGCTGCTGCTGTCCCCGGATATTCGCTCTTTGAACTTTTTGCTAAGGAAGCTGGGCGTGAACAGTGGAAAGTAATAAGATTACCGTTGGAATTGCGGATATGAAAATGGCCAAGGACTCCGGGATGCTGATTACCTACGCGCTGGGGTCCTGCATAGGTATCTGCTTATATGACCAGAAGATCAAGTTAGCGGCCATGGTGCATATCATGTTGCCGCTGAACATGGAGCCGGGCCGGGCGAACACCATGAAGTATGCGGATACCGGCATTCGGGAGACCCTGAAGAAAATGGAGGCCAAGGGCGCGTCCCGTTCCCGCATTACCGCCAAAATTGCCGGCGGGGCGAAAATGTTTGAGGTCAGCGGCGGGAACCTGGGAAATATCGGGCAGCGCAACATCGAGAGCGTGCGCCTGAATCTGAAGCGAGAGGGCATCCAGCTTTTAAAAGAGGATGTGGGCGGCAGCGTGGCCCGCACGCTGCTGTTTGACCCCGCCACCGGTCTGGGCTGCATCCGCAGCTATGGGCGGCCGGAACGAATTATTTAAGCGATCAAGCTTTGAAAGGAGTGTTCGGAATGTTGTTGGAAGAGGACAAGCGGGGTATTTTGCTGGAATCCGGCACCAATGAAATCGAGGTCATGGAGTTCACCATTAACGACAGCCTGTACGGCATCAACGTGGCGAAGGTCAAGGAGATCCTTGTGTCCCAACCGGTGAAGCCCATGCCCCACTCCCATCCGGCAGTGGAGGGAATTTTTAAGCCCCGGGACAAGGTCATCACGGTAGTGGACTTGGCGACGTTTCTGCTGGGAGGCGCCGGAGAGAAGAAGAGCAAGGACCTGTTCATCGTCAGTAACTTCAACAAGATGAACATCGCCTTTCGGGTACATACGGTGGTAGGCATCAGCCGCATTTCCTGGAAGAGCATCCAGAAACCGGACAAAACGGTCTCCGGCGGCAATGAGGGGATTGCCACGGGCATTGCCCAGTGCGGCGATAATCTGGTCACGATTCTGGACTTTGAACGCATTGTGGCGGAAATTGCCCCGGAAACCACCATCCAGATGTCCGAAATTGACCGCTTGGGCGAGCGCCAGCGCAGCGATGAAGCCATTCTGGTGGCAGAGGATTCGGTGCTGCTCAGCAAGATGATTGAAGAAGCGCTGCATCGTTCCGGTTATGTGAACACCAAGATGTTTTCGGATGGAAGTGAGCTTTGGCAGTTTCTCAGCAGCCTGCGGGAGGACGCGGAACGGGACAGCAAGGTGTCGCTGATTATTACAGATATCGAAATGCCCCAGATGGACGGCCACCGCCTGACGAAGCTGGTGAAAGATGACAAGGACTTCAAACAGATTCCGCTGATCATCTTCTCCTCGCTGATTACCGAGGAGATGCGCCGGAAGGGTAAGGAACTGGGGGCAGACGAGCAGTTGAGCAAGCCGGAAATCGGGCACCTGGTCCAGGTGATCGACCATCTGCTGGAAGTAAACGGGAAGTAAAGGCGGAGGAGACATCATGAGCAATAAATATATCGTAAGGCAGCCGATCAAGGCCCCTGACGGCAAAATCCTGGGTTATGAAATTTTGTATCACGGAGAAAATCAGGCCTTTTCCTCCGACAGCGGCCAGGCCAATGAATTTGCCTCTGCTGATACGATCTACAGCTTTTTGACGCAGAACAGCACGACTACGCTGAAGGGTTCCTTGAACTTCATGACCTTCACGACCATGCTCCTGATGAAAAAGACGCCCAGGCTGTTTGACAAATCGGAGCTGGTGATTCAGATTGACGACAGTGTGATTATCCACCCGCTGTCGATGCACTTTGTCAATCAGTTCGCCAAAGAAGGCTATAAAATTGCGGCCAACGAGTTCCAGTTCGCGCCCCGGTATCTGGCGCTGCTGGATAGTCTCGACTACATCAAGATCAACATTCAGAACACGCCGGATATGGCGCTGCACAACATTGTGGAAGTGGCCCACAGCATGAATAAAAAGTGCATTGTGGCCCACATTGAGACGCCGGAGCAGTATCAAAAGGCCATTTCCCTGAACGCGGACGCACTGGAAGGATCCTATGTGGCAGAGCGGATGGAGACTAAGGTCCACAGCGGCGAGTTCCTGCGGAGCAACTTCTTCCAGCTGCTGGCGGCGGTAAACCGGGATGAGCCGGACGTGGATGAGGTCGAGCGCCTTATTTCCACCGACGCAACGCTGACCTACGGTTTGCTGAAGATTGCGAACTCCGCCTACTTTGCCCTGCGAAACCGGGCGACCACCATCCATCAGGCCATTATGACCCTGGGTATGGGACAGCTGAAGCAGTGGATTTATCTTCTCAGTGCCAGCGGCGGCACCCAGGAGAACAACGACCCGGGTTCCGAGGAGTTCCTGAAACGCTCCTTTATGCGGGCCAATTTCTGCACGGAACTGATGAAGTACGCCAAAAATATGCCCATCTCCCGGGCGGAAGCCTATCTGCTGGGTATGTTCTCTACTTTGAATTATCTGGTAGACGCGCCCTTGTCGGAAATCCTGGCAGAGGTGCCGGTGTCCGAGGAGCTGAAAGACGCCCTGCTGAACAAGGGAGGCCGGTGCGGCAAGCTCTACGAGCTGGTGCTGAGCTACGAGGCCGCCAACTGGGATGCCATTACCAGCCTGGCAGAAGAGCTGGGGATTCCCAACAACCTGCTGACCAACATCTACTTCAACTGTATGGAGAACGTGGAAATACTGTGGAAGCAGCTGACCAGTCCCACGGAAGGACAGACACCTGCGCCGGAAGAGACGGCAGAAGCAGATTCCGCAGAAGAATAAGCGCCGCAGAATCCCGTGTTGCGGCGGCCAGGGTAGCAGAAAGGTTCGGCGCTGTGCGTCGAACCTTTCCAATCATCTGAAGAAAAGCCGCCGGAAAAACGGTCCTTCCGCGTTTCAAAAAATGTCCGGCGCGGCAGGAAAACTCTGCCGCGCCGGACGGTTTAAAACTCTGAAGCGCTCAGCTGTCCTCCCGGGTGTGATGGGGGGCGGTCATGACGGCCTTGCAGGCCTTCATCAGCTGGGCGGTGATGTCGCTGCTGTACTTGCTCTCATATACCGTAAGCCGGGGAATCCGGTCTCCCCGGCTCATGACCACGTACTTGGGGGGCAAATGGTTCAGGGCGTAGGCCCGAACGTCTACCCGGCACTGGTCACAGCAGCAGATGCCGAACATCTCCATGTATTTATCCGCTTTCTCATCAACCAGCTCTTCCATGACATTGACATAGGTGGGTTTGCCGTCCCAGATTTCTCCTTCCACCGGCTCTTCCAAGGGAAGGTCCATCAGCTCCTCAGCGGAGGGCATAGGAGGCGCGGCAGGTTCCTGAACCGGAGGTGCAGCAGGTTCTTGAACCGGAGCAGGTACTTTCGCCTGAGGAGGTTCCGGAGCGGGCGTCTTCGCCTTGGGAGGAACCGGTTTGGGGGCAGGGGGGGCTTCCAGCTCCGCTTCCAGAGCGTCCTTGATTTGGGAGGATACGGCGGCGTCGGCGTTGATGGAAGAGAGGATGGGAGCCACCGGTGCAGGGGCTTCTGCCTCGGGAGAGGCAGGGGCGGGGGTGGGGACCTCAGACGCCTCAGAGGCGGCAGGGCCGCGGTTCTTGCTGAGCAGATTCATCACATGGGCCGTTTTGCTGGTGTTGTTGGAAGCCATAACAAAAACTCCTTTTCAGAAAAGTCGGAATGCCAAAAGGAAATCAGCGCCACTTCCGGGGAGCCGGAAAAGCCGGGCCCGCCACAGCGTCCACGATTTTTCGCAGGTCGGCGGCGGATTTGGCATTGGGCTGATAAGTCAGAACGCTCTGCCCGTGAGCGGGAGCCATGGCCACGCTGACGCTGCGGCGGACCTTGGTACGGAAAACCTGACTGTCCAGCTGCTCCGCCACGGACTCCGCCAGATCCAGAATTTCTCGGGAGAGCGTCAGCCGGCGGTCGTATTTGTTCAGCAGAATGCCCAGGACCTTCAGATTGGGGTTGAAGGACTTGCGGACAGTCTCTATGGTATCCTGAATCTGTGAAACGCCGACCAGACTGAGAACCTCTGCCTCCATGGGGACAATGAGGCCTGTGGAGGCCACATAAGCATTGATGGTCAGAATGTTCAGAGCCGGGGGCGTG
Source organism: Oscillibacter sp. (assembly GCA_022797935.1). GTDB lineage: Bacteria > Bacillota > Clostridia > Oscillospirales > Oscillospiraceae > Oscillibacter. The sequence continues at coordinate 51,980 of JAAWLO010000001.1, read as the reverse complement.
TCGATGATGATGAAGTCATAGTTGGGCTTCACCACATCCAGCTGCTGGGAGAGCATGAACTCCCGCCGGGGAGCGGTAAAGGCCACCTCCGCCGTGGAGAGCATGATGTCCGAGGCGAGGATGTCCCCGTACTCGGTGTGGGAGATGGCCCGTTCAATGGGACACGCGCCGGTGAGGACGTCATAGACCGTGCGGCAGTCGCCGATGTCCAGTCCCAGCGTGAAACCGAGGTTGCCCTGAGGGTCCAGGTCGACGCCCAGGACCCGTGCGCCTCTTTGGCGGAGGCCGCAGACCAGAGCGGAAACCGTGGTGGTTTTCCCCACGCCGCCCTTCTGGTTTGTAACAGTAATGACCTGTGTCAAAGGATTTTCCTCCTTACAGTAAAAACTAAGCGCTGACCTCTTATTTTTATTATACTATATGTCGATAAAAAAGCATAGAGGAATATCAAAAAAAATCTGATTTCGTTTGCCCAGGTCCGGCGCGGCCGGAAGTGGGCGCCAGCGTTTTATGAAGGGAGTCGAGTTTTATGCCATCGATTAGCAGTGTTGGAAGTTCTAACAGCATTTATGGCAACAGAAATGTAATCAGCGGCCTTGCCAGCGGCATGGATACGGAGTCCATGATCGAAAATGTAGTTGCCAGCTACAAAAATAAGATCAGCAAACTCCAGCAGAAGCGTACAAAAACGGAGTGGCAGCAGGATGCTTACCGCAGCATTATCAATAAAATGGCCAGCTTTACCGACAAGTACACCTCTTATAATTCCGCCACCAACCTGATGTCCACCAGTTTCTTTGATCAGGCGGTGCGGACCATCGCAAAGGGTGAGAACGCTGGAAAGATTACCGCCAGCGGCCGGGGCACCAGCAATGTGGAGATCAACCGGATCAAGCAGCTGGCTACCGCCTCCCGGTACTCCGTCAGCGGCAGCCTGATCGGCAAAAATAACGGTGTCTCTGACAACGGGTTTGCCTCCGCCGCTGCGGGTTCCGCTTTTGAGATGGGCGGAAACATGGATATCAGCACGCTGAACGGCAGCCTGACGCTGGCCTATGGCGGCTCGGATGCCCGGAGCTATCTCACCATAAATTTCGACGAGTCCAAAGTCTTTAACGATGCCTCCGAGCTGGCGGAGGAAATCAATAAGCAGCTGAAGGAGCAGACGGTCACCATTGGCGACAAGACTTACACCGGCGATGAGCTGCTGGAAAACGTCATCCAGGCCAAGGCCAACGGCGGAGTCATTGGATTTGCGGACCCGAAGAAGAACGGCGTTTTTGTCAGCAGTGCCAGCGACAGTGTGAAGGAAAATCTTCTTATGGGCCAGAAGCCCGGCGAGGATGTCAAGTCCCTCACCGGCTCCAAGGAGCATGGCAGAATCACGGCGGAGACGCTGAAAAAGTCTGTGAATACCTATGAGTACCTGTCCGGGTCTCCTCTGAAAATTACCTTGGACGGTGTGACCAAGAACATTGAGCTGCCTACCGTTGATGAGATTATTGAGAAGCTCAGCAACAAGAATCTGGACGGTACGCCGAACAAGTATTACGACGCACTGAAAGAGAAGATCAAGAACGGCGAGGATATCAGCAATCCCGAGAACCGGGAACTGCGTGACCAGGCCTTCCTGGCTGCCCTTCAGGAAAAGGTCGATAAGGCCTTCGGAAAGCTGTCGGACGGCACCAGCAAGCTGAAGGTCGGCGACGCCGCCACCAGCGCCAACGGCGATGGTCTTCAGCTGAAGTTTGAGGCCGGACAGAAGGGTTCCAGCTTTACCATCACGTCTGACAAGGCCTGGGCTATGGGCTTTGGCGAGGACAACACCCTTACCAGCTATCTCAAGACCAGCCAGACCCTTAAGGATTTGGTGGACCTGACGGATGACATGGCTGTGCGGGACGACCAGGGCCGGATCGTGAAAGAAAAGGCCATCAAAAACGAAAAGGGCGAGATCACCGGCTATGAAGGCAAGACCCTCTATTCCTTCAAAATGAATGGTGTGGAGATTGGACAGTATACGGAGGATACCGCTCTGGCCACGGTCATCAACAACATTAACAGCAAGAAGGATTCCGGCGTCAACGCCAGTTACTCCAAGACCACCAACGAGATGGTCTTTACCGCCCGGGAGACCGGCGCGGCGGAGACGATTGACTTCGGTGAGGAAGGCTCTCTGGCGAACGCCCTCTTTGGCGGCGGCGAACTGGAGGCCGGAAAGGACGCCATCTTCAGCGTCAGCATCAACGGCGGCGAGGAGATGGAGCTGACCCGGTCCAGCAACAGCGTGGATTTTGACGGGCTGACTGTGAATCTCAAGGGTACCTTCGGCTATGAGGCCGTGAAGGACGCCGACGGCAATGTCACAGGCTATAACAAGGTGGACACGGAGGCGGTTACCTTCGAGACCAGCTCGGACTCCGATAAGATTGTGGATGCCATCCGCTCCATGGTGGAGGACTTCAACGCCATGGCTACGGAGATTAAAAACGCCTATTCCACTCTGCCTCCCCAGCAGTCCAATGGCAAGTACTACGAACCCCTGACCGATGAGGACAAGGAGGGAATGTCCGACAGTACCATTGAGCGTTGGGAGGAAAATGCCAAACAGGGCATCCTCTTTGGCGACAATGACCTGCGGACCCTCTACAGCCGCATCAACAAGGCGATTTCCATGGCCGGTGAGAACGGCGCGGATCTGGAGGCTGCCGGCATTACCGTCAACTACTCCAACGGCCTGTCCACTCTGAGCTTTAATGAGAAGAAGCTCCGGGAAACCCTGGACAGCGATCCCGACCGGGTGCGGGACATCTTCTCCAAGAGCGCAGAGAGCGGCGCGGACAGCGACGGTCTGATGCAGGCCCTGAAGGTGCCTCTGGACATGTACGGCAAGACCACCGGCGGCAAGGGTATTTTGGTGGAGAAGGCCGGCTCGCCTTTGGCGGCTTCCACGATGTATAACAACCTCATTCAAAAGCAGCTGAACAGTATTGACACGGAGATCGAAAAGTGGCAGGATAAGATGTCCGATAAGGTGGACTACTATACCGGCCAGTTCTCGCGGTTGGAGCAGCTGATTGCTCAGATGAACTCTCAGAGCTCCTATTTTGCCCAGTTGATGGGTGGTTGATAAAAAGGCGGTGATCCACAGGCAATGGATATGAAGGGCTTCCAACAATATAAACAGCAAAGTATCAATACCATGACCCAGGGGGAGCTGCTGCTGCTGCTTTATGATGAGCTGTATAAGCGCCTCTCCCAGGCGGAAATCATGCTGGATAAGCAGGATTACCCCGTTTTTGAAGCCTCTGTTCAACGGGCTGTCGACATCATTGCCTATCTGGACGGGACCTTGGACCGGCAATATCCCATCAGCAAGAATCTGGCTCAGCTGTATGAGTATTTCACATATGAGCTTGGACGGGTGAAAATCGGCCGGCGGAAAGAGGTGCTTACTCCCGTGAAGTCTATGGTGGGTGAGCTGCGGGATGCCTTCCGTCAGGCCCAGAAGAGCGGAGACTTTGGGAAGTAGAGGTGGTTATGGAAGCGCCGGCACTGCTGGACGCCCATGTCCAGCTGAAAAAAATCTACACCGCGCTGAATGAGTCGCTGGATTTGACCCGGCAGCTGGCGGACGCGGTAGACCGCAATGACGAAGTCTCCATTCGGATGCTGGTCGCTATGAGGCAGGAGCCGGTTGACCGCCTTGCCCAGGCCCAGCGGGCCTTGGAACAGCAGCAAAGAGCGCTTTCCGCTGAGGACGGCGCCCGACTTGCGGGCCTTCTGAAGGGCGCTGCGGCAGAGGCGGAGGAGGAACGCGCCCTTGCGGAGCAGGTGAGCCTGAATGGGCGGATTTTGAAACAGGTGGTAGAATTGGATCGGATCGTGAACCGGAAACTGACCCGAGAAAAATCGATATATCAGTAAATGCCGGAACCCCGGCCAATTTGACCGGGGTTCCGCCTTCGCGCACAAATACAGGCGGAGAGCGATGCAGGAGGCAGGGTCCTATGCCCACGATTACGCTGGAAAATGTAACAAAGCTTTATAAATACGACCGGCGGCAGCGGAAGGAGCACAAGGGCAAACGCTTCGAAATCGGCGTACAGGATATTGACCTGACCATCAAACAGGGGGAGTTTGTCTTTATTATCGGCAGCAGCGGCGCCGGAAAAAGTACGCTGCTGGATTTGATCTCCGGAAAGGCCCGGCCGGACAAAGGCATGGTCTGTCTGGATAAAAAGGATTTGTCCAAACTCATTCCCTGGAGCCACAACCGCATGGCCATCCTCTTCGGCAAGGTTCAGCAGGAGCACAGCTTGATTCGCAAGATGACGGTGGAGGAAAATCTCTGGGTAGCCGCGCAGGTAGGCCGCCGGCGTTTTGAGAGCAATAAGCATGTGGCTATGCGGGTAGCAAAGGTATTGGGCCTGGTGGGGATGCGGGGATCGGAGAAGAAGTACCCCGTAGAGATGTCTGTGGGAGAGTGCCGCCGGGTGGAACTGGCCCGGGCCCTCATCAACAGTCCCCCCATTCTGGTTCTGGACGAAATTACTGCCAACCTGGACGATGACAACATCTGGGATATGTTCCAGCTGCTGATGGAGGTCAACCGGCTGGGCACAACCGTGATAATGGCGACCCACGCCAGCCGCTATGTCAACATTCTGCGCCGCAGAGTGGTGACACTGGTGGACGGAAAGGTTTTCGGTGATGTCAAGAAGGGAAGGTACGGCGACGTAATTTAAAATCTGTTTTCATAGCTAGCGAGTGTGTCACTTCCTGTATCCGCCGCTGCGGTTAAAGCGGAAAAAGGAAAGAAACGCAGATTCGATGGCAGAGGATCCCGATTTGGAATTGCGGAGCCGATGGTGATATAGATTCAAAAATTCAGTGAAACAAGAAAGAGGAGGAGCGAATATGCTCAAGAACATGAAACTCAGAAAGAGTTTGGCGCTGGGCTTCGGCACGACCATTGTTGTCTCAGTGATCATCACAGTGTTTACCCTGTTTACCCTGAGCTCTCAGAGCAACCAGTATCGCCGGATCATCAATGAAGAGGTCCGGGCCAGCCAGCTGATTACCGAATGCCGGATGTATGCCAACATCGGCGCACGGAACGTGCGGGATATGGCACTGCAGACAGGATCTTCCAATAACAGCGCCCTGGAGGCACGGGTCAACGAGGTTGTGGCTATTCTGGAGGCAGACCTGGCAGAACTTCAGGAGCTCAATCCTCTGAAGGATAATCAGATTAACGAGTATATTCAGGCAGTCAACGATTGGAAGAATGAAGTTCCCCCTATCATTGCGGCTGTAAATGCTGGCCGGGGACAGGAGGCTGTGAGTCTGATCATCAATGACTGCACGCCGCGCCTGAATGCGATGGCCTCTTCTGCGCAAAGCATTGATGACGCTCTGACCAATCAGATGAATAAGACTGTGGAAAGTCAGGAGCGGATGGTGTTCTGGACCATCGTGATTATTGTTGCAGTGCTGCTTCTGGCGACTATTTACGTCATCGCGCTGAACCTGAAGATCATGAAGAATATCCTCACACCTCTGCGGCAGGTCCATAAGGCCCTGATCGGCTTCAGCGAGGGCAACCTCAATATTGACGTAGAATTTGAGAGCTCCAACGAGATTGGAGATATGTGCAAAGCCCTGCGGACCAGCCAGACGGTGCTTACCGGTGTCATCGGTGATACCTGCCGCCTTCTGGATGAGATGGGCAGCGGAAACTTTAATTGCCGGTCTCATGAAGAGAAGCTGTATGTGGGTGCGCTGAGCTCCCTGCTGAGCTCCATTCGCGTCATCAACCGCAACCTCAGCGATACGCTGGCTCAGATCAGCCTCAGTGCCGAGCAGGTTTCTGCCGGAGCGGAGCAGGTTTCCACCGGTGCCCAAGCTCTGGCTCAGGGTGCTACGGAGCAGGCCAGCGCTGTGGAAGAGCTCTCCGCCACCATTGCCGACATCTCCCAGAACTCTCAGAAGAACGCCCAGCGCAGCGAGAGCGCTATGGAACATTCCCAGAAGTCCGATGTCCGGGTGCGGGAGAGCGCCGACTACATGGATGAAATGGTCAAGGCCATGGAGAAGATTTCCGTCTCTTCGCAGGAGATCAGTAAGATTATTGCGACGATCGAGAACATTGCCTTCCAGACCAATATTCTGGCTCTGAATGCCGCCGTGGAGGCTGCCCGGGCGGGCAGCGCCGGTAAGGGCTTCGCCGTGGTTGCGGACGAGGTGCGGAATCTGGCCACCAAGTCTGACCAGGCTGCCAAGGCGACCAAGGAATTGATCGACCGTTCCATTGATTCGGTTCAGGAGGGCGGCGACATCGTCAAGAAGGTGTCCGACTCTCTGAGCAAGACTGTGGAAGCCACCAAACTGTCCATGGAGGCCATTCAGGAGATCACCCGGGCCGTGGAGTCCGAGTCCGAGGCCATCTCTCAGGTTACCGAGGGGATTGACCAGATTTCTTCTGTGGTTCAGACCAACTCTGCCACCAGCGAGGAGTCTGCTGCCGCCAGTGAGGAGCTGAACAGCCAGGCCAATCTTATGAAGAGCCTGATGAGCAAATTTACCCTTCGGGAAGATGGCGGCCAGTTTTCCGCCGCTTCTGCCGCTTCCGCCGCACCCCGGGTGGACCTTGAGCCGGAGAGCTATGACGCGGGCGGCTATGACGGCGGTTACGAGGCTGGGGCCTCCAATCCCTTCAGCAAGTATTAAGCGCGCCAGTCCCATCTCATCGCGCGGATCCTTCCCCGAGGTGCGAAGCAGCTAGCGGGCATGGGCCATGCGCCTTGCCGCACTGGCAGAGAATCCCATGGTGCCAGAGGGCGGTTTCTGCCGCCTTCTGGCATCATTTGCGCGAGACCGGACAATAGGAGGAGCACGAAATGACGGAATACAGAGCACAGGACCGGGACACGATTTTCGCCCTGGATATTGGCACACGGAGCGTGGTCGGTATCGTGGGGAAGACCTCCGGCGGGCGCTTCAAGGCCCTGGACATGGAGATGGCGGAGCACAGCAGCCGGGCCATGCTGGATGGGCAGATTGACAATATCCAGCAGGTGGGCACACTGGCCCGAACAGTGACCGAACGGCTGGAGGAGCGTCTGGGCGTCCGCCTGGAGCGGGTCTGCGTAGCAGCTGCCGGGCGGGCCCTGCGAACCCAGGGAGGCAGCTTCTCCCTGGATTTAAGCGAGGAGAAGACCATTGGTCCCGAGCTCATCAGCCGCCTGGAGGCCGGCGCCCTTTCCGCTGCTGAGGAGTCCCTGCAGATGGAGGAAGAGGCCCGGCGGCAGTTCTTCATGGTGGGTTACACCGTGGCCCAGTACCGGTTGGATAATTATCCTCTCAGCTCTCTCCTGGACCATAGCGGCAAGCTGGCAGAGGCGGACGTGGTGGCAACCTTCCTTCCCGGTGAAGTGGTGGAGAGCCTCTATGCGGCCATGCGTGCAGCGGGTCTTCAGGTGGCCAGTTTAACCTTGGAGCCCATTGCCGCCATGAATGCTGCCATTCCTGCGGAACTGCGGCTTTTGAATTTGGCGTTGGTGGATATCGGCGCAGGCACGACGGATATTGCCGTCTGCCGGGACGGCAGCGTCACAGGCTATACCATGGCCACCATCGCCGGAGACGAAATCACCGAGGCGCTGATGCGGGCCTTCCTGGTGGATTTTCAGACAGCTGAAGAGCTGAAGCGGAATCTGGGGGAGAAGCCGGAAGCGGTCTATACAGACATTTTGGGATTGGAAAACACCGTCTCCCAGGACGCGCTTCGGGCGGCCATTCAGGAACCCATGGGACGTCTGGCGGAGGCCATTGCCGCGCAGGTGTCTCAGCTCAACGGCGGACCGCCGTCAGCGCTGTTTTTGGCGGGCGGCGGCAGCAAACTGGATGGACTGCGGGAAAAGGTTGCAGCCAGTCTGGGAATCGAGGAACGGCGGGTGGCGGTTGCCGGGAGCAATTACAATAAGAGCGCCTTTTCGGATGAGATGGACCTGAATAACCCGGAGTTGGCCACGCCCTTGGGTATTGCCGTGTCCGCCGCCCTGGGGCTTCTGAATGACAGCTATGTGATCACCCTGAACGGCGAAACCGCCAAGCTCTTCCGCAGCGGTGTGCTGACTCTGCGGGATATTCTGCTGATGAATGGCTATACATACGCGGATATGTTGGGCCGGTCCGGAAAGAATCTCAGCGTCACCCTCAATGGACGGCACATGGTCTTCCGGGGCGAGCCGGCCGCACCGGCGATCCTGCAGGTCAATGATGAGGAGGCGGCAATTACCACGGTGGTCCACGCCGGGGACAGCATCCGCTTCCAGCCTGCCCGCAGCGGTGCGGACGCGGCTAAGACCCTGAGGGAAGTGCTGGGTAAGGACTTCCGGGGCCGGGTTCTGGTGAACAACCAAGAGGGACGGCTGGACGCAGCTCTCCGGACAGGGGACGTGATCCTGACCTTGGAGGGGCCTGCCGGAAAGGCAGCGGCGGCGGTTCCGCCGCCGGCACCGGAAATGCAGTCTGTTCCAGAGACGCCGCCAGCGGTTTCTGCCGCCCCAGAGGCGCCGCCGGAAATTACGGTTCCGGCAAAGCCAGCCCCTGTTCCCCCGCCGAAGCCGCTGATCCGCAAACGAGAAGTGGAGATTATCCTAAATGGCAAACCCATGGTGCTTCAGCCCAAGGAAAATGGCCAGCCTTATTTTCTGATGGATCTGCTGGAGCGTTCCGGCGTGGATTTTGAGAAGCTGGAAGGGCCGGTACATCTGACGGTGAACGGCGTGGAGTGCGGCTTTACCGAGCCGGTGCGGGATCGGGATACGATTACCATCCGGTGAGGAACGCGTCTGAACGGCGTTTGGGCTGAAATATAGGAGAGTGAAGCGTTGAAACAGGATAAGGCAGATAAGATGATCCAAAAGGCCGAGCGCAAGGCCGCAAAGGCTGCACAGCAGGTGCAGGCGGTCAGCGAACGGGCGGAAAAAGTTGCCCAGAAGCAGGCGGCGCAGGCGGAAAAACGGGCCGAAAAGATCTCGAAAAATGCGGAAAAAAAGGCCGCAAATGTGGCCAAGAAGGCGGAGCGCACCGCGGAGAAGGCCAAAGCCGCCGCGCAGAAGGCGGAGGAGAAGAAGGCCAAAGCCATGGCCAAAGCTGCCGCAAAGGCTACGGCCAAAGGCGGCGGGGTGGAAATGGAGCTGGAGGAGGGCGAGGCCCCTCCCAAGAAGAGCAAAAAGAAACTGATCTTGATTGGAGCGGCTGCCGCAGCAGTGGTGGTTGGCGTCGGAGTCTTCTTTTTCCTGCGGGGCGGAAAAGACAAAGAGGCGGTCCAGGCCCCCATCGAGATTCCTACGGAATACGTACTCAATGAGCTGAAAATTGTGGCTCTGCCTGTGTGGGGTACGGAAGTGGTGGTCTATCAGGAAGAGGTAATTCCGGAGCCGGAAAAACCGCCGGAAGAAGAGCAGCAGGAGGACGGGGAGCAGGACGAAGCGCAGGATGAAGCGCAGGAGGGAGAAACGGAAGAGGAAGCGCCGCCTCCCGCGGAAGAGACGGAGGATTTCCCCCAGATTCTCTACCGCTATGAGGGCCTTCAAAATCCCCGGGACCTGATTGCGGCCTATGCGGCTGTGATGACGACGGCAGACGCCGGTTTCTCTGTGGTGGATGAAACCCTGCTGCGGATTGACCCGCCGGTGTTTGAGGAAGAACAGGCCTCCGGCAGTGTCCAGCTGGCCCGAAACCTGCCGGAGGAGGGCGGCGTGCAGTCCCTGCTGCTGAGCTGGACAGGGACCACTTGCACCGTCACCTTGGATATGCCGGAAGGCCAGGTGCGGGATCCCAAGCCGGAAACCACGGCGCCGTCGGGAACCCATCGTTGGAGCGTCTCGGATCTCCGGGCGCTGCATCCCTCCGCCCTGGGTTTGCCGGGAGAGAGCATGGATGTTTATGAGCTGATGCCCCAGGAGGGCTCTGTGCTGATTGAAGGCAGTCCCTGTATGCGGGTGAATATCTATGACCAGGATGGCCAGATTGCCGGAAACTATTTCCTCTCCGCCGATGGCCGGGCCTACGTGCTGGATGTGCTGAACAACCGCGTGCGGGAACTGGAGCTGGAAGAGACCGCCATCAACTGAAGGGCCCCCGGCGGCGTTCCGGCAAGGCGGTAAGCGGTCTGACCGGAAGCCGCCGTGAAGAGGGGGGCCAGCAGACTCTCCAGTACACAGACGGAGGAGCGTACGGAAAGAGCATCTTTCCCCGGCGTCAAAGCCCGGGCAGTGCTTGCCTCCACCTGGACAATGTCCAGACCGTACTCCCGGCCCAGAGCCGTAATCTGCTTGACGGTGACGGCCTGACGGGCCTCGTCCTCCAAGCGCTGAAAGCCAATGATGCCGCTGAAGCGGCCCGCGATTTCCGGAAGCACGCCGTGGCGCACCATTGCCCGGCGTGCTTCTTCGTTTTCCTGGAAGAGGCGCTCCGCCAGTTCGGCTGGGTTGGCGCTTGGCGCAGTTTCAGCTGGTTTGGCAGAAGAGCGCTGGCCGCAGAAGCCCAGGGGACGGTCTCCCGCTGCTGTCAGGTCTGCGTTGGTGGTGAAAACGAAAATACAGTGCCGGAAATCCAATTCCCGCTCTCCCTTTTCGCCGGCTTTCCGGGCTGTGGCACGGCCCTCGTCCAGGATGGACATGAAGACCTTCAGCACCTCCGGGTGGGCCTTTTCCAGCTCGTCGAACATGAAAACCGTCCAAGGGTTCTGGCGTACAGCTTCAAAGACCGGCTGGTCCTCATAGCCCACATAGCCCGGCGGCGCGCCGGTGAGGCGGTGGACGGAATGGGCCTCAGTGAAGGTGTTCAGCTCTGTCCAGACAAACTGATATCGTTTTCCGCAGCAGCGCTCCAAAGCGGGAGCCAGGGCCTTTCCCAGTTCCGATTTCCCTACGCCGGTGGGACCATGGAAGATCAGGGAGAGGGGACGGGCGGGACTGCGTTTGCCTGCGTGGCTGTAAAGCCGGAAGGCGGCGGCCTCCACAGCCCGCTCCTGGCCAAGCACGGATTGACTGAGCTCTTGGCGCAGGCGGCGGTACAGGAGAGGCCAAACGGCCGCCTGGGTCAAAAGTTCCGGCTGGGGTTTCGGTTTGGCAGCGGTTTTGGGTTCCTCTGCGGGAAAGGGAGGCGGACGGAAAGCCGGAACAGGAGCGGCTTCCCGGCTCAGAGCCTGCAGGCGGGCACAGAGAAGGTCGTAACGCTCAAAACGCCAGACACTTCGGGCAAAGAGGGCTGCCAGCAGGGGACTGTCTCCCCGGTAGACCACCGCAGGCCGCCAGTAGAGCAGATAGCCGCTGTTCCGCTGCAAAAAGCCCAATACGGCTTTCTGGGGAACGCAGCCGTCCGGCATTTGGCAATCCTGGAATTCGTAGCTCCGGCCCTGCTGGCCGCAGCGGTCGACACAGCGGCGCAGCGTCTCGAAGCCCGCCGGTGTGGCGGTGCAGAAGGATGAGAAGGCAACAGACATAGGCGGTTCCTCCCAAATGAAAGTAAAGGGAATTATTTCCAATTACAAAGGCTTTTAACCCGGAAAAAACGTCCCCCCTTGGAAGTACAGTACTTCCGAGGGGGGACAAATCATGAGCGGGATTCAGAAATCCCGGCGGGCCTGAAGCATTTTCCGCTGGAGTACAAAAATGACTTGCAGCAGCCGTTCCTGGTCTTTGGGAGGCAGGCCAATAAACTGACAGCCATACTCAAAGCTGCCCATCTGCTGTTCGGCAGCACGGCGAATCTGACAGGTGATGGTAAAGGGGTCCTCATTTTCCAAAAGGGCCGTGGAGATGTGGAAGATAGAACCTACCGGAAGCTGCTCCTTGGTGGTAATCCGGAGGCCGCCGGCGCTGAGATCCAGAATCCGGCAGGGGACCGCCTCGTCGGGCCAGTGCCCATCCAGGACAAAGGTGGCCTCTGTGTCTGTGTTCTGCCGGAAGAAGCTGCGCTGGTCTTCCCGCTGAAGGAAGCGGATGTTTTCCACATGCCAGAAGGCCGGGCTGCTGTGACAGATGGTGCCGTTGAGGGTGAAGGCTTCGGAATTGCGCTGGAAGCCCCGCAGCTTCACCGCCTGCTTATACAGGGCCCGGGGGAGTTCCCCGTCGGACTCGGAGCGGATCTCCAGAATGCTGGCGCTGTAGATTTTCAGCCGTCCTACATAGAGAAGGTGATTTTCCGGCGTCATGACCTCAATGCGCATTCCGTCGTAGAGCTCGGGAGGCGGACCCTCCGGCTGCTTTTCTGCTGGAGGCGGCGGGGTCTCCTCTGCCGGGGGCGGGCTTTTGTGCCGTTTCAGAAAGTCAAATAAACCCATGATCGTCTCCTTTCTTGCCTCAGCGGGTCAGCACCCGGTGGAGGATGACGGCCATCTCTGCCCGGCTGATGGGATTGCCGGGGTTCAGGCGCATGTCCGCGGTGCCCCGCACGGCTCCCATTTGCAGCAGAGAAGCAATGGCGCTGCGGGCGTGGGAGGAGACACGGTTTCCATCCACATAAGCGGAAAGCAGCGTGGTGGAAGCGGTGGGGACGGACTGTCCTGCGGCCTCCATGGCCCGGCAGATCATGGTCATGGCGCTTTGGCGGGTGATGGGGCTGTTGGGCTGGAAGCGGCCATTGCTGCCCTGAACAATTCCCAGCTGCCGGGCGGTGGCAATGGCAGAGGCATAAACGCTGCTGGCAGGGACATCCGGGAAGCTGACTGTACTGCCGTTGCCCTGAAGCTGGAAGGCCCGGCAGAGCATCAGCGTGAACTCGCCGCGGCTGATAGACCGCCCGGGACGGAACGTTCCGTCGTTGTAACCGGTGGTGATGCCGCTGACCCGGAGGAACTCAATGGAGGGCTTTGCCCAGTCCCAGCCGCTGGCGGTGTCATAGAAGCTGCTGGGGCAGTAGGCGGTGGAAATCTGAATTTCCACAGAACCGGCGTAGCTGGCGCCCTTGCTGTCATAGACGGTGAAGGGAATGGTAACCAGTCCCTGATATTCCGCCCGGGGCAGGTAGCTGATGCGGTCCAGATCCTGCAGGCTGTAGCGGTTGGTGGTGGTGACGGCGGAACCGCTCTGAACAGGACCACTGTAATTTTGCTTCAGGCGTCCCGTGGAGGGAATGGAGTTGAACTGCACCGAGGCCAGCGGATTGCCCAAGGCCGTCTGGCAGACGTTCTGGAAGTCCGAGGACCGGAAGGCCACCGGCGCGGCGCTGCCGGTATAGCGGATGGCAGAGGCCGTGGCGGTGGAAGAGGGATCGACGGTGACTTCCACCGTGCCGCTGAAGGTCTGTCCGCCGGTGGAATAACCGGTGTAAGAGAAGCGGACGGTGCCGGAGGTATTGGCGGCGGCGAAGGTCACGTCGCTGAGGAGACGGCCGCCGCTGTTGGACGTGTAGTAATAATTGGTGGAAGTGGTAACCGTGCTGCCGGTTTTGCTGGAGGTGTTGTACTGATAGTACAAGGTGCCGTAGGTGGAATTGGGGAGATGGAAGCGGACGTAGTCCAGGGTATTTCCCGTGGCGGCCCGGCAGGCGGTGTTGAAGTCCGAGGCGTAGAAGGTTACCGACTGACCGGTGCGGGTGTTGTAGTGAATGACGTCCTCCGTGGTCCCCACCCGGATGACCAGATTGGCGTTGAAATTCTTTCCGGAAGCATTGGTGCCGGTGAAGGGAATCGTTACCGTGCCGCTGTAGTCCTTCGCGGGGACGAAGGTGATGTTGGAGATGCGGGGGGTGGAGCTGCGGTAGTAGTTCCGCCCCGTGGTGACCTGGGTGCTGGAGCTGTTGACGTAGTTCAGATACAGCCGTCCGGCGCTGGAGGAGGGCAGGTTGGTGAAGCGGATATAGCTGAGGCTGTTGTTCGTCAGGCGCTGGCTGGCGCTGTTGAAGTCGCTGGCGTTGAGCGTCACGCGCTGGTTAAGCCCGGTGGAGTAGGTGACGTCGCCGGTTTGCGTGCCGTTGGGGGCGTAGACATTGATGGCGACGGTGCCCACATAGGTGCCGCCGGAGCTGTCCGTGCAGCGGTAGGTGATGTCCACATTGCCCTTGAAGCCCTCCGCTGGAACGAAGGTGATTTGGTCAAGGGAAGGATTGCTGCCGCTGTAGTAGCGGGTGGTGCTGTCCACCTTGGGGGAGAACTGGTTGGGACTGTAGTTATAATACAGGATGCCCCGGGACTCGGAGGGCAGGTCAAAGGTGACATAGCGGAGATTCTTCCCAGTCCGGCTGAGGCAGATGTCGGCAAACTGTTTTGCGGAAAAGGCCACTGGCTCATTGATGGCGGTGGAATAGCGCACGTCACCGCCGGAGGAGGCCTGAATGCGGATGGTGCCCACAAAGCTGACGCCGTTGGTGCCCACACCGGTATAGTTGATGACAGCGGTGCCGTCAAAGCCGGTGGAGGGGACGAAGGAAACATCCTTGATGGCCCGCTGGTTGTTGTTGGCGGGGCTGTAGTAATAGCGTTCCGTGCCGCCCACGCCCTGGCCGGGGCTGGAGGGGGAGGTGTAGCGGTGATAGAGAATCCCCTCTTCCGGAGAGGCGGTGAGGTTGTAGACAGCGTCCAGACGGCTGCTGGTTTTGCTCATGCAGCGGTCATTGAGCTGAGAGAGGATACCGGCGAAGGAGTAGGAGAGGCTGGAGCCCATGTTCACGGTAATGGCCTGGGCAATGTCCTCCGAGACGGTAACGGTGCAGGTGTCGTTGTAGCTGCCGGCGGTGACGGTGATGTCGGTGGTGCCGGCGAAGTGGCCGGTAACGCGGCCGATGCTGGGGGAAGAGGTGCTGGCGATAGAGGGATTCACGGCGGTCCAGGTGGGCGTAAGCTCCTTGGCGTTGCCGTAGCTCTGGTAAGTGAGGGTTTCGCTGGTGTTGATATAGAGGGAGAGGGTGTGCTTCTCCAGCCGGATGCCGGAGACCTCTATTTCGTATTCGTCGGTAAAGCCGCCGTCGGCGGTAGTGGCGGTGATGGTAGCTTTGCCGGGAGCCACGCCGGTGATGACGCCGGTGGAGCTGACGGTAGCGACGGCGGGGGTATCGCTGCGCCAGGCAATGTCTTTATTGAGCGCAGTAGAAGGGTTAATTTCATAGCTCAGCGGCATGGAGGCGCCCACGTCCACATATTGTCCCGGCGGAGTGGTGATGTGGAAGCTCTTCACCCGGTCAGGGTCGGGAACGGAGACGGTGACGGCAAACCGGGCGGTGATATCGGTTCCCCGGATAGTGGCGGAGATAAAAGCAGTACCGGCCTTTTCACCGGCGGTAACCCGGGCGGCGAAGCTGGTGGTAAGGCGGTCTACCGTGGCGATATCGGGATTGCTGGTATCCCACTGGATGTCGTTGCGGCTCTGGGCAGAAGAAGGATCGATCGTGGCATTGATCTCCAGGGTTTCCTTCGCGGCGAGTGGTTGGGAAATGAGGTTGTTTCCGCTGTCGCTGGAAGCCAGTTCTTTGCCGCCGGTTTTCAAGGTGATCCGGGTGGCCGCGTCAGGGTCTGTGACGGTGACCGTATAGGGGGCGCTGGTAATACCGTTGGCGCTGGCGCGGATTTGGACAGTGCCTGCAGATTTGCCGGTGACGGTAGCAGTGCCGTTCGCACTTGCTGCCTGAACTGTAGCAATATTAGAGTTACTGCTGTCCCAAGTGAGATTGCCAACGGAAGCGTCCGCAGGCGTCAGCTGGGTCCGCAGGGTAATGGCTTCTTTAATGTTGACACGGCTGGGTCCGCTGATGGTAATGCCAGTAAGTGTGGGAGGCTGAGGCTGTGCCGCCTTTACGGTGACTGTGCAAGCAGCGGAAACGTTGCTTCCATCGTTGGCGGCAGCTGTAATGGTTGCCGTACCGGCAGCGACGGCAGTGACGGCACCGTACTGGTCAACGGTCGCAACACTTTCCGTGTCGCTGCTCCAAGTAAGGGTCGGGTCTGTTGCGTCAGAGGGAGAGATGAGTGCGGTAATTTTTTGCGTTGAACCTGGACTTATACTGGTAATAGCAGCCGGGGTCAGTTGAATGCTAGTCACAGGGACTGTGGGTGGAATATCAACACCTTCATCTGCCGCCGCTGGAACAACCAGAGACAGCGTCATCACCAAAGCCAGCAGGAGTGAACAAAGGCGGCGGGAAAAATAGGATTTCATGGAGGAAATGTCTCCTTTCCTTAAAAACGGTGTGGGAGGACAGGCGGTGCCGCCCGCCCTCCCGCGGTGAGTTGGGATTTTAGGTTGTCAGACAGTCCAGCCAGCCGTATCAACGGTGAAGACTGCTTCGTACAAGCCGTTCGAATTTCGCTCGACTTTCATACTGAGACTCAAGGTCTCTTCTCCATAGTCACCGGCACTGTTAGCCAAATACTGTCCAAACTGAACATTGGCTCGTATAAAGCCGTTCGTAACAGAGAATCGAAGCTGAGTGCAGTAAGAAGGAGTTGTGTCATTTTGCTTGGGAACCAGTTGGACTACAGGAATCTGAGGTGAACAGATCTCAGAGCTTCGAATATAGTCACCAACTTGCGTAATACCGGGATCAGAGGTATCGACAACCTGAAGCAGTTTGTTGTTTTGAGGATTTACATAGTATAGAGGTCCATTAAAAGTGATGGTAAGTGTTCCGGTATAGGACTGGTTTTCGGCTTCTCCTGCTGTGGGCTGAGAAGGAGATTGGTTGCGGTCATAGTTGAAGTCCACAGCGGTTACCATCGGGTGTGTGACGGCGGGATTGGTCAGATATCGGGCGGAAGTGAACGCATACCGGGTTTCGCTGATTGCGCTTACACCCATAGCGACAAACCAGTATTGTCCGCTGTTGCCGGTCAGCTCTTTTCGGAAGTCCAGTTGGTCATTGGTCCACTTATTACCACGATTCAGAGTAAAGGAGTCAATGCCCACAGCCAAAATATTGTTGCCGTTGGTTTGGGCACTGGTGAACCAGCTGGCTACTTGCCCTTGGATGCTTTCCGTGGCAAACAAATCAAATACGGAACCTTTAACCTCGCCGTTGGCCCGATACATGACAGACATGGCTTCTATCAAAGTATAGTTTTGATAGGTGCTTATGGTAGAATCTGAAAGGTTGTACTTTTGGGCTGCATCCGCATTCCAGTTATTACTCATCTTTCCGTTGAGAATAGAATTCGGCATAACGGAATTGATGACCATGTAACTGACCCGCGCATCCTTCGGCGTATCGGTGTTAGTGGGAGCCAAAGAGGTGACCGTCACGCGGGGGTTGCTTAGCTGAGCCTGCAGGATGGGCCGGTCTGCTTCGGAAGTATTAAAGGCAAACGCATAGACATTGGAGACAGATTCCGCAGATTCACCCTGGAGAACAAAGTAGGCAACATAATTCGTGTTGGGGGTGAGTTCTGTGATTGGAATATTGGTATACGAACCATCGCTGTTGCCGGAGCCTGTACGGAAGGAGTCACCCTTAAAATTGGGATTGGTGATGGTACCGCTGGAGGGGAGGGAAGCATTGCCGTTTACTGTGGGGTCCTTCCGCCCATCGAAGTCATTACCGTTAACCGGCAGACTATCCCAGCCCGAAGTGGAGGTGACAGAGGTATCGGCGGGGTTGCTGCTGCTGATGGGTTTACCGTTGCTGGTAACGGTGGTGGGAACAAAGCCTACAGGAGCAATCACGTAATAATACCGTCCGGAGCGGTTGAGCATGATGCTCATATTCACACCGGTGTCGCCGGCCTCGAAGGTGGGATAGCCGTCTACGAACGTAGGCGGATTCGTATCCCGGAAGGGGCAGGAGACGGTATATTCCGTGGGTACGCCGATTTCCTTTACAGCGTAGATGCCCTGCTGGTGGGCTTTATAGTTGTCGGGAGTCAGGTTGCTGTTGGCCAGAACGGTCATAGAACCCTGATCTCCTGCCACGGGAACAATGGTGATGGACCCGGTGCCGGACCATTCCGCGCGGTTCTTGTTTCCGTTGAGCTCCGTGACAATAATACCGTATTCCCGGTCGCCGTTCATATTCTGAAGGGGCTCGAAGTTAATAGTGTCTGCGCCTTGGGAGGTGAGCATCTGCCGGGAGATACTGATACCTACGCGGCGGGTAAGACTGGTGGGATTGAAGCTGGCGGAACCCAGCAGCGACCAGCCTCCACCGGAAATTTTCCGGGAATACAGCTCAAAGGTCATGGCATTTTCCGACCAGAACAGCATATCCCACACGGTATCGGCGCTGACGTTGGCAGTAGTGACGGGGGAAAGCCGGAAGTTCATATCAAAGATTCGTTTCTCGCCGTCCAGGTCGCCGCTGGCGGAGCCCTGAGAGAAGATCAGCTGAGCATCAATGGTGGTGAAGTCCGGCAGGGTGACGACGCCGCGATTGCCCTTCATCGTATTTTCTGCCTGAGAGGTGTCCGCAATCCCTTCCAGGGTGAAGTAATAGGTGACGCCGCTGTCCAGATTGATGCCGCTCTTGCTGAGCACGGAGTTATAGGGGAAGGTGATAATCATTTCCCCGGTATCAGGGTCGGTCTCCACCTGAGCCTTCCGGTAGTCAATGACCCAGTTGTCGCCCACCTCATTCTCGTTGGCGGCGCTGCGTTCCACTACCTGAACAGGCTGGCCGCTGGCAGGCCGCCGCCAGAGCTTGATGTGTTCCCGCAGGCCCTTGGCAAACGCCTCCTCTTTGGCGGCACGCTCCGCTTCGGAGGCGTCCCGTACTGCCTGATAGAGCTCGGCGAAAATGCTGTGAATGGTCTGTCCGTTCTCATCCCGAATACCCTGGACACTCTCGGAGAAGACCAGCTGAATGGAGGTGTCGGGATAAGGCGTGGGCTTGGTCTGGCCCTCGTCGGTGCCGTCGTGGGTGAATTCCTGGTGGACAGTGGGGGGTTCGTTGTCCAAGGTGCTGAACTCCATAGGCGGCGTCAGTTCCTTGGTATAGACGTTATAGTTTCCCGCCCGGTCCTTGGCCACATAGTAGAGGTCATAGTGAGTCTGCGGGTCCAGGCCGGTGACGTTAAACCGTACGTCCGTGGCGGCCCGGGCGGCGTTGGCCTGGCCGCGGCGCAGGGCGTTGGTACCATTTTCCACCTGGATTTTTGCGATAAGGTCCTCCGGCTTGGGCAGGGGGCCGCCGGGCTTGCCATTGATGGGAGCGTAGAAGTTATCGGCCTTGTCAGAGTGCTTCACCACAGCCCAGTACAGCGTTCCCGGCTCATCCAGAGCGAAGGTGAAGGTGGCGCTTCTGGCGGCGGTGCCGGTAAGGGTCAGGTGTGTAATGGTAGGCGGCGTCTTATCCAGCGTGGTAATCTGCAGCCGCCGGACAGCAGAACTGCGGCCGTTGTCGGCGTCGTTGAGCCAGAAGTAGAGGCTGTAGGTGGTCTGTTCCTCCAGATAAGAGGTGTTGATGCGGGAGATCAGCTGCGGTACGTTCTTCTTCATGTCGACCACGCCGAAGCCCAGGCTGCCCGGGATGGCGGCGCTGCGGAAGTCTGCCGCGGTGGGTGCGGTGGACCCGTTCGGCAGCAGCACATAGTAGAGCTGGCAGTCCTTCGTGGTCATGACCGAAGCCTGGACCACCTGCGTGCCCTCGCTGTCTTCCGTGAGAAGGGCTGTGGGATATCCGGGGGCAAAGGCAGGGACGGAGTCGTCAGGCGTGGTGAAGGAGGTGACCTTCACCGGGCTCTTGCGGCCCCGGCTGTCCACCAGAATGGCGGAGAGGTAGTAGGAGCCCTCCCGGGTGAGGCCGGTGAGCCGGGCGGTGAATTCCGTGTTGGAGGCCGTGGCGTTCAGGGTGCCGCTGCGGACGATGCGGGAGGAATTCAGGCCGGGATTCAGCAGCTGTTCTTCGCTGAGAGAGCCGTCCATCATAGCGGAAAGGCCCCAGTAAATGGTGCCCCGCTTATTGGTGGAAAAGACGCCCTCGGCGGAAGTGGGACCTACGTTCCGGGCCACGGGATAGCCGGAGAGAATCCGGGGATCCTCGGAGGACTCGGCGGCGGTGTTGGTGTCCATATTTTCCCGGTCCACGTTGGCGGTGATGCCGGGACGGATGGTGAGCGTATCTGGCAGCATTTCCACCGTGGAACCGGCGGAATTGATGTTCACATGGCTGATGCTGCCCTTGCCGGTGACGTTGACGCCCCGGTCCAGGTTCAGGGTCTTGATGCTGGCCCGGTCGTCAATGGCGACGGCGGCGTCAATGGCGCTCTCGTCAATGGTGACGTTGGCGGCCACGCCCTGGGCCATCTGAAGGGTGGACTCCGGCGTCAGGTTCAGTACGTTTTTAATGTTGCCCGCCAGCTGGAATTCCGCACCCTCAAGGGCGTCCAGGGTAATGGTCTGGAGGCCCAGACCGTCATCCGTCAGGTCCTGCAGGAAGGCGGAGGAACGGACGGTGGTGTTGTTGATGCTGGTGAGGCCCTCGGCCTGCAGGGAGATGAACTGTTCTTCATCCAGGCTGTCCAGCTCCAGAGCATCGGCGGTGACGTTGCGCAGGATGATGCTGTTTTGGCCGCCCTCGGCCTCGCCGCCGCCGCAGATAACGATTTTACCCATGACGGTGACGTTCTCCAGCTCCACGCCGCCCAGGCCCACGCCGCCGGTGAGATAGAGGTTGCCGGTGACCACGGTGTCCTTGAGCTTCACGCCGGGGGTGTTGATGGTCAGGTTGCCGTACACGCCGCCGGAGGTCTGCTCACCGGTCTCCTGAACCAGGGTGCCCAGGGCGCGTACCAGGAAGCAGGCCATCTGCCCCCGGGTGATGAGCTGTTTGGGACGGAAGGTGCCATCGGAGTAGCCCTGGATGATGCCCATGCCGGCGGCCTCCTGCACCAGTCCCCGGCTCCAGGGACCCATCTCCGTGTCATCGGCGAAGTCGGTATGGGTGCCCGGGTCTCCCTGGAAGCGGAGGCTCCGGCCCAGCATGACGGCGGCCTGCTCCCGGGTTACCAGATTGTAGGGCGAGGCGGTCCGGTCACTGGTGCCGTTGAAATAGCCCACCTCGTGGGCAATGAGGATGTCGTCATAAAACCAGTCGCTGGGGGTGATGTCACGGAAGGGATTGCCATCGCTCATCTTCGTGTAGCCGAAGGCGCGGTTGACCATGGTGACAAACTCCGCCCGGGTGATCTGGCGGTTGGGGTTGAGGTTGCCGGCGGCATCGCCGCGCATGACGCCCCATTCCACCACCTGATCCAGGTAGGGGTCCATCCACTCTGCCGCCTGGGCGGGCCGGACGAAGAGCGCCAGGCTGCAAAGGGCGGCAAGAACCAGGGCCCCCAATCTGGCGAACCCTGGTTTTGCGCGGCTGCTGGTATGTACGGTCATTGTCGGATACCTCCTATTTTTTGTCGCTCCGGGCGGAACGGCCTGCCAGCTGAAGGCTGAACACAGCCTCCCGCACGACGACCTCTTCGTCCTCGCACATGTTTACAAATTTAGTGGCGTAGAGAATGCTTCCATCCTCCATTTCCTTTTTCCGCAGGATCTCGCACTGGAGAACCACCGGTTCCTCCGTGGGAACGATCACGATTTCCTGTACCTCGTGAAGGTCCAAGCCCTCCTCCCCGGTAAAGGCGATGCCGCCGCAGCTGAGGTCCAGGGACCGGATGGGCCGCCGTCCCCTCCAGCGGGAATTGTCCAGGGGGTAAAGGAAGGAATCGAAGGTCACGGGAACCCGCAGGTTCCGCCGGACCTCATTGTCCACGGTGCCAGTTTTCTCCAGGAACAGAACGTCCCCCCTCTGGCGCAGAACCTTGCAGCGCATGGGGGCGTCGTTGCTGCTCATGCTGACAAGAATGAGGTTTTCCTTGTCCTCCACCTCATCAATGTCGGCATTGAGCACCAGCAGGCGCAGAGTAGGGGCGTCCGGCGGGGTTTCCAGTCTGCCGTGGGCCAGGGGATGGTTCTCGGTGTCCAGAATCATGAAGTTCCGGGCGTCGGCGCGGGTGGTTTGATTGTCTGCCATTATGTGGTCACCTCTCCTTGTCCTTGGGTTTCACTTTGGGGCGGTTGGCTATGGGCTTCTTTGGCCTGCTGGAGATTGCCTGTGGGGTCAAAGCGGAGGAAGTAGACATAGATTTCCACTATGGCCTGGTACAGGCTCTCCGGAATTTCCTGACCCAGCTGGAGCTGTGTGAGGATCGTAGAAAGGGAATTGTCCTCGTAAATAGGGACGCCGGCATCGGCGGCGGTTTCCACGATTTTTTCCGCCAGATATCCCATGCCGGAAGCTACAATAACCGGTGCGTTGTCGCCGGGCCCGTACTGCAGGGCCACGGCCTTCTTGGACCGGGTTTGGTCAGATCTTGACATTGACACTGTTCTTCCCTTCAAAGATTTTGGGGAACACCTCCGTCAAAGTGACTGGGCGTTCCATCCGGCGGACGGCGACCCGCAGAGGATTGAGCTGGTTGCGGGCCAGAATCTGGGACACCGCGTCCCCGATCTGCTTGGAAAAGGGGACGGCGCCGTCCGGGCAGGCGATCTGCACATCCACGTCGGTTCCCAGGGTGGTGAGGACAACGTCGAACAGCCCGAGGGACTGAACGTCCAGCTTCAGCAGGAAGCGCATGGTAGAGGAAGCGCCCCGCCCGCCGCCTTTGCCGGACTCCTCTCCGGCGTTCGGGTCTACCCACAATTCGGAGAAGAGCATCCGGCCTTCCCACTCCAAGGGAAGGAGGTAATGGTTGAGAGGCATGTAAACGCTCTCGTTCACCAACAGGGCGGCAAGAAGATTTTGGAAGGCCTGCTGGACCTCGGCACTGCCCTCTCCCCGGATCGCCCGGGCGGCGGCGGCGGCCAGGTGGTCGGAAAACTGGATGGCCCGGGAACCGGCCTCAGACTGACGGGAGCGGAGGAGCAGGAGGAGGGACTGGTCGTCAATGCCCCCCAGCTGGCCCTTGAGGGTGCCATAGCCGCTGAGCTGATGGAAGGCCTCCAGCAGCTTGGACTCCGAACCGTTCTCATACCGGGCCACGTTCAGCGCCAGCATGGTCAGAAGCGCCCGGGGCGTGCCCATGTCGTGAGTCCGCTCCACGTAAGAAGACATGTAGGGGAAAATTTCCCGCTGAAGCAGCTGGAGATTTCCCTGGCGGTTTCCGGCGGCCACACCGTTTTTCAGCTGAGCCAGCAGGTCCCGCAGTTTTTCTGCCCAGCTGGCGGGCATGGCGTCGGCCATGCGGTCCAGGTCCCGGAGGAGGTTGGTTTCAATGTGGCTGGTGGAGTCGAAATCCACATAAGTCTTGAGAAACTGGAGAATATCCCCCCGGACCCCGTCGGAGGCGGCCCGGGCATAGGCGTTGCGCAGCAGCGCGAAAAGGGCCCCGCCAAAGCGGGAGCCGGCTTTGGCCTGACCGGTGAGAAAATCCAGCAGCTGATGTTCGTCCAGCCGCAGCATTTCCAGAATCTGGCTCATCTCCTGGGCGATTCCGGCGCTGAGGCCGGAGGAGACAATCATGCCCTCCCGCCCGGAGAAGATGCGGGCCAGGCTGTCCATAAGCCCGGGGGTTTCCTTGAGCCGCTGGAGGAAGGTCTGGAAATTGGAGTCGTACCGGATATGGCCGTCCCCTTGGAGGTTGCTGTCCTGGTGCTCGGTCCTGCCGTCGGCGCGGACCACCTTGGTTGTATCGGGGACATTTTGAATTTGCGCGTTGTCCGGCGAGACGGGAATGTTGCGGTTTACATTTGCTTTGTCATAGCCGGGAACGGGATTGGTTGCGCCGAGAAGATCAGGCATTCTTGACACCTCGCAGAAAAAACTTGCAGTCGCTACTTATTTTTTTAGCACAACAGGTCGATAGTAATGAAAAAGGCTGATAAGGTGGTGTTTTCGTGAGCAGCAACGATATTCTGGATATGTATATCTATGAAACCAACACGCTTCTGGAGCAGCTGGAGAGCATTGTTCTGGACGCGGAGAAGGAAAATACGTTCTCTCAGGACAATGTCAATGAAATTTTCCGCATTATGCACACGATCAAGGGATCTTCCGCCATGATGGAGTTTGATACTCTGGCGCGTGTATCCCATCGAATTGAGGATATGTTCTTCCTGATTCGAGAAGGAACCATGTCCGTGGTGCATGATGAGGACCGTCCGGCGCTGTTTGACGTGATGCTTCACTCCGTGGATTATTTCCGGGAGGAAATGGAGAAGGTAGAGGCAGAACAGCCCCTTAGTAATGATGTCGACAGTTTCCTTGCAAATATTAATAGTTTGATCGCCAAAATTAAGGGCGAGGAACCCCCGGCGGAGGAAGCGCCCGCTCCCGCGGCGGCCCCGGCCTCCGGCGGGGCGGAGCCTGCCCCGGCCCAGAGCGCCCAGGGCAATGCGGACTTCCCCTATGAACTGCGGGTCTTTTTCGATGACGGATGCGGCATGGAGAACCTGCGGGCCTTCATGCTGGTGACCTCCGTGCAGGGCTTCTGCGCGGAGCCGGACTTTGTCTATGAGCCCGCCGGAGTGGAGTCGGACCCCTCCACGGCGGAGCAGGTAATTGACAACGGCTTCCTCCTCCAGTTCCGCAAGGCGGAGGACCGGGAACGGGCCATTCCCATTGTGCTCACGGCCGGTTCCGTTCGTTCTTACCAGCCCAGCGACTATGTGCCCGCTCCCCCGGCGGTGGAGGAAGAGGTCCCGGCGGCTGCCCCGGCGGCGGCCAAGGAGCCTGCGCCCGTCCAGAAGGCGGCGGCCGCCCCCGCGGCGGCCCCTGCCCAGCAGCATCAGAAGGAGAGCCTGATCAGCGTGAACCTGAGCAAGCTGGACCAGCTCTCCGCCATTGTGGGCGAGATTGTCATCACGGAGTCCATGGTCACCTCCTCTCCGGACCTCAAGGGGCTGAATCTGGACGCCTTCTCCAAGTCCGCCCGGCAGCTGCGCAAGCTCACGGACGAGCTTCAGGATGTGTCCATGTCTCTGCGCATGGTGCCCGTGTCCAACACCTTCCAGAAGATGAACCGCATTGTGCGGGACATGTGCAAGAAGCTCAACAAGCAGGTGAAGCTCACCCTGGTGGGCGAGGACACCGAGGTGGATAAGACCATTGTGGACTCCATTGGCGACCCCATCATGCACATGGTCCGGAACTCCATGGACCACGGCATCGAGGAGACGGCGGAGGAGCGCGTCGCCGCCGGCAAGGACCCCACGGGAGAAATCCTTCTCTCCGCGCAGGACACCGGCAGCGAGGTCATCATCATGATTCAGGACGACGGCCAGGGCGTGGACGACGAGGCGGTGCTTCGCAAGGCCATCAAGAACGGCATTGCCTCTCCGGACGGGGAGTATTCCCACAAGGAGATTCTGAATTTCCTCATGGCTCCCGGATTTTCCACCAACACCCAGGTGACGGAGTTCTCCGGCCGGGGCGTAGGCATGGACGTGGTGAAAAGCGGCGTGGAGAGCCTGGGCGGCAGCGTCAGCATCTCCAGCGAGCGGGGCGTGGGCATGACTACCGTGATGCGCATTCCCCTGACCATGGCTATCATGGATGGCATGGAGGTCTCCGTGGGGGATTCGATTTTCACCATCCCCATCAATAATATCCGCTCCACCGTAAAGATGACCAATCAGGATATCCTTCACGACTCCGTCAATGGCGAGATGGTCAAGATGATGGACAGCTATTACCCCGTCATCCGCGCCCGGGATTTCTACAACCTGCCCGGCGGCGCGGAGGAGATTGACGATGGCATTCTGATGTGGCTGGAGTCCGGCGACTGCTCGTACTGCCTGTTTGTTGATGAGCTTCTGGGCGAGCAGCAGATTGTCGTCAAGCCCCTGCCCACTTATGTAAACAACTTCGATATCAAGAACTACGGCATCACCGGGTGCAGCATCCTGGGTGACGGCAATATCAGCATCATCCTTGACGCGGGCGGCCTCTACACGGCGGCCCGGAACCTGTAAGCGCCAGAGGAGGGAAACGCAATGAGTAAGGAAAACGTCCTGTTCCAGGTGGAGGACGATGAACTGGAGAACACCGTTCAGGAAGACGAGGGCGCCGGCAGCCGGAAATACCTCATCTTCACCGTGGACAATTTGAAAATTGGTTTGGACGCGGAACAGGTGGTGGAGCTGCTCAACAGCTATACGGTTACCTACCTGCCCATGATGCCGGATTATATTCTGGGCATTTTCAACATGCGCGGCCAGATCATTCCCATTATGGACATCCGTCTCCGCCTGGGGAAACCGCCCAAGGAGGGCAGCAGCATCCTTATCGTGCTGGATTACAATGAAAATCAGCTGGGCATCCAGGTGGACTCCGTGGACCTGATGCTGGATATCCCGACAGAAAGTATCGTACCCATCCCCTCCCAGAGCGCCCAGAAACTGGTTTCTGGCATGTGCACGCTGCCGGACGGTTCCGGCACCATGCTGGTGCTGGACTGCGAGCAGCTCATTGCCCACGGCTACGGGGAGTGAGTGCATGGCCATAGAGAATAAAAACGCTGCGGGAACCTTCAGTCCCATGACGATCTCGGATGGGGATTTTCACCGGATGGTGAAATTCATCCAGTCCAACTACGGCATTGATCTCTCTCAGAAGAAGCAGCTCATTACTGGCCGGCTCTCTCCCGCCATCCGCAAGCTGGGGTATGCCAGTTTCGGTGACTTTGTGAACCATGTTCTGGAGAAGAAGGAAAATGACGAAATTACCCTGATTCTCAACAAACTCACGACCAACTACACCTTCTTCATGCGGGAGAAAGAACACCTGGACTACTTCTGCGCCAACATCATTCCAGAGCTGGTCCGGCGCCATCAGAAAGACAAATGCCTGTCCATCTGGAGCGCCGGATGCTCTTCCGGTGAGGAACCCTACAACATCACGATGTTCCTCTTTGATTACCTGGGCACGCAGGCCAAGCAGTGGGATACCCGCATTCTGGCCACAGATATCTCCGCCCAGGCGCTGGCGGCGGCGAAAAAGGGTACGTATACCCTGCCGGACACCATCCCGGCAGACTGGAAGCGCAAGTATTTCCGGCCCAATCCCGACGGCAGCCACACCGTTACCCCGGATGTGCGCAGCAATGTCATTTTCCAGCCCTTCAACCTGATGGACCCCATCCAGTTCCGCCGGAAGTTCGATTTGATTTTCTGCCGGAATGTGATGATTTATTTCGATCAGCCCACCAAGGACGCCCTGGTCCGCCGGTTTTACGACGCCACGGTTCCCGGCGGTTATTTGCTGATCAGCTATTCGGAAAATCTGAGCCAGAACTCGCCTTACCGCCGTCTGGCTACCGCGACCTTCCAGAAATAAGTGCCGGAGGACCGCCGGGGAGCGGGGGCGTTTGCCCGACCGCGCCCGGCGGCTTGGCAGTTGGAAGAGCAAATTAAGCAAAGGAGGCGGGCTGCCGACAATGGTAACAGGAACGAAAATCCGCGTACTGGTGGTGGATGATTCCGCGATTGCCCGAAATATGATTATCAAGGGCCTGTCGGAGCATCCTCGCATTGAGGTAATCGGCTTCGCCATCAACACGCTGGACGCAAAACAGAAGATGGAACGGCTGAAACCCGACGTCGTCACCATGGACGTGGAGATGCCGGGCCAGAGCGGCATCGAGTTTTTGAAGAGCTATATTCCCGAGCATCCGGTACCAGTGATTCTGGTGTCATCCCTGAACCTGAAGGTGTTTGACGCGCTGAGCGCCGGTGCGGTGGACTTCGTCCGCAAGCCGGAGGCCCAGGACGACAAAGCGGTCTTTACGGCAGGCCTGGCCCAAAAAGTGCTGATTGCCTCCATGGCCCGGGTGCGGACTTCTGCGCGGGCCGCTGCTCCCGCTGCGCCGGCGGCGGTGATTCCGCCCCTGGGCGGCGGCGGAGGTCTGGACCGGGTGGTGATTGGCCTGGGGGCCTCCACCGGCGGAACGGAGGCCACCTTGGAGGTGATGAAGCGCCTCCCGGCGGACATTCCCCCCATGGTGATTGTCCAGCACATGCCCAAGGGCTTTACGCAGATGTACGCCGACCGGCTGAACCGCCTCTGCAAAATGGAGGTCCGGGAGGCCAAAAACGGCGATGAGCTTCGCCGGGGTCTGGCTTACGTGGCTCCCGCGGATTTGCAGTGCCGCCTGGTGCGGATTGGGGATAAATACACCATCTCCTGCACGGCAGGGGAGAAGGTCAGCGGCCACCGCCCATCGGTGGACGCCATGTTTCAGTCCATGGCGGAGGTGGTGCGCTGCAAGATGGTGGGCATCATCATGACCGGCATGGGCCAGGACGGCGCCGCCGGCCTGCTGGCGATGCGCAAGCGGGGCGCTTACACCATCGGCCAGGATAAGGAGTCCTGTGTGGTGTATGGGATGCCCATGGTGGCTCACGACATCGGCGCGGTGTGCATCCAGGCCTCCTGCGAGACCATTTCCTCCGTGCTGCTGCGGCACCTGCAGACCCTGCGCTGAGGGGAAAGACTTGGTTTTTTTGCTTTGCGTGTTTTGCGGAACGTCATCCGGTTCGGCGAGGAAAGGCCCTCTCCGGACCGGTTTTTCCATCCCTGCTTCGGGGAAAGAGGCGCTTTTCCGGGAAGGGGCAAGAAAATTATCCCTCCTCTTCTTAACTTTTCGCCGTCTTGGCCGATATGAATAGTGAATAATAGTGGAAACGGACTTCTGTCATTTGCAAAGGATGTGAGGTATGATGCTGACAACTCCCGGTTCCGGCTCCATTTCTTCCGTTAGCCGGACGAAAACCTATTACACCGCCCGAAAGCAGGGGGCGCCTTACCCCGCCGCCGCTGGACACAAATACGACTCCTTCTCCGCTCCGGCCAGGAGCTTTCAGATGGACCTGGTCAGCCGGATGGCACAGGATGTGCGCACCGCCACGACTACCGGCGATATTCAGGAGCTGCACAGCCAGGTGAGCGCCGGCGAGTACAGACCGGACCCCATGGCCATTGCGGGGCGGATGCTGTTTCTGGTGGAGGAGTAAGCGATGGAAGAATTGATACAGTCCTACCTCTCCTTCCTGGCGTCTATGTCCCGCAGTGTGGAGGAATTGGGCGCCTTGGCGGACAGACAGCTGGAGGCCGCCAAGACCGATGACCTCCAGACGTTGAATGAACTGATGAACCAGGAGCAGGCCCTGGCCCTCACCTTCCGCGGACTGGAGCAGACCCGGGACCGTCTGCTGTCCCAGTTGGGAATGGAGGGCCTTTCCCTCTCCCAAACCCCCAGCCGGATTCCCGCCCAGTGGCGCAAGCCGGTGGAGGAGGCTGTGGCGGTTCTGCAGGGAAGCTACCAGACCTACCGGCAGAAATCCAAGAAGGCCCGGGCCTTCCTGGAGCAGAACATGCGGGAGGTGGACGCTATGGTGGCCCAAATGGGCGGCCCGCCGCCGGAAATGGGCCCCGGCTACGGCAAGCCTGCGCAAAGTGGTCCGCCGCCGTCGATGAAAACAGATTTCCGCGCTTGAATTCTTCTTCGTGAGACAAAGGAGTTAATGATATGAGTATTGGAACCTTTGGTGCGTTTACCCAGGCCCGGCTGGCCATCTATGCCGCGCAGACCGGCCTGGGCGTCACCGGCAACAACATTTCCAACATCAATACCGAGGGCTACACCCGCCAGCGGGTGGATCAGTCGAGCCTCTACTGTTCCGGTGCAGACCGGTATTATGCCCAGAATGACGTCCGGGTAGGTCAGGGTGTTCTGGTAAATGGCATTTCTCAGATTCGAAACCCCTATCTGGATATCCGCTTCCGCACGGAGAACGCCAATATGGGCTATATGGACGCCATGCTGGGCGGCCTGAACAGCGTTGCCCAGGTCCTGGACGAGACGGGCAAAGGCGTTCAGACCGAGGGCGAAGACTTCGGTCTTCTCGGCGCGGATTTCAGCGAGCTCCACGACGCCCTGGAACAGCTGGTGGAGCAGACCGGCCACGAGGAGTACGACAACCAGGTCCGGGCGGCGGCCAGAGAACTGGTGAAGAAGTTCAAGAGCTACGCCAACCAGCTCAATCAGACCTATAAGAATACCCTCACGGCCTTCAAGCAGGACGTGGCGACGGTGAACGACTACCTTGTCAGCATCCGGGAGCTGAATGCGGAAATCCGCAAGGCGGACATCCACGGCGACCCCGCCCTGGAGCTGCGGGACAAGCGGAATCTGCTGATTGACAAGCTCTCCAGCCTGGTGGATATCGACGTGCAGTACAGCATGGAGGAGTTCAGCTACGGCGTGGAGATTGAGAAGCTGACCATCCGCTTGGGCAACGCCAACCCCGACGGCAGCGTCGAGACGGATTCCACCATGCTGATTGACGGTATCTATGCCGCCCAGCTGATTCTGGAGCAGGTGCCCCAGGAGAATCCGGCGGCCAAGCTGGACCCGGACAACAAGGATACCTGGCCGTATCTGGATGCCAACGGCGACCCCGTGATGACCGCAGATCAGGCGGAGATGGTGAAGGTAGAAAATCCGGACTGGGATGGGAAGGACCCGGCTACCCAGTATCTGGATAAAGACGGGAAGCCCACGGATGTGAACAATGCCGCCGAGGAACCCAAGGCCAACCCCGCCTACATGCCCTATCTGGATGGAGAGGGCAACCCGACCAACGACCCCACGAAAGCGAAGATGGTCGACAACCCCAACTTCAACCTGACGGTATCCGAGATGCGGAACAAGACGGGCCGGCTGCATTACACCACCGAGGAGCTGGGCGCGGAGACCGAGATTACCGATCCTGCCGAGATTGAGGCGGCGAAGAAGGCCATCAAGAACGGCGGCTCCGTGGCGGAGAAGCAGGACAACAAGGATATCCTGATTACGGTTTACCGCATGAATAAAGCGGGGAAATATTTCAAGCAGGAATACATTCAGACAGCCTCCAAGCCGGTGGAGCTGGACGACAACGACCTCCACGGCGGTCTCCAGGCCGAGCGGGAGCTGCTGACCGAGGCCGGTGAGTTCACCGACCTGGAAGTAATCAACGGCGACTTGGCCACCGGAGCGCTGCGCAACGCCGACGAGAACGCCGGCAGCAAGCGGGGCATCCCCTACTATCAGAAGATGCTGGACGCCCTGGCCAATCAGGTGGCCAACGCCTTCAACGCGGCCAACCAGGGCTTCCGGATGGACCCGGATGGAAATTATATTACCACCGGCGTCAATGAGAAGGGCGAGGAAATCGGTGTGCCGGTGACCGTGACGGGTATGGCGGCAGATGGAACCGATACGACGGATACGCTCGTGCTGAACAAGAACACTACCCTGAAAGACCAGCCTCCGGAAATCGTCCGGCGGCTTCAGGAGGAGACCGGCCTCCATTACGACCCGGACAAGGACAACAGCCAGGAAATTATTGACGCCTACCTGAAGGGGCAGAAATACGATGCCGATGGCAACCCCACTTTGGAGGGTGACGCTCTGAAGGCCAACGCAAAGGGCATTTTCGATGGCGGCGTGCTCTTCAGCAACAGCAACAACAGCAACGACCCCACCAACATCACCGCTTCCAATATCGATATCTCCGCTGACTGGTCTGTGAACCCTCTGGTAGTTCGAAGCTTTACTTGCCCGCCGGGCTCCACGGAGCCCGCCTCCGGCGACAGCGAGAACATCCTCCACATGCAGGGCCTGATTGACGAGAAGATGGACTACCGGCCCAGCGATGTTCCCGGGGCGGAAGGCGCCAGCGGGGACGTGATGTTCACCGGCAGCTTTACGGAATTCTGGAACAAGATGGGCGCCATCCTGGGTGCGGACCAGAAGTACTCCAGCACCATGCTGGATACCTTCTACGAAAATACCCTCTCCATTGACACGAGCCGGGATTCCGTTTCCTCCGTGGACTTCAACGACGAGGCCATGAATCTGATGATGTACGCGAAATCCTACAACGCGGCCTGCCGGCTGATGACGACCCTGGACAGTGTCCTTGACAAGCTTATCAACAACACCGGTCTGACCACCTGATTTTAAGGAGGAGCTTTCATGATACCACGTATGACCACAATCGGTACGCTGAAGGGTTACCGTTATAACCTGAACCGTTCCGGTTTCAACATGAGCAACAGCATGAACAAGGTCCTCACCGGCCGGAATTTCAATACCTACGCCGAGGACCCCGCCCTGGCTACCCGCTGCTTCCAGCTGCGCCGGTCCTATCTGCGCACCAGCAGCCAGCTGACGGTCAACGAGTCCGTGGCCCGGAAGTATGACGTGGCCTGGAAAGCGTCGGCGGAAATCTCTCTGGACATCGACACGGTGAGCAATGACAATACTTTCACGTCGCTGCTGCGGGGCATCAGCGATTCCACGGCGTCGGGCCGGAACGCCCTGGGCCAGTCCATGGTGGCCAAGGCCAAGAACATCGCCCAGATCATGAATGGCCGCTATGGTGAGAACTATATCTTCTCCGGCGCGGACACGCTGAACGTTCCCTTCACCTGGGAGACCCGGACGAATCCGGACTATATCGACCCGGCCCTGGCGGCGAAGGACCCCACCAATCCGGATTACGCGGCGGCGTTCCAGTACCTGGGCGTAGGCGGCGTGCCCACCAATAATATAGACGAAGCGGAGCGGGTGGCGAAGATCAATCCCGACGCGGATTTGACCCAGCCGAATGGCCCTGGGAACGAGTATTACCTGAATGTGAATGGTGAACCGGTTGAAGATGCTGCGGACGCGGAGATCGTTCCCAATGAAAATCCCGCCTACAACGAGAACAGCGCTTATAAGTACCTGAAAATCGACGGCACCGGCACGAACGATGAGAAGCGGGCCGACATGACCCTCTATTATCGCGGCGTACCGGTGGATTCCATGGATCCGGCGGACCAGGAGAAGCTGCGGTACTTCACGCAGGATGAGAAAAAGTACGTGGACATTGGCCTGGGCTACAAGGAGGTCGACGGCGAGGTCGTGGGCTCCAGCGTGTCCAACGTGGCACTCCAGGGAATCTATTACCTGGGCGGCTATGGCACCACGGAGAAGGAAATTACGTTGACCGATGCGGACGGCAACAGCCGCACCGTCAAAGCGGAGGTACCCAATAATATTGTTTCGGTTACCTACCGCATGGGCCAGATTCTTCAGAACTGCGATGCGGACAGCGGCAAGTTTGCCAGTGACGCGGAACGGGATGAGTTCATGGTCCTGGCGCATCAGTTCGAGGATGTGTCCAGCAAGGTGAAGCAGCGTTACGCAGAGCTGGATACGGAGGCCAGCTTCCTCCACGACAACGTGGACCAGCTGACGGATACGGCAGAATCCCTGGAGCAGCAGTTCCTGGCTCTGGAGGATGCAGACCCGGCGGCCGCGATTTCGGAGTATATGTTTGCCAAGTATTGCTACGACACGGCCCTGAAGGTGGGCAACAGCGTTCTCTCTCAAAGCTTAATGGATTATATGAATTTCTAATAAAAAGATAGAAATAAAATCAATGAGGAAGGAGTGCGCTATGCAGTATGGAACAGTTGATTGAAATAACCAGAGTGCCCATTGAAATCGAAATGCGGACCTCCCGCGCTCAGCTGCAGTATACCAAGGGAACGGCAGAGCTGGAGGTCTCTCGAGACAAAGGCGGATTGAGCATCAAAAGCCGGCCGATTCAGTTGAATGTGGATACGTTTGAGATGCGTAATTCCATTCTTCCCTCCCCAACCACCAGCATTGAGCAGAGCGCTCAGAAGGGCCAGCAGGCTGCCTATCAGGCCACCGCCGCTCTCGCGCAGGAAGGAGAGCTGTACTTGAAGGCAAAAATTGGCGAGGATGTCCAGGCTCAGCTGGCCAAAACGGCCATCAGCACAGAGATGTACAGCCAGCCCGGATTAGATTTTATCCCCAAGGCGGGGCCGGAAATCACGTGGGACCCGGCGGAGATGAATATCCGCTACGAGATGGATAAATTGAATTTCGATTGGCGGATTAACAAGACGGAGTTTGAATTCATCCCTGGCGACATTGAAATTTCCGTAAAACAGAAGCCGGAAGTGATTATCAAATATGTGGGCGGGCCTCTGTACGTGCCCCCCTCCGCCGACCCGGATTATGAACCGGTGGATTTGCAGGCATGACGGCAGAATTACAGAGTAAGTATTTCGGGAATGTGGAGTACGAGGAAAAGGATGTCATCCGTTTCCCGGCGGGGCTCTTTGGTTTTGATGAAGAGCATGCCTTCCTGCTTCTGCCTTTCGAAGGCGGCGGAGGGAGCATGCTGTGTCTTCAAAGCGTGGCGACTCCGGCCCTGGCCTTCGTGGTGCTGGACCCCTTCTCGCTGAAGCCGGATTACGCGCCGGAATTGACGAAGGCGGAGCTGCGGCAGTTTGGCGTAGAAGAGGTGGGGGATCTGGGATTCTATGTGCTTTGCGCCGTGAAGAACCCGGTATCTGCCAGTACGGTGAACTTGAAATGCCCTCTGGTGATCCATCCGGAGACCCGGGAGGCCCGTCAGGTTATCATGGAGCATTACGAAATGCGGCATCCCTTGGCTGAGTTTAGCCGCGGGGAGGAGGCCGTGCTTTGCTGATTTTACAGCGTAAACCTGGTGAGTCCGTGATCATCGGAGAGGAGATCTCCATCAGCGTGGTATCCATAGAGGGCGGCCGGGTTCGCCTGGCCATCTCGGCACCGCAGGAGGTACCCATCCTCCGCAGCGAACTGCTGGACGCCACCGCGGCAAACCGGGATTCCGCAGCGGAGGAGGCAGCGCCCAGTGAGCTGCTTGGGCTGCTTAAGCCCGTGCCTCCAGCAAAAAACAAGGGAAAGGAGGGCCTTGAGGAATGAACGACGTAGCCCTTGCTTCTATGCAGATGAGCTCGGCGCGGCTGGCAATGCAGTATTCCATGTCTTTGCAGAAGAATGTGATGTCGGATATGGAACAGCAGGCTATGGGTGAGCTGGAAATGCTTCCCCCCACCCCCAGCCTGGGCCAGTATATCGACACTTACGCATAAACAGAAAAAAGCTGGAGCCAAGGGGCTCCAGCTTTTTTATCTGCAGGTTACCGGCTGCTCCGGAGAGACAGAAGAGATTATGTTTGCAGCCAAAAGGCATCTGGGGACAGGGCGGCTTCAGTACTGCCGCACCAGAGCGGTGACGGTTCCCAGAATGCGGGCAAAGGTGCCGTCAATGGGGGAGTAGTCGTCGTTTTCGGGCATCAGCCAGATGCGGCCATCCCGCAGGGAAAGGCGCTTTACAGTGGCTTCGTTGTCCAGCAGGGCCACGATGATTTCGCCTTGATAAGCGGTGGCCTGCCGGTGAACAATGACCAGGTCGCCATTGAAAATGCCGGCCTTAATCATGGAGTCCCCACGGACCCGGAGAGCGAAGTATTCGCTTTCCCGCCCACCCACGTCGAACAGAACGTAATCGTCGATGCACTCTTCAGCCAGAATGGGCGTGCCGGCCGCTACGTTTCCCACAATGGGGATATGATTTTTGGGAGCAGCGGGGGCGGTGAGGGCAATGGCCCGCCCTTTTCCGGCTCCTTTGGCAATGACACCGGCGGCTTCCAGGTGTTTGAGATGGAAATGGACCGTGGAGGGGGATTTCAATCCCACCGCGTTGCCGATTTCCCGTACAGAAGGGGGATAGCCCTGGGTTTGGATACAGGAGACGATGTAATCGTAAATTTTTTGCTGCATGTGCGTAAGCTGTTCCATAATAACCTCCTTGTCTGAAGATTGCGGCTGATTTTCTCTAGTATAACACAGGCGAAAAGAAAAAGCAAACGCTTGTTCTGAAAATTTCGAAAAATTTTTCGTTCGTTTGGAAGCTTAAAAAGAAAAATCCCTCCCCACTTCAGGGAGGGACTTCTTGTTGTGCCGGTTCAGCCCAAAATGAGCAGTACCATAGTCAAAATCAGGAACGCTGCACCCACCCACTTCGTAGCCCGGGCCAATTTGGCGTCCATCGTTTTGGCCTTGTTCTTCGCCAGGAAGGAGTCCGCTACGCCGCCGATCGCACCGGAGAGCCCGGCGCTCTTACCGGACTGGAACAGCACCACCAGAATGATGGCCAGGCCGCAGAGGAGTTGTAAGATGGTAATAATCAACTTCAGCAAATCGTTCAACCTCCAAAATTCCATCACGCCATGCGTGAGAAGTATTTGACAACATACAATGTTACCATAAGTCTGTCCTGTTTTCAAGGGTTAATCCGGAAAAATCTTCGAAAAATTTCAGCGCTGCTGTTTCTCCGCAGCCTTGGCGGCGTCCACTTCCTCCGCCACCTGGGCCAAGGAAATGCCCTCGGCTTCCCAGTCGGCTTCCAGCAGGGGCGTAACAGGGACGGCGATGTACATGTTATTGCCGTAGCTGTAAGCGCCGGTAGTGATGCCCACTACCCGTCCGCGGATATTCAGCAGGGCGCCGCCGCTGCTTCCGTTGGAGATGTCGGCGGTGTTCATAATGCAGGGGAGGGCAAAGTTTTCCACCACCCGGTCCACGGCGCTGATGATGCCGTCGCTGATGGCCAGACCCAGGCCCAGGGGATTGCCCAAAGTGTAAACCTTGTCGCCGGGATGGAGCTCCGCATTTTCCACCAGATCCAGGCTGGCGAAGCAGGGGGTCTCCTTTCCCTCCGTGGAGGTCCGAGAGATTCGAAGGATGGCAAAATCGATTTCCCGGTCATAGGCCACCACTTCTGTTACCTCATAGGTCTCGCCGGTGATGAGCTGGGCGGTGGCCCGGACGGCTTCGTCAATGGTATGGTAGTTGGTGACAGCCAGTCCGTCTTCGGAGATGAAGAAACCGCTGCCGCCGTTATCTGGGATGCCGCGCTGATAATGGGACTCTGTGTAGTAGGTATCCAGACAGAAGGCTGTGGTCAGGTACCGGTCCGCAATCTGCCGGGCGGAAAATTCCTCGTCCAACAAGCCCTGGGCTTTCACAGCGGCCTGAGAGGCGATGCCCTTGTCCACCAGCCGCTGGGCGGCGGTGACGCCTTTGGTATCGGGATAGGTCAGGGAGTCCCGCACCAGCTGGAACAGCTCGCCCTGGGTTAAGGGACCTTCATAATTCTGGTAGACCAGACCAAGACGGCGGGCAAGGAGATGCGCGGAGGCCTCCTCCACATCCTCCCATCCAAGCTGGCGAAGAAGGGCGGCGCAGATTTCATTGGCGGGGATGGGCTCCTGCTGCTGGCCGGTGACGGTGAGCCAGCCCTGGTCAATGGCGTAGTCCTGCGCGCTGACCTCCCGCTGGGCCTGGGTGACGCCGTAAAGCCGGGTAAGGAGCTCGGCGGCCTGGACCCGGGTGGAGGGCTCTTCCAGGCTGGCCGCGGCAGGAACGGCTTCGAGTAGGCCGATAGCCGCTAAGGTTTCTGCCGCTCTTTGGGATTCTCCCTCCAGAGCGCCGGCAATAGGAACTGCACCCAGCAGAAGCGTCAGGGTACAGAGAAGGGCTGCAATTCGCTTTTTCATGGGATAGCCTCCGTAAAAAAATTTCAAAGCTTATTTTAACACGCTGGACCGGGTTTTGCAAGTCCTTTGCTGATCCTGAAGATTGGAGCGGAAAGGGAAGCCGTCTTCGGTAATGTTCGCCAAAGGATACTGCATCAGAGGGGAAGGATCGTAAAATAAGAAGGACCATTTCCTCAAAAATGGCGGGTTCCTTTCTGGCTGCGGCAAGGGCGGAGACGGAAGCGGACCCCTCCGGGCTGCATAGCGGGATGGGGGATTGGCTGCAGAGGGACGGCTATGCGGTAATTTTATCAGATTTCTATCATTTAAAATGCGTATTTCCATAAAATAAACAAAAGAAGGCTGGACAGGAAGGGGAAATTTTGCTAAAATAGAAAGAAGAGACTGTTTATACAACACTAAAGGAGATGACTGAAATGGACCTGAAAGAAATCCTGGCCAAATGCGACCACACTGTCCTGACCCAGGGAGCTACCTGGACGGAAATCCAAGCTCTTTGTGATGATGGAATGAAGTATCACTGTGCCAGCGTCTGTATTCCAGCCAGCTATGTGAAGCAGGCGGCGGAGTATGTGGACGGCAAGCTGCCCATCTGCACGGTTATTGGGTTTCCCAACGGCTATGATACGACAGCCGCTAAATGCTTCATGGCTGGCGACGCGGTAGACAACGGCGCGGCGGAAGTGGATATGGTCATCAATATCGGCTGGGTGAAGGACCGGCGCTGGGACGACATCCTGGCGGAAATCAAGGCCATCAAGGACGCCTGCAAGGGCAAGCTGCTGAAGGTCATCATCGAGTGCTGCCTCCTTACAGACGAGGAGAAAATCAAGATGTGTGAAATTGTCACGGCCTCTGGAGCGGAGTATATCAAGACCTCCACCGGCTTCGGCGGCGGCGGAGCCACCCGGGAGGATGTGGCCCTTTTCGCCAAGCATGTGGGCCCCAATGTGAAGATCAAGGCGGCCGGCGGCATTGCCGACCTGAAGGACGCGGAGGATTTCATTAATCTGGGCGCGTCCCGCCTGGGAACCAGCCGTATTGTGAAGGCCGTCAAGGCCCAGGAGGGCTGACGGTATGGGTACGCCGCACAACGAAGCTCCTCAGGGCGCTTTTGCGAAAACGGTACTGATGCCCGGCGACCCCCTGCGGGCGAAGTTTATTGCCGAGACTTTCCTGGAGGAGGCCAGGCTGGTGAACAACGTCCGGGGCATCCAGGGTTATACCGGCAGTTACCGGGGCACGCCGGTGTCCGTCATGGCCTCCGGCATGGGAATGCCCAGTATTGGCATCTACTCCTATGAACTCTTTCACTTCTATGATGTGGACAACATCATCCGCATTGGCAGTGCCGGAGCGGTTTCCCCCAAGCTGAAGCTGCGGGATGTGGTTATGGCCCAGGGAGCCTGCACGGACTCCCGGTATGCCCATCAGTATGGCCTGAGCGGTACCTTTGCCCCCATTGCGGACTTCACCCTGCTGGAGACGGCTGTGGCCGTGGCCCGCCGCCTGGGGGTGGAGCCCCCGGTGGGGAACCTGGTGAGCTCCGACGTGTTTTATAAGGAGAAAGGCGGCGGCCTGGACTGGGCCCGCATGGGCGTGCTGGCCGTGGAGATGGAAGCGGCGGCCCTCTACTGCAACGCCGCCGAGGCAGGGAAGCGGGCGCTGGCTATGTGCACCATCTCGGACAGCCTTGTGACAAAAGAGGAGCTTTCCCCGGCGGAGCGGCAGACCAGCTTCCGCCAGATGATGGAAATTGCCTTGGAAACCGCCGTGGAAATGGCGCGGAAGGGCTGAGGCTGTCCGGAGCGGCTTTGTGGAAATTATGAACTCCTGGAAAAGAATTTCGGAATCCGGTTGAAATTGCCGGAGAATATGGTATAATGAGTCCACCTTCCCGGTCTTTGGAACGGGGAAGGGAATTTTGAAAAGGAAGGTTGATTCCAATGAAGAAGTTTTTTGCGCTCCTGCTGACATTGGCGATGGTCCTGTCCCTGGCCGCCTGCGGCGGGGATTCCGGCAGCTCCGGTGACAGCGGCAGCTCCGGTGACAGCGGCAGCAGCGGCGACAGCCAGCAGCAAGAGCCCGCCAATACCCCCGACGAGGGCGGAGCGGACATCCGCGTCGCCATGATTACCGACTACGGCGACATCACCGACCAGTCCTTCAACCAGACCACCTACGAGGCCAGCAAGGCCTGGTGTGAGGCCAACGGCGTGACGTTTACGTATTACAAGCCCGCCGGTAACTCCACCGCCGAGCGCGTGGCCATGGTGGAGAAGGCCGCCGACGAGGACTACAACGTCATCGTCATGCCCGGCTTCGCCTTTGGCGAGACCATCGTGCAGGTGGCCGATAGCTATCCCGAAATCAGCTTCATCGCCCTGGACGTCAGCGAGGACGACGTGGGCGGCAGCGTTCCCAGCAACGTGTACTGCGCCGTCTACAAGGAAGAGCTCTGCGGCTACATGGCCGGCGTCGCCGCCGTGAAGCTGGGCTACACCCACCTGGGCTACCTGGGCGGCATGGCCGTTCCCGCCGTGCAGCGCTTCGGCTATGGCTTTGTTCAGGGCGTGGACGCGGCCGCCGGTGAGCTGGGCGTGGATGCTACGGTTGAGTATGTCTATGGCAACCAGTTCAATGGTGACCCCGATATCACGGCCTATATGGACAACTGGTATCAGAACCTGGGCGTCCAGGCGGTCTTCGCCTGCGGTGGCGGTATCTGCACTTCCGCTGGTGAGGCGGCTGCCAAGGTT
Source organism: Oscillibacter sp. (assembly GCA_022797935.1). Taxonomy (GTDB): domain Bacteria; phylum Bacillota; class Clostridia; order Oscillospirales; family Oscillospiraceae; genus Oscillibacter. The sequence goes on along the minus strand of JAAWLO010000001.1, from coordinate 11,839 downwards.
CCTGGCACCAAGGTGATCGGTGTGGACGTGGACCAGAGCTTCACGCTGGACGCTGGCTACGGCGAGGGTGTGACGCTGACTTCCGCCATGAAGGGTCTGGGCGCTACCGTTAAGCACATGCTGGACGAGGTAGCCGCGGGCAACTTCGCCAACTACGGCGGCAAGGCCGAGGCCCTGGGCCTGGTTTCCGGCGACGATCCGGACGCCAACTATGTCCTTCTGCCTATGGAGACCACGCTGTGGGGTGAAGGCTTCACCCAGGACGACTATAAGGCCCTGGTGAAGGATATGTTCGATGGCAAGATCACGGTGTCCGACGACATCTCCCAGATGCCCGCCGTTTCCAATATCACGCTGAACGATTTGGGCGCTATCAAGTAAGAAAACCCCTCAAAGCAGCGAGGACGGGAATTTCCCGTCCTCGCTTTTCTGTGCTCTTGGGATATTGTGGAGAGAAAAGGTTGACTTTGTGAAAATTTTCAAAAAATGCTTTGAAATCCTCAGGATGATATGATACAATGAACAAGAGCCTATATTCTCGCAAGAGGCTCTGGGAAACAGAGAAGGAGGAGGTTGTGAAATTGGAACAGAGTTACGCCATTGAGATGCTGAACATCACCAAGCGCTTTCCCGGCATTGTGGCCAACGACAATATCACCCTACAGCTGAAAAAAGGCGAAATCCACGCCCTGCTGGGCGAAAACGGCGCCGGAAAATCTACGCTGATGAGTGTGCTCTTCGGCCTGTACCAGCCGGAGGAAGGCGTCATCAAGAAGGATGGCAGGGAAGTGTCCATCAAGGACCCCAACGACGCCAATGATCTGGGAATCGGCATGGTGCACCAGCATTTCAAACTGGTGGAGTGCTTCAGTGTCCTGGACAATATCATCATGGGCGTAGAGCCCTGTAAGCACGGGTTTCTCCAAAAGGCGGAGGCCCGAGAAAAGGTGGTGGCCTTATCGGAGAAATACGGCCTCCACGTGGACCCGGATGCCCTGGTGGAGGATATCACCGTGGGTATGCAGCAGCGGACGGAAATCCTGAAGATGCTGTACCGGGAGAATGAGATTCTCATTTTTGACGAGCCCACCGCCGTCCTCACTCCCCAGGAGATTGAGGAATTGATGCATATTATGAAAAACCTCTCCGCCGAGGGGAAGAGCATCCTCTTCATCTCCCACAAGCTCAATGAAATCATGTCCGTGGCCAACCGCTGTTCTGTGCTGCGGAAGGGTAAGTACATCGGCACGGTGGAGATTGCCTCCAGTTCCCAGGAGGAGCTGAGCCGGATGATGGTGGGCCGGGACGTGAACTTCGTGGTGGAAAAAGCCCCTGCGCAGCCCGGCGAGGTGGTGCTGGATGTGAAGGGCATGACCGTGGCCTCCAAGCGGCACAAGAACAACGCGGTCAAAGATGTGAGCTTCCAGGTCCATCGGGGGGAGATCGTCTGCATTGCCGGCATTGACGGCAACGGCCAGACGGAGCTGGTTTACGGCCTTACGGGTCTGGAGCCCCTGAAGGAAGGCACACTGACTCTGGGCGGACAGGATATTACCCGGCTTCCCATCCGCAAGCGGAATACCTCCGGTTTGAGCCACATTCCCGAGGACCGCCACAAGCATGGTCTGGTGTTGGATTATACCCTGGAAGACAACATGGTGCTCCAGCGCTATTTTGAGAGCCACTTCGTCACACCCGCCGGCTTCCTGAAGCGGAAAACCATTCGTGAGTATGCCGTGGGGCTTATTGAGCAGTACGACGTCCGCTCCGGCCAAGGCCCCGTCACCCGGGCCCGGAGCATGTCCGGCGGCAACCAGCAGAAGGCCATTATCGCCCGGGAGATTGACAAGAATCCGGAGCTGCTCATCGCTGTCCAGCCCACGCGCGGTCTGGATGTGGGCGCCATTGAGTACATACACAAGCAGATTGTGGCCCAGCGGGACGCCGGAAAGGGCGTGCTTTTGGTGAGTCTGGAGCTGGACGAGGTGATGAATGTCTCCGACCGCATCCTGGTGATGTACGAGGGGGAGATCGTGGGGGAATTTGACCCCAAGACCGTAACGGTGGAAGAGCTGGGCCTGTACATGGCCGGCGCAAAGAAGAAGGGGGCGTAAGGTATGAAAAACGAAAAAACCTCCCTGCTGCGCAATGGCGCGGTACAGTCTCTGCTGGCCTCTCTGCTGTGTATTCTGCTGGGCCTGCTGCTGGGCTATGTGGCCCTGCTGATGATCAACCCCGCCGGAGCCAATGGAGCGATTCTGGCCATTGTGGAGAACTTCATGACCTATTCCAAATCCACGGCACAGCTGCGCTACTTCGGCAGCACTCTGGTGAAGACGGCGCCGCTGCTGATGTGCAGCCTGTCGGTGCTCTTTGCTTATAAGGTGGGCCTGTTCAACATTGGTGCGGCGGGCCAGTATGTGGTGGGCACCGGTGCGGCGCTGTACTGCGCCCTGGGGCTGAAGCTGCCCTGGTTCCTGTGCCTGATCGCCGCCGTGGCCGCCGGGGCTTTGCTGGGCGCTGTTTCCGGCCTGCTGAAGGCCTACTGCAACGTCAACGAGGTCATCTCCTGCATCATGCTCAACTGGATCAGCCTTTACTGCGTGAACCTGCTGCTGACCAAGGTGAAGGAGGAGACCAGCCCCTATACGTACACGCTGGCCAGCACCAATGAAGGGGCGCTGATTCCCTCCATGGGGCTGGGAGAGCTGTTCAGCAAGAACCAGTACGTCACCCTGGCGGTGCCCCTGGCAGCCCTAGTGGCCGTTTTGGTGTGGATTCTGCTGGAAAAGACCAAGCTGGGCTATGAGCTGAAGGCCACGGGCTGCAACAGGTTTGCCGCCAAATACTGCGGTATGCGGGAGAAGAAGAATCTGATTCTCACCATGGCAATCGCGGGCGGTCTTGCCGGTATGGGCGCGGCTATGCTGTTCCTCTCCGGATTTGAGCAGTGGCAGTGTACCCAGTCCGCCGTTCCCGCCATGGGCTTTAACGGTATTGCCGCCGCCTTTTTGGGGGGACTGCATCCCATTGGAGCGATTTTCTCCTCCTATTTCATTCAGCACATCACCAACGGCGGCGCTTATGTGGACAAAACCATGTATTCCGCCCAGATTTCCGACTTCATCTCCGCGCTGATTATCTACCTCTGCGGCTTTGTCCTCTTCTTCAAGACGGCGATGAACAACTGGCTGAACCGCCGGGACGAGAAGAAGGCTGAGAAAGGAGGCGGCGAGAAATGATTCTGCTGCTGCAATACACCCTGATTTTCGCGTCCGTGCTGCTGCTGGTAGCCCTGGGCGGCTGCTTCTCCGAGCACTCCGGCGTCATCAACATTGGTCTGGAGGGCATCATGGTGATGGGCGCTCTGGGCGGCGCGCTGATGATGAAATTCCTGCCGGAGAGCACCCCGGCCTTTGGCATGATACTGCTGGTGGTGCTGGCGTCTATCGTGCTGGGCGTCCTTTACTCCCTGCTGCTGGCGGTGGCGGCCATCAACTTCAAAGCGGACCAGACCCTGGTGGGCACGGCTATGAACCTGCTGGGCACTGCGGCGGCCACGGTCCTGGTCAAGGCCATGAATACCGCCGAGAGCGTGGACAATGTCTCCTCTACCATCCAGTACATCAATGCCAAAAAGGCCTTTATCGTAAATATTGGCAGTTTTGAGTTCAACTGGTTTATGCTGCTGGCCATTCTGGCGCTGGTTGGGTCCTATGTCTCCTTGTATAAGACCCGGTTTGGCCTCCGCCTTATGGCCTGCGGCGAGCATCCCCAGGCGGCGGACAGCGTGGGCATCAACGTCTATAAGATGCGCTATGCCGGTGTGCTGATTTCCGGCATGCTGGGCGGCCTGGGTGGTATCGTGTACATCACCGCAGGCGTCAGCGAGTGGAAGTTTGAAAATGGTGTGGCGGGCTTCGGTTTCCTGGCACTGGCTGTCATGATTTTCGGTCAGTGGAAGCCCACGCGGATTGCTTTGGCGGCGCTGCTGTTCGGCTTCTTCCGGGCCTTGGGCAACGTATATACCGGATTCGACCTGTTGAAGGCCTTGAATATCCCCGGTTCTGTGTACAACATGCTGCCTTATATCATTTCTCTGGTGGTGCTGGCCTTCACGTCCAAGAAGTCCCGGGCTCCCAAGGCAGAAGGCATTCCCTACGACAAGGGACAGAGATAATACAAAAAGTAGAATTTTGTCGAAGAAATACGAAAAGGAGCGGCTTTCCGGCTTGTCCGGAGAGCCGTTTCCCGTTGGCCTTCAAAATTAGAAGGCATAACGGCAAATGGTATGGCAGAGGGCGCGGGAAATGGCGCATTTGACCTGTGCCGGGAGAAAAGACCCGGAAAGGAGGCTGAAAAGGAAAAAAGAACGGGATGTCCCGTCTTTTTCCTCAAAAAAGATGCGCACTGATTCCCGCCGCTAAAGCCCCGGCCAGAAGGGCCTGGATGATCTTTCCTTTGAGGCAGGTCTTCATGCCCAGGCCGCTGCCTTCCAGCACGGCTGCTGTCTGGCAGAGGATAGAGGTCCCGCCCCAGGCAGCGCAGACGGAAGCCAGAATAAAACTAAGCCGGTTCGCGGCCAGCCGGGGCGTCAAAGAAAAGAGCTCCAGAGCCCCGGTGAGAGCGGTGCCCAGAGGACTGTCCAGGGCAGACAGGGGGCTGGAAAGGACGCAGAAGAAAATGATGAAGCCGCAGATGGCCACCATGTTTCCGCAGGCATTCCGCACTCCCTCCACAAAGGCGGCGGCCAGGGGGGCAGACTGGAAAGGGGAAGTACTTGTCATTCGCCGCCGTACCGAGGCTGCTCCCTCTTTTCTCCGAAAGAAAAAGCCTGTCAGCAAGGCGGAGAGCAAATGGATCAGCCAAAGGTAAATGCCCACACGGGTGCTGCCGAAGACGCCGCTCCCCAGCACGCTGATCAGGAAGACGGGATTGGAGTTGTTGCAAAAGCCCAGAAGCCGCTGGGCCTCCCCCTGGGTCAGGAGGCCTTTTTCATACAGCTCCGCCGCCGTTCGGGCTCCGATGGGGTAGCCTCCCACCAAGCCCAGCAGCAGAGCGGACCCGGCAGCGCCCGGAAGACGGTAGAGACTCATGAGTCCCGCCAGCCGGGGCCCTGCCCACTGGCCGAAGCCCAAAGAAATCAGTATCCCAGACACAGCCAGAAAGGGAAACAGAGCGGGAATCACCGCCCGGCCGCACAGGGCCAGCCCCGCCGCCGCTGCGGCCCGCACCCGGGCGGCGTCCGCCAGAAACCAGACCAGCAGGCCGCAGAGAACCAGGCAGGCGTCCGCCCGCCAGCGTTTGTTCATATCCATCACCAAAGAATGCTTATGCGGAGGGAAAGACAATCATGCCGGAAGCTTCCGGCGCATAGAAATTCTCTGAGGTGAGTTGCATGGAACGAAACCGGCGTGACCGTGAGGCAGGGGTGCTGAGCTCCGTGGCAGAGCTTTTCGACCTGCCGGCAGATATTGTGGCGGGCCTGCCCCGGCTGGAGATGGTGGGCAGCCGCCAACTGTATTTGGAGCATCACATGGGCCTGCTGGCTTATACGGAGGAACAGATTGACGCCAATACCTCCGCCGGGGTGCTTCGTATAAAGGGGAAGCACTTGACACTGATGGCTATGACGGCGGGAGAGCTGCGCATTGGCGGCAGAATCGGCGCCGTGGAATGGGTGGGGCAGGATGCTGAATGAGCTGGTAAACCGCCTGCGGGGACAGGTCCGCATCCGGGCGGAATGTGCCTTTCCCGAACGCGTGCTGAACCTCTGTGGGGCCCAGGAGCTGGCTTTCTGGGATTTGGAATGGGAATCTCCGACCGCTTTTACCTGCCGCCTCTCCCGGCGGGACTGGCGGACCCTGCGGCGGGTGGGGCAGAATCTGGATTGTACCTTCTCGGTGGTAAGACTGGAGGGGGCACCCTATTTTCTTCTCCGCTTCCGTCACCGGCAAGCCCTGCTGATGGGACTGGTAGGCTGCGGGCTGGCGCTGTTTCTGGGTTCTTTTTTCATTTGGGATTTTCAGGTGGAGGGGAATGAGACGGTGCCCACCGAGCGTATTCTCCGGGCTCTGGAGAAAAACGGCGTGGGTCTGGGGAGCTTCGGCCTCTCGCTCAACGGGGAGGACATCCGCAATCATGTTCTGTTGGACATACCGGAACTGAGCTGGATTGCCGTCAACGTCTCCGGCTGCCGGGCCAGTGTCCAGGTGCGGGAGCGGATTCCGGCGCCTGTGCTGATTGACCGGCGGGAGCCGTCGAACCTGATTGCCCGCCGGGCGGGGCTGGTGCTGGAGATACAGACCATTGGCGGGGTGGCCTGTGTGGTCCCGGGCAGCGCTGTAACGGAGGGGCAGATTCTGATCTCCGGTGTGGAAGATACAGACACCGTAGGGGCCCGGGTACTGGGGGGCCTGGGGCGGGTTTCCGCCCGGACATGGTATCAGCTGCGAACCTCTGTGCCTTTGACGGTGGAGGAGAAGCGCTATACCGGCCAGGAAAAAACGGGGTTTTCTCTGATTTTTGGAACCCGGCGGATAAAATTCTTTTCAAACAGTAGCATTGAAGGGGCGGAATATGATAAAATAACCAACAGGCATCCCTGGTCTCTTTTGGGGGTCCCCTTGCCGGTCACCCTGGTGACGGAGACCTGGCGTTTTTATGAGACCGTCCCGGTTCCCCAGGACGCCGCCCAGGCGGAAAAGGCTGCGGAGGCAATTCTGTCTGCCCAGCTTCGGGAGATGGTGGAACCTTATGGCGAGGTGCGGTCCAGCCTGTGCAGTGCCCGGCAGCGGGGGGATACGCTGGTGGTGACACTGTCGGCAGAGTGCCGGGAGGAGATTGGGGAAGCGGCGCCCATTTATACGGACGATACAGGTGACTTAGGAGCGTGAAGACTGTGGAACAGAGAATCAGTATCGAGAGGCTGGAACAGGCCATCAATATTTTTGGGTCTTTTGACGAAAACATCCGGCTGTTGGAGCGGGAGTTCTCCGTCACCGTGGTGAACCGGGACGGAGAACTTCGGGTAGAGGGCGGCGCGGAGGATACCGCCCTGGCCTGCAAGGCCATTCAGGCCCTTTTGACGCTTTCCAGCCGGGGAGAGGCGATTGGGGAACAGAATGTCCGCTATGTCATCAGCATGGTCCGGGCGGGGAAAGAGGAGAAAATCGCGGAACTTACCGGTGATGTTCTCTGCATCTCCGCCAAGGGCCGGCCAATTAAGCCCAAGACTGTGGGACAGAAGGAATATATTGCGTCGGTGCTGAAAAACACCGTGACCATCGGCGTGGGCCCGGCAGGCACGGGAAAGACGTATCTGGCGGTGGCGGCGGCGGTGCAGGCCTTCCGGGACAAGGAGGTCAACCGAATTATTCTCACCCGTCCCGCCGTGGAGGCCGGGGAACGTCTGGGCTTCCTGCCGGGGGACCTTCAGTCCAAGGTGGACCCGTACCTGCGGCCCTTGTATGACGCCCTCTTTGATATGCTGGGGGCGGAAACCTATCAGAAATATCTGGAGCGGGGGAGCATCGAGGTAGCGCCTCTGGCTTACATGCGGGGACGGACCCTGGACGATAGCTTCATCATTCTGGATGAGGCCCAGAACACCAGCCGGGAACAGATGAAAATGTTCCTGACCCGGCTGGGCTTTGGGTCGAAAATCGTCATCACCGGCGATGCAACGCAGATTGACCTTCCGGACGGCAAGACTTCCGGCCTGAAGGAGGCTATGCGGGTCCTGCGGAACGTGGAAGGCATTGGCATCTGTCAGCTGACCAATGCGGATGTGGTGCGGCATGTCATGGTTCAGAGAATTGTACAAGCCTATGAGGACTACGAGAACCACAAGGAGCGGAAGGACTCCGGCAAGGGCAGACGAAAATGAGCTGGGATGTCTACCTGATGAAAACCGCTTCCAACCGGGAGAAGGACCTGGAGGAGGTTATGGAGGTGGTTCCCATGCCCTGCTGGCGGGAATTGAAAACCATGCTGCACGGCCGCTTCCCGGACCTCATCAGCGGCTATGCCCATCTGGACGAGGGGATTTGGTTTCCCGTGCTCAGCTCCCCGGACTACGCATTGGAATTCAACCTGGCTGTGGAGCGTGAGGACGAGCCCCTGAGGGGGATCCTGTTCTCCCGCCCCGGCTGCGGGGAGCGCTGGGCGTACCCGCTTAAATTTCTCTGCGAGCTGCTGGACGCCCGCATCATGGACTGCGGCGAAGGAGTCTTCTGGGACTGGGAAAACCTTCCGGAATGGATTGCCGGAGGACTATAAAGGGGGGAATGCCCATGAAACGACATTACATTACCGTCACTGCCAAGGTCCCGGGGGTAAATAAGAGCCAGATTGCCTTTATCCGCATGGTGATTCGGACGGCGCTGGCTGCCCAAGGGGTAGATTTCCCCTGTGAAGTAGATGTGCTTGTCACCAATGATGAGGAGATACATCAGGTGAATCGGGAGATGCGCCAGGTAGACCGGGCGACGGATGTGCTGAGCTTTCCGGCCTTCGATCTCCGGCCGGGGGAATTGCCGGGCCAGGAGGACGCGGACCCGGGGACGGGTTTGGTCCCATTGGGAGATATGATGATTTCCATGGAACACGTGGAGGCGCAGGCGAAGGAATATGGGCACTCCAAGCGGCGGGAGCTGGCGTATCTGACGGTGCATTCGGTTTTGCATCTGTTGGGGTACGACCACGTCGACGAGGGGGCCATGAAAGAGCAGATGCGGAAGAGGGAGGAAGCGATTTTGACGGAATTGGGGATTATGCGTTAAGAGCAGAAGGCGTTTGCCAGTTCAGGACCAGAGGTCTGAAAGGTAGGTGCGGGCAGATAGATAGGCAGGACGCTCAGCGATTTCCGGCCTCCCATTGGCGGCCCTGACAGGAGCTGGGAATCGTCTCGCTGCGGCGGCGGCGCAATGAACCGGCATCCCGTTCCCCTGGAGGGAAAAATCCAGCCCCTCGCGGAAGCGAGATCTCCCTTCTCACATTGGGAGGAACCACAAAAGCCGGCGGCAGCATACACTACACTGAGGTGAAAAACAATGCTGCTATTGCAAGACGGAATCATAGCGTTTCTCTCTGCGGTAGGCCTAACGGCCCTGGTGTGGATTATTGGAGGAGCGGTGCTTCAAATCGGCCGCCCGGCGATTCCGGGTCTTCTGCTGGTTCTTCCGGTGAAAGGTGAGGCTTTGTCACTGGAGGCGGACATGCGGGAACTGCGGCGAGTCCAAGGGGGACTTCCGGGTGCGAAGATTCTCCTGGCGGACTGCGGACTGACCCAGGACGCCAAAGCTTTGGCGGAGTATCTGACGCGGCGGGAAAAAGAAGCCGCCCTGGTAGCTGCCGGAGAATGGAAGCTGTAACGTGAACGGAAATAAAGGAAAAAAACCTGGAGGGAAAAAGAGAGGACGTCCAAGGAATGGAAGAACTGATTTGCCGGGAAGGAACCGTACATAGTGTTATTTTCCAGAATGCCGAAAACGGCTATACGGTCCTCCGTCTCCTGACCGAGGAGGGGGAGATTCTTACCGTGGTAGGCTGTATCCCCTGTATTGCCCCCGGGGAACACCTGACCGTGAACGGCATCTGGGAAGAGCATCCCCAACATGGAGAACAGCTTCGGGCTATCGAGGTGGAGCGGAGTCTGCCGGAGGACGAGGAGGAAATCTTCAGCTACCTCTCCTCCGGCGTCTGTAAAGGACTGGGCCCTGTCACGGCCCGGAATATTGTCGACCGCTTCGGCATAGAAACGCTGGATATTCTGGAGACCGAGCCGGAGCGGCTCTGTTCCGTCAAAGGCATCACGGCCCGGAGGGCCCAGGAAATTGCCGCGGGTTTCCGCCAGCATATGGGCCTGCGGCGGCTGATGGCGTTCTTGGCACAATATGAGCTGCCAACCGTGCTGGCTATGCGGCTGCGGCAGCAGTACGGGGACGCCGCCTTAGAAAAAATCCGGGAAAATCCCTACCTGCTCTCCAGCGACAGCTGCGGGGTGTCCTTCGATATCACGGATCGCATGGCCCTGGATTTGGGTATCAATCTTGACAGCATCCAGCGCTATCAGGCAGCGGTGCTCTTTGAGCTGACCTATAACGAGGGCAATGGGCACGTTTTTCTGCCCCGGTTAAAACTGATCAACGCCACATCACAGATGCTGGACTGTGATGCGGAGGGCCCGGAGATGGGCCTGGACGCGTTGATCGACCGCGGCGAAGTGTGCCAAGAGACGGTAGCCAAAGAGACCGGATGTTATATCCGGCGAATGTGGGAGGCGGAAACATCGGCGCATCTGCGTCTGGAGGCCCTGCTGAAGGCAGAGGCGGACCAAAGTCCCTTTGCCGCCCGCACGGTGCAGGAGCTGGAGCAAGAACAGGGTCTGACCTATGCCCCCCGGCAGCGGGAGGCAGTGGAGCTGGCGGCGGAGAAAAATGTCTTAATTCTTACCGGGGGCCCTGGTACCGGAAAAACAACCACCGTCCGGGGGATTGTGTCTCTGTATCAAAAAATGGGCCTGACCATCGTTCTGGCGGCGCCCACGGGCCGGGCGGCCAAGCGCATGAGCGAGCTGACCGGCATGGAGGCTCAGACGATTCATCGCTTGCTGGGGATGTCCTGGAATGAACAGCTGGGACAGGTGACCTTCACAAAAACCGAGAAGGAACCGCTGGAGGCGGAGGCTGTCATCGTGGACGAGATGTCCATGGTGGATATACAGCTGTTTTCGGCTCTGCTGCGGGCTCTGCGTCCTGGAACCCGGCTGGTGCTGGTGGGAGATGCGGACCAGCTGACCTCTGTGGGAGCTGGAAATGTGTTTGGGGATTTGATTCAAAGCGAACGGCTGACAACCATTTTCCTTCGGGACGTGTTCCGCCAGGCAGAGGAGTCGGCCATTATCCGAAACGCCCACGCGGTGAACTTGGGGCGGATGCCGAACTTGGTAAATAACCAGAAAGATTTCTTTTTCCTTTGCCGCCGGGACCCAGAGCGAATGGTTCAAACCTTGGTAGAGCTCTGTAAGACCCGGCTGCCGGAAAGGATGGGAATTCCGGCAGACCAGATTCAGGTGTTGACGGCCACCCGGAAGGGGCCAAGCGGTACGATCAACTTGAACCGGCAGCTTCAGGAGTCGTTGAATCCTCCTGTACCGGGAAAGCGGGAAGTGCAGTGGGGAGAACGTTTATTCCGCGAGGGAGACCGGGTAATGCAGACACGGAATGACTATGATGTGGTGTGGGAGAGACGGGACGGGACGATCGGAACCGGAATGTTCAACGGCGACGTGGGGCGAATCACCCATATTGATGACTCCCAAAGCTGGCTGGAAATTGATTTTGACGGACGAGTGGCGGTGTATGGCGCGGAGCAGCTGAATCAGGTGGAGCTTGCGTATGCCATGACGGTGCATAAGGCACAGGGGAGTGAGTACCGGGCGGTGGTGCTGGCGGCGATGCCGGCGGCGCAGTCACTGATGGTACGCGGGGTGCTGTATACGGCGCTGACACGGGCGCGGGAGTTGATGATTGTGGTAGGAGATGACTCAGCGATCAAGGAAATGGTAGAAAATAACCGCCGGCAGAAACGTTATACAGGATTGTGCTGGCGCTTACGCAGAGGAAGAAAAAAACCAGAGAACCCAAACCCATAAAGCACCAATCCACTCAAAATCAGAGATTTTGAGTGGATTTTTCATTTAATCAAGAGTGGAATTTTCTCCGCCGCTAGTCAAGAGGGGGACTGCGGTCCCGCGGCGTCGGAAATTCCACTCCATTGCGCCGCCGCGGCGCGGCGGCATCCATTCCGTTCCATTTCCTCCGCCGCTAATCAAGAG
>JAAWLO010000154.1 GCA_022797935.1 Oscillibacter sp. | reverse complement strand
AACCAAAAAGAGAAAATGGGGGGAAAGCGGCGCAGCGCCGCCTGTGGCGGATGCAGCAAGCCGCTTTCGAGGATGCGGCACGATTGGCGGCCCCGGCAGAGGCCGGGAATCCTCCCGCCGCGACGGTGCTGCAATGAACCAGCCAGCATCCTGGCTGCCATTCCCCCGCCCGTCAGGGCAAGTACAACCTTCCCCCTTCGGGGGAAAAGCAGACTCCTCCTATCGGAGAAAAATCCACCGTTCCCCTGCGGGGAAAACCCCCATCCCCCTCGCGGGAGCGAGAAAAGTCCCTTGACATCCGCCATTCCAACGGAATATAATCGACATAATCAACGAGGGTCCCCCAAAGAACCGGCCCGCCCGGCCAGGGCACCGCCCTTGAAACAGAAAAAGGAGCGCAACAGCCATGCTGGATATCAAGATCACCAAAACCACCACACCAAAGACAAAGCCCGCAGATGAAACCAAACTGGGCTTCGGAAAACTCTTCTCCGACCACATGTTCCTTATGGATTACACCGCCGGCCAGGGCTGGCACGACCCCCGTATCATTCCCTACGCCCCCCTTCAGCTGGACCCCGCCTGTGTCGTGTTTCACTACGCACAGGAACTCTTCGAGGGCATGAAAGCCTACCGCACCGCCGGCAACGTCATCCAGCTCTTCCGCCCGGAGTGCAACGGCCAGCGGATGCAGGATTCCTCTGAGCGGATGTGCATCCCCCAGATTCCCCTGGACGACTTCCTTCAGGCTGTCAAAGCCCTGGTGGAGGTGGACAAGGACTGGGTCCCCCACAGCGACGGCGCTTCCCTCTATATCCGCCCCTATGTATTCGCCACGGATGTGGGCCTGGGCGTCCACGCCAGCAAGCACTACACCTTCGCCATCATCTGCTCTCCCTCCGGCGCTTACTACGCCGAGGGCATTGATCCCGTGCGCATCTACGTGGAGGACACCTATATCCGCGCCGCACCGGGCCTCACCGGCCACACCAAATGCGGCGGCAATTACGCCGCTTCCATCAAGGCCGGCGAAGAGGCCGAGAAACAGGGCTTCGCCCAGGTGCTGTGGCTGGACGGCGTGGAGAAGAAATACGTCGAAGAAGTGGGCAGCATGAACATCATGTTCAAAATCGCCGGGAAGATTTACACCGCCCCCTGCACCGGCACCGTGCTCCCCGGCGTCACCCGGCGCAGCTGCATAGAGCTGCTGAAGGACTGGGGCTATGAGGTCATAGAAGATAAACTGGCTATCGCGGATGTGATGAAGGCCGGTCACGACGGAACGCTGGAGGAGGTCTTCGGCACCGGCACCGCCGCCGTCATCTCCCCCGTGAAAGAGCTGGACTGGAAGGGCGACAAGGTCTTCATCAACGACGGGAAAATCGGCCCCGTTACCCAGAAGCTCTACGATACCATGACCGGCATCCAGTGGGGCAAGCTCCCCGATACCAAGGGCTGGATTGTGCCCGTCTGCAACGGATAAACACAGGAAGAAATCCCCTGGAGGCCAAACGCTTCCGGGGGATTTTCTGTCTGCTTCACTTCAATTCCCCTGGTCCATCTTCGCCAGGAAATAAGCCAGCAGAAAGCCTGCTCCGCAGCAGAGGGCAGACAGTGCAATCTCTCCTATCCCCGCATATTCCAAGGGGATGATAACCGCTGTGGAGGCCAGGACAAAGCCGAAAATTCCATGAAAGGCCACGGAATAAAAACGCCGGAAGAACCACGTCACCAGCCGGGCCAGCAGCAGCACGGTCAAAACCAGGCCCGGCAGCGCCGCCGACAGCACCAGAAAATCCAGGGCCGCCAGCCCCTCCAGCATGGGCTGATAGAGCCCCAGGGCCATCATCACGGAAGAGGAGGTCATGCCGGGAATGACCACGCCCATGCCCAGGAGCACGCCGCAGAAATTGAACCACCAAAAGCTGGGCTCCGCTTCGACCCGGAGGACATGACTGACATAAAAAAGACCGCCGAACACCGCCAGGGCACAGAGCAGCAGGCTGACCCAGGAGGCGGCGGTTCGGCCCTCCTTTCCGGCCTCCCGGAAGAGGGAGGGGACCGTCCCGGCAATGAGGCCGATAAAGAGCCAGGTGGTGACGGCGCTGGAAAAGGTAATGGCGGCGGAAATCCCCTTGGCAAAGAGAAGAAAGCCCGCTGCCCAGCCCAGTCCCAGGGGCAGCAGCATGGGCCAGTAACGGGGGAGAGCCGTTTTGGGATGGGTCAGGACCTCCATAAAGGGGCGGTAGATGTCGAAGACCACGGCGAGGACGCCTCCGGAAACACCGGGCAGAATAGCGCCGGCGCCCAGGAGAATTCCGCACAGCAGATTCCGGAACCAGCGGCCCGTTTTTTTCTTGTCCACAGGCTCACGCCTCCCCCGTCTTCCTTTGGAATTTCATGCAGATATAATAGCAGTTTTGCCAAAGGCTTGCAATCCAATTCCGGGCCGGGTACGGAAAAACTTCCCGGCGGGAAGTAATTTTGTATAGTTTGCCGGTATCCGGCGGAGGGTTCCGTTGTTTTTCCAGACAAATTGTCATTGACATTCCGAGGGAAAGCGTGTAGATTAGAGAGTAATTTGAAAAGTTCATACAGCGGAAAGACGATGAAGAGAAGAGTATGCCAGAGGATACGGCAAAGAGAGCCCCGGTTGGTGAAAAGGGGAGCGGAAGGGCTGGCAGAAGATGGTCTTGGAGTTGCGCGGCTGACTGCGGGAGGGCATAGGCTGCGACGTGAGCGCACGTAACAGCGCAGGGGTGTGACAGCACTCACAAAGGCGGGTTTCTGTGAAGAAGTCCGCGAATCAAGGTGGTACCACGGCGCGGAAGCGCTCGTCCTTGAAGCCAGGGAGCTTCAAGGGCTTTTTTTACGCCTGCAGAAGAAAAGAGACCGAAGGCAAGGGAATCAGGAGAAGACGAGACTCCAACAAATGCCCTAAAAATGCGTGAGACAGGAGCACGACGCCCTCATCCCCCACCGCAAAGCAGTTCAAAACCCCTGTCGCGGGCAGATATATAGGCAGGACCGCTCGGTGACTACCGGCGCGCCCCCGTATTGGAATCCCCCGTATGTTCAGCCTTAGGCGCTTTTTCTCTTTTGGACCGTGCACGGCCCGTCG
>JAAWLO010000153.1 GCA_022797935.1 Oscillibacter sp. | reverse complement strand
CCATAGTCTCGCTGTTGTAGAAACCTTCTTTCAGTTTGAGATAGTAAAATCTCCTGTTTTCAGCCATAGGGTAAAACTCCTTTGTAGAATCGCCGTTGCGGGCCGTCTGAGGGCCTTCCAGGGTGCTGGATAGGGAATGTATCAGCCTCCTATCGAGCCGCCCCCGGAAAGCCTTGCAAATCAAGGGCTTTTTCGGGCCTAAAGCGTTACATATCAGCCCTATGGCGACGTACCCGGTCACGGGTCTTTCGCCGCCGCTCCTGCTCGGCACACTCCGGGCAGTATTTCGCCCTGTTGGAATTGGGGAGAAAGTATCCGCCACAGATGGCACAGGGCTTCATGCGGTCATGGTACAGCAGGGCAGCGCACAGGCCAGCGTCCAGCGGCAGGACAGCAGCACGGAACCATTTGCAGATCAGTGAGTAGGTGATGCTCTGCGGGCAGACACATTCCTCGCCATTGTCTAACAACAGACAGTTCCCGCAGTCGTAGTTGCAACAGCTATGTACCAGCCTCCGGGCGGTGCGGTACTGTTGGTAGTTCATGTGGACAATCACGGCTCGTTCTCTCCTGCCGGTAACTTGATGTAGATGTGATAGGGGGTGTGAAGGGCTATCAGCTTCTTCTCCACCAGCCCCACGTCCTCCAACTCCCGGAGGGACTGCGCCACGGTGCTGGGGGTACGGTCAATGATCTCCGCGATGGTCTTGTTGTAGAACGCCAGATAGCGCCGTCCGCGCTTGTCGGTTTGCGCGTCCTCGGAGTTCAGCATCATATCCAGCATGATCGCATAAATTTCCTTTGCGGTCAGCCGAATATTCATGCCCAACAGGAACCGGGGATAAGCCATGTAGGGCGGCAGGGTGGAGCCGCCGGTGATGTAGTCAGTTTTCATTGGTACGCTCTCCTTGCAATTCGTCTTTGATGTGATTCACTTTCTTGGAAAATGCCCGAATAACGTCCGTGACAGCCACGGCACTGTTCCAAAGCTCATCACTCTGCATATAGGACATACGGGCGAAACTATCCGCCTGACGGTCAAAAATCGCCATACCGGAAATGAAACGCTGGGCATTGGCCTTAAACTCCTTCAACAGCAATTCCAGGTCGGCGGTGTCCGACTTCTTTTGGGCGGGCGGTGCTATGGTCAGAACGGCAGCGGCTTCCTCCTGCTGATCAGGGGGCAGTCTGGAAATTTTCAGCGCGGCCCCCTTGGTGATCTTATCGCCAGCGTCCCGAATGGTTTTCTTTGCCTCCGGGGTCAAGTCGCGGGCGGTCTGGACAAGCTGCTCCACGGTGCGCTTGCTCACGCCCAGCTTGTCGGCGGTGTCCTGGGCAAAGGACTTTGTTTCTAAAAGCGAAGAATTTGCGTTTTTAGCCGTCTGCCCATTTCGCTGGCCCTGGCGTGTCTCCGGGTGGATGGCTTCATAGAGTTCCTTCCGGCGCAGAAGCAGATCGCCCAACTCACGGTGGGACAGGCCCGCTCGGACAAAGTTCTCGTCAATCTCGGCCAACTCCGCTTGCAGACCGTCCGCTTTACTGACAACGCACTCGATCTCCGTCCAGCCCAGCAGCTTCACCGCCTCCAAACGGTGAAGCCCCGCAATGAGTGTGTTGTCCTGGGTGACGGTGATTGGGTTCATCAGGCCCACGGCGGCAATGCTCCGGGCCAGTTCTTCCACGTTCCTCTGCTGGGTGTCCCGCCGCCCCGGATTGATTTTGATTTCGCTAATTTTCATTCGCATGGCGATTCCCCTTAATGCGAAAATGTGGCGATAATCCGGTTGAGCATTTCCAGGTCGGGGCCGTCCAAGGATTCCCCCAGCCTGCGGAGAAATGTGATCTCCGCAGAGTTCAGCGCCCTACGGTCCAGGTGAAACCACTCCGCCACTCTGACACCGCCATGATGGCCCTTGACGGTTTCAACCGGGTAGGAGCAGGTCAGCACCACAATGTCACGGCGAATTGTGCCGGTACTGACGTTAAACTCATGCGCCAGATTTCTGTAAGTATCCTGCCGCCGGAGGCACAAGACCTCCAAAATCTTTTGGCGGCGCTCCCACGGGTTCATATCCATTTTCGTAACCTCCTGATAAATTTATCGTTCATTTTCCTTCTGCTGGTGTTGTCCCTCGCGGGCCAGACGGTCAGCGGTCTTACGCAGGGCCTCCACCGCTTTGATTTCATCCCGCATATCCCGCATTTTCTGATAATCTGCATCCTTCTGCATGGTCAGCCTCGCGGCCTCGGCCCGCCATGCCTTGGGCGTGATCGCTTCGCCGGACGCTTTCAAATCTTTCAGAAAACGCTCTGCGGCTTCAAAGCCGGCTAACTCGGCTCTATGTTCCTGCTGGTACTGCTCACGCTTGCGGGGCTTCACCTTGTCCAGCTTCTGGCGGACGGCTTTACACCTGTCGTACTGAGCGCACATTTCCAGCCGTTCATCCAGGACGGCGAGGCGGCGCTCGGCCTTGACAATCTGACCTCGGAGATCGTAATAATCCTTGTTCATGGCAGTAACCTTTTCATAAAGTTCCTGCATAGACGTGATGCCGTTGCCCTGCAAAAATGCCAGCAGCTTCGCGTTCTCCTGGAGGGCCTTGATCCTGCCGGAACGGTAGCGGGCTTTGTTCCTGTTGACCTCCGCCTGGGCTTCATAAAGCCAGGTCACAAGACTACCGCCGTCCTGGGGCTGTTCGGCCTGGGTCTGCTCCTTCGTCCAGTTGTAAATCCGGGTGATGCGGGCTTTGAGTTCCTTTAGCAATTTGTTATCTGCGGCAATCTGGCGGTTGACGTTCCCTTTCTCCGTCTGGATGCCCTTCCGCTCCATCTGACTGGCAGCAACGCCCATGTGGATGGAAGGAATTTTATCAATACCTTGCCGCTCGTAGCTGCGGTGATCTATCCGCTCCGGTCTGCCTGCCGCTTCCAACGCATGATTGGCATAAGCGGCCCACGCCGCCCGCCACTTCTCGGCGTTCTCCCGATTGTTCCAATCGGTGGTGTCCTCCCTGTGATTTTTCCAGCCGCCTTTACCGTCCGGGATGCGATTGCCCTGGCTGTCCAGGTCGTAAACCTTGCGGCACTTCGGCCCCCACTTACCATCAGGACGGAGAGGCCGGATCGTCAGCAGA
>JAAWLO010000024.1 GCA_022797935.1 Oscillibacter sp. | reverse complement strand
TCTTCCGCCTACAAGGCGGTCATGAAGCCCGCCGAGGGCACCGTGCTGACGGTCTCCCGTCTCGCCGCCAAACGGGCGGTGGAGGCCGCCGCCTCCGGAAACGGCGTGGAAGCGGTGCTGGCTGCCGCCCTTGAGGAGGGGCAGGCCGCTCTGGCCCAGACCATTGAGATGAATCCCGTTCTGAAAAAGGCCGGGGTGGTGGACGCCGGAGGCAAGGGATATCTGCTGATTCTGGAGGGCATGCTGGCGGAGCTGCGGGGAGAACCTATGCCTGAGACCCTGGAAGAGGACGCGCCCCAGAAGAATAAAGCGGATTTCGACGTCTTCTCCACAGAGGAAATCACCTTTGCCTTTGACACCGTTTTCATTGTCCGCAAAAACAGCGCAGACGTCAACCTGGACCCTCTGCGGGCGTACCTCAACAGCATTGGCGACAGTCTGGTAATCGGCGAGGATGACGAGGCCTTCAAGGTCCATGTCCACACCAACATTCCTGGCAGCGCCCTGACCGAAGCCCAGAAGTTCGGTACCCTGGAGCTGGCGAAAATCGAAAATATGCGCACGCAGTATGAGGACGTCGCCGCCGGGAAAAAGGCCCAGAGTGTGGACGACCTGGAGATGGAGGAAGCACCTAAGACCGGTGCGCCGGAGAAAAAATACGGTTTCCTCTCCGTCTGCGCCGGTGACGGCCTGGCGGCAGTCTTCCAGGATTTGGGCGTCGACGGCGTGGTCTCCGGCGGGCAGACTATGAACCCCTCTACAGAGAGCATTCTGCAGGTTGTGGAACAGATTCCTGCGGAGACGGTATTCATCCTGCCCAACAACGGCAATATCATTATGGCAGCCCAGCAGTGCAGCGCACTGACGGAGAAAAATGTGGTGGTTATCCCCACAAAGACTGTTCCCCAGGGCATCACCGCCATGATGAATGTGGACTTTGACGCCCCTGACGCCCAGAGCATTGCCAGCGCTATGACGGATTGCCTCTCCGGCGTCACCACAGCCCAGGTGACATATGCCGCCCGGGATTCCGATTTCGACGGGTTCGATATTAAGGAGGGGGACTATCTGGCCCTGGAAGAGGGCAAGCTCTTTGGCACAGACGATTCCCTCCATGCCCTGCTGAAAAGGCTGGCAGCAAACGCAGCCAGCCGGAATGCCTCCTTCATCTCCCTCTACTTCGGCGAGGACGTCCTGGAGGATGACGCGCAGCAGGCCGGAAAACTCTTTGAAGAGGCCTGCCCCGGCGCGGAGGTCATGGTACTTTCCGGCGGCCAGCCCGTATATTACTACATCATCTCCATGGAGTGATGTTTCCCTCTATTTCTGCCTGATTCATAAGAACGCGCCCCAGAAAGCATCGCTTTCTGGGGCGCGTTTGTTTAGTAAAAGATCTCTATTTCCTTCGGCTCCTGAAAATCCCGCTCCAGCATGGCCACATGGGACAAAAACGCCGGATCATCAAAGTACTTGGCACGGCGGGTACATTTCCGCACGCAGGAATGACACTTGATGCAGGTCCCTGGTACATCCGCCGGGTTCTCCGGATGGATGGCCCCCATGGGACAGGTCCGGATACAGACGCCACAGCGGCTGCATTTGCCCAGGTCCGTCCGCGGCTTGGCCTTGAGAAACTTTACCGGCTCGCCGTCCAGGCCTTTGGGAATGTAATAGGGCGCTTCCGGGTCACCCGGAACCTTCACCGGCGGAGGAATTTCCCGCATTTCCCGGAGTTTTTCCCCAATCTGCCCGGCAAAGCCCTGGATGGTCCGTTTATCGTCCCAGTCGGGCCGTCCCTCCCCCAGTACATCGGTAAAGGCATGACGGCCCGGGAAAGCCCCCGCCGCTATGGTGTGGAAGCCATTTGCCTCCAGCAAAGCGCAGAGCTCTGCCAAGGAGTTGTCATAGGCCCGGCCGCCAAAGGTTACCACCGGAATGGCCAGCGCTCCGCTTCCCTGAAACCTGGCCTGAAAATCCGGCAGCAGTTTATTGGGCAGCTTCCCGGCATAGGTGGGGGAACCCACCAATACCAGATCCTTTTCGTCAAAGGCCAGCGTCATGTCCCGTTCCGCCGGTTTCGTAAAACTCCGGAACTCCAGAGGCAGGCTCAGAGCCTCTGCCAAAGCCTCCCCCAAAGTATGTACCACCCGGTCTGTGACGCCGGTGGCGCTGTAATAAACCGCCGTAATCTGCCGCAGCTCCATGGTTCCCTCCTTCGTTTCCTTACAGTAGGAAATCCTTCTCACTGAGCCGCTTTGTGTCCAGCGACGCCGGACGGGGCGGCGTCCGCTTCAGCGGGTCATACCGGAAAGCCCGGCAGGCATGCTCCACCGGCACCACGCCCCGCTTCACACAGGCTACTTCCCGCTCGTTCAGCTGCTGGCCCCGCTGACAATAGGCACAGCGGGGATCGATATCCTTTCGGAACAGCATTGCGCCGCCCTCCTTTCTGTTTCAGAAGGTCTCCAGCCGGACCGTTTCATTCTCCGCCGCGGCATTGATGTGGGCGAAGGGGGCTTCGTAGCTGTTGATGATTTTGGACGCCATGGGGTCTTCCAGCTCCTTCTGAATGGTCCGCCGGAGATTCCGGGCGCCATAGGTCCGGGAATAGGATTTCTTGATCAGGAACTGAATCAACGTATCGTCGTACGTAAAGGCAATCCCCTTTTCTTGAAGCGAGGTCCGCAGTTCCTCCAGCATGATGCGGGCTATGGACTGGAAATGCTCCTCTGTCAGGCGGTTGAAGGTGATGACCGCGTCCACCCGGTTGATGAACTCCGGCCGCAGAAACTGCTGGAGGGCCTTCATAGCCTTCTCACTGTCCTGCTGGGTCATGGAACGGTCAAAGCCTACGGTTCCGCCCTCCTTGGAACCGCTGCCGGCGTTGGAGGTCATGACAATAATCGTATTCTCAAAGTTCACTTTCCGGCCATGGGAATCCGTAATCTCACCGTCGTCCAGAATCTGGAGCAGCACATTCAGCACATCCGGGTGTGCCTTCTCAATCTCGTCAAACAGGATGACCGCATAGGGCTTGCGGCGGATTTTCTCCGTCAGCTGGCCCGCCTCATCGTAGCCCACGTAGCCCGGCGGAGAACCCACAATCCGGGACACGGAGTGTTTCTCCATAAACTCCGACATGTCCAGGCGAATCAAAGCGTCCGGCGTGTTGAACAAATCACAGGCCAGCTGCTTCACCAGCTCCGTCTTGCCCACGCCGGTGGAACCCACAAAGATGAAGCTGACCGGCTTGTGCTTCGGCGAGATGCCCACCCGGTTCCGGCGGACGGCGGCGGAGACGGAGGCAATCGCCTCGTCCTGGCCAATAATGTGCTGCTTCAGCCGCTCTTCCAGCTGAGAGAGCCTCTGGAACTCCTGCTCCCGAATGCGGGAGGCCGGAATCTTCGTCCACAGCTCAATGACGTGAGCCAGATTTTCCATGGTCAGCTGAGGGTCGCCCTTCTCATTCAGGCTCTCCAGCTCCGTATTCAGCTGCAGTTCCTTGCTCTTCAGATAGGCAAGGCGCTCGTAATCCGGGTCCTCCGTCTTCTCCTCCAGCAGGGTCCGCTCCTTGGTATAATCGTCCAGCTCCCGCTGAATCTGCATCTTCCGGGAGATGTCCGGGTCTTTCAGGTTCAGATCACTGCTGGCCTCGTCAATGAGGTCAATGGCCTTGTCCGGCAGGAAGCGGTCTGTGATGTACCGTTCGCTCAGCAGCACCGCCTGGCGGAGGATGCCGTCGGTCAGCTTTACGCCGTGGAACTTCTCGTAGTTGGGTGCCAGGCCCTGGAGAATCTTGACCGAATCCTCAATGGACGGCTCGTTTACCGTCACCGGCTGGAACCGGCGCTCCAGCGCGGTGTCTTTTTCGATATGCTTGCGGTACTCGTTGAACGTGGTGGCTCCAATCACCTGGATCTCTCCCCGGCTGAGGGCCGGCTTGAGGATGTTGGCGGCGTTCATGCTGCCTTCGGCGTCCCCGGCGCCCACCAGATTGTGGACCTCATCAATCATCAGAATGATGTTCCCCAAGCGCTTTACTTCATCAATGAGCCCCTTCATCCGGCTCTCAAACTGGCCTCGGAACTGGGTTCCCGCTACCAGCGCTGTCAGGTCCAGAAGATGGACCTCTTTTTCCCGGAGCTTGAAGGGAACGCTGCCATCGGCAATCCGCTGGGCCAGTCCCTCGGCAATCGCCGTCTTGCCTACGCCGGGCTCGCCAATGAGGCAGGGATTGTTCTTCTGGCGGCGGTTCAGAATCTGAACCACACGCTCAATCTCCTCCGTCCGGCCAATGACCGGGTCCAGCTTGCCCTCTTTGGCCTTCTGCGTCAGAGAAATGCAGTAATTCTCCAAGTACTTCCGCTTGGTGTTCTTGGCCTCTTTGCGCTCCTTCTCCCGGCGTTCGCTGCGGCCCTCCTCCTCGCTCTTGGACTCGCCGCCGGAAAACAGACGGTTCAAGAAGGGAAATGTGGCCGTCTTGCCCTCTTCCTCTTCCCCCTCCTCGCCGGAGGGCAGGTCCTCAATATTCTCCACGCCGTTCATGGCCTGCATCATCTCGCTGTTGAGGGTCTCCAGGTCCTCGTCGGAAATCCCCATGCGCTTCATCATGTCGTCCACCTGAGGAAGACCCAGCTCCTTGGCGCACTTCAGGCACAGACCCTCGTTGATGGTCTTTTCCCCGTCCATCTTCGAGATGAACACCACGGCCACATTTTTTTTGCATCTTGAACAAAGTGTCGGCTGCATGCTACTTAAACCTCCACGCGCCCTGGGGCGCTTTCTTAGTATCGTCATGGAACGGCGCTCCGGCAGCGGAACCCTCCGCCGTTCCGCGAAGCGCGGGCCCCTGACCGCTTTCTTTTCAATCAGATCGGGCCCTCAAACCACCGGAAGCCAGGATGCGGCCCCGGTAAAAAACTGAAACACACGGCTGTCTGCCGCCGCCGTCACACCCAGCAGCTTCAGAATCCACGCCGCCAAAAACAGCAGCAGCGCACCCTCCAGCAGACCCAGCAGGCCTCCGCCCAGGGCATTCAGCCCGTGAAGCCCCGGCAGCTTCAAAATCTGGTGCATAGCCCGTACTGCCAGATGCAGCACCGCAGACAGCACCAGGAACGACAGCCCGTACAGCAGACTGTACAGCACGGATTCCGCCGCGCTCTCCACCACTGCCGCCGCTATGGAAGCGCCCGTATCCCGGACGGCCTCCTGCGCCCGCTCCAGCAGGGCGTGATTCTCCCCAAAGCCCAGCAGGTCCAGCAGGTCAGAAAGCGCCAGCCCCTCCGGCATCTCCCCGGGCCGGGCCTCCTCCAGCGCCTTGTTCAGGCGGGCCTCGATCCGTTTTTCCACTGCCGGGGCCAGCAGCTCCGCCGCCGGTTTCGTCAAATTAGAGGCAATCATTCTCGCCCCCGTCAGGGAAATCACGATTACCAGCAGACCCGCCAGGGACCGCAGCAGGCCCCGCCAGACGCCCGCCAGTGTGAACCCCGCCAGCACGGCAAGGGCAACCGCATCTATTATAGCAGGTGTTGTCAACCTTTCCTACCTCTTCTCCTGTAAACGTTTTGTGAACACGGCCTTTAAAATTTCTCAATCACGGCAAAAACAGACTGGCCGCATCAGAACTCAGCAGCAGCACCGACCCGTCCGGCCGCATCAGCACCGCGCGGGTGGTATCCGTTCCCCGCAGCGTGGCATAGGCCTGCAAATCCTGATTATATACCACCAGGCGGTTGGGATACAGCACGGCCAGATAGCGCCCGGAGGCGGAAAGACTCAGAATCTCCTCCTGAACCTCCAGTGTGCCCAGCTCCTCACCGGTCTTGTCCACAGTCACCAGCCGGCCTACGCTGCCGGAACGGTAGCGGTTCAGCAGCAGCACCGTGAAGCCGTCGCCGCCCAAGTCGAAGTCCCGGAGGTATTCCCCCTGATAGGCATAGTTTGCCGTAACCTCTCCGCCGGAACTGGCATAGGTCAGGCAGGTGTCGGACACGGTGACAATCCGCCCCTCCTGCTCCCCAATGGCGGCCACCAGACCGCCGGAGATGTTATAGGACGCCTCCGGCTCCTTTGCGTCCTTTGACAAGTCGTAGAGGCCTATGCTGCTGAGAAAAACGCCGTTTTCCTGCCCCAGAGTCACCGCCGCCAAGCGGTTGTTCAGGACGCATCCGTCCAGCACGTAGCGGCTGCGGGAGGTGAAGGCAAAGGTTTGAGTCATTGCGCTGTTATAGACGCTGACACAGCCCTTTCCGCTCTTCTTTACCGCTGTTACCGCCAGCCAGCCATCGCTGTTCAGCGTGGCGGCAATGTAGGGTTCCTCCTCATCGGCGGTGAGTTCGAACAGCACCCCCGTCTGGTCCAGCACATACAGCGCCGTCCCTCCCACATCATACGCCACCGCCCGGCCTCCGCAGGCACTCAGAGCCGGATTGGACATGGTCACCTGATCAGACCAGACCTCGTTTCCGTTCCGGTCCAGCAGCCGCAGCGAGGAGTCCGACAGCACCACCAGGGATTCCCCCAAGGCGGCAAAGCGGTTTTTCGGCGCGGTGTCATAGCGGTAGAGCACCTCCCCCCCCACCTTCTCCGCGCTGCCATAGTGCAGGTAGCGGCGCAGAATGTCAAAGCCGGTGCCGTCCCGGTAGGCGGCAAACAGCACGATCAGCAGCACCACGGCCAGCATCAGCAGAAAGCTCAGAAAACCGCGGATTTTCCCCGGCTTCTCCTCCCCCTCTCCGTCGTCACCCTTCCAGATATCCTTGCGTTTTTCACTCATTCAGCCGTTCATCCTCATACCAAAGTCTCGTCAGATACAGTCCTCCCGGGGGTACCGTGGGCCCCGCCAGGGTCCGGTCTCCCCGCTCCAGAATGACGGGAATGTCCTCCGGGACAAACTTTCCCTCCGCCGCGTAGAGCACTGTGCCGGTAATGGCCCGAACCATGTTATACAAAAATCCATTGGCGCAGACCTTCAGCTCCAAAAGATCTCCGTTTCGGGTGACGCTGCACCAGTAGATGGTCCGGACAGTGGTCCTAGTCTCCGTCCCCACGCTGCGGACGGCCCGAAAATCATGGGTCCCCACAAACATATGGGCCGCTCGGTTCAAAAAGTCCTCGTCCAGACGTTTGGGATAAAAATAGGCCCGGTTTACGTAGAAGGGATTTTTGAAACGGGAATTATAGATCCGGTACGTATACTCCTTTTTGATGCAGGAACCAATGGCGTTGAAATCCTCCGGCACCTCCACAGCCTCCCGGATGGCTATATCCTCCGGGGTGTGGGTGTTGATGGCGTAGGGCATCCGGTCAATGGGAATGCGGCTCTCTGTGCGGAAGTTGGCCACGTAGCGTTCCGCGTGGACTCCGGCGTCCGTCCGGCCGCAGCCGGTGAGATGCACCGGTCCGCCGCAGACCTTTCCAATCGCCTTTTGCAGGGTCTCACAGACCGACGCAGCATTCTTCTGCACCTGCCAGCCGTGATATGCCGTGCCGTTGTATGTAAGCTTCAGGGCAACGTTGCGCATAGCCGCCTCCTTTTTCTCATGGGGAATCTTCTCCGCCGGAAATTGAATACATCCGCATTCAGGTCTCCGGCAGGATGTCCGCCAGCACCACCTCCGGCCGGTTGAACAGCCTGGGAACCCGGGTGCTCTCCCGGGCCAGACCGCGGCTGACAATCAGTGCAGCATTGCCGAAGTCATAACACCCACCGGCATAATCCGGAAAAAGACCCTGGCCCGGGGCCAAAAGCCCGTTTAATAAGCCGGGAATCCGCCATTGTCCCCCGTGGGCATGGCCGGATACCACCAGGTCAAAGGGCTTATTCAAATAGAGACGAATCTTCTCAGGCCGGTGCGCCAGCAAAACCGTAAATACCTCTTCCTCCACGGCGTCCCCCGCCAGCTCCAGATCTTCCGCCAGCCGGCCGGCAGCCGGGTCATCCACGCCGCAGAAGTCCAGGCGCTGTCCGTTCAGCTCTGCGGAGACCCGCTCTCCTCGCAGAACTTGGACGCCCAGCTCCTCCATCCGGCGGCAGATGCGCTCCGGCTCGCCGGACCAGCACTCGTGATTTCCTGTGACATAAAAGCAGGGATACGCCGCCGCCAGCGCTTCCAACGCCGTCCAGGCGGGCTCTTCCGGGCGGTCGTCGTCCACGATATCTCCCGGCAGCAGGACCGCGTCGGGCTCCGCTTCCGCCACCGCCGACAGCAGTGTCCGCTGTCCCTGCCCATAGACACAGCTATGGAGGTCCGAGAGAACTGCCAACCGCACCGGCGCGGTCACTTTGGAGCTTGTGACCATATACGTGACCGTCCGCAGCCGCACGTCCAGAGCCGCCGCTGCCACCGCCGCCGCCGCGCACACAGCCAGCGCTGCCGTTCGCTTTCGAATGTTCATAACTGTTGCCTCCTGTTCCTGCCGCTCAACTCCAGGTCAGTCTGGGGGATCTTGTCCAATTGGGGACGCTGTCCACGACCCCCTTTTCCCGGACAATCCAGCCATCCAAAAAGAACTCGTAGCCCAGGCCGAATTCATCCCGACAGAAGAAGGTCAGCAGGATCTGGTCCCCCAGCCGGACCTCTGCGGACAGCTCCCCGCAGGTGTACTGGTCAATCGTCTCCCCGAACATGGCCGTTTTTTCCGCCGCAATCTCCTCGTTCCGCCGGAGACGGAACACCTGGCCGGAAAGCTGAGGGACGTTCTTCCCTTCAAAGCCGGTCAGGTTCGCATCACAGCCGGTCACTGTCAGAACGCCGGTTTTGTCCGCGTTCCAGACATACTCCGGCCCGCCGTAGCCCCAGCTGGAGCACTGGACCGGCAGGAGCATGGATGCGCTGTCCCAGGCGAACAGGTCTTCCTCCTTCTGGAAGCCCCCGGCGCTCACATTGGCCAGCAGCCGGAGCGCCTGACTGTTCACGGGAATTTCCGCCGTTCCGGTGTACTGTCCCGCTTCGCCGCTCATAACCGCTTCCCGGGTTTCCGAACCCTGGACCACTGTCAGCCGGACCTGGGTATCCTCCTGCCACTCCTTCAACTGGAGGAACACCTTCGCCCGCAGGCAGCGGGAGGCCGGATCCACCTCCAGGGACTGGAACTCCCAGTCCTGGACCAGCTTGTCCGCGTCCCCCGCCGCCCGCTGGACGGCCTGAACCCGCTCGTCCAGCCGCCGTGTCTCCATCTGCAGGTTGGTCTCGGCACTTTGAAGCGCTTCCCGCAGGTCCGAAAGCTGGCGGAGCTGCCAGAGGTTCAGCCCCAGGAGAATGACACAGAGAACCAGTGTCCCGGTCCGCATCTTATCGCCTTTTCCGCACATACGTCCTCCTCAAAGGCCAACGGCCCGCATGGCAAGGACCGCTGCCAGAATCAGCGTCCCCAGGAAGAGGGCCGTGTAATCCCGCCGCTCGTATTTCAGCACATGGAGCTTCGTCCGGCCCTCACCGCCGTGGTAGCAGCGGCATTCCATGGCCGTGGCCAGCTCGTCCGCCCGGCGGAAGGCGCTGATAAACAGCGGTACCAGTATGGGCACCAGGGCTTTGGCCTTCTCCATCAGATTTCCGCTCTCGAAGTCCGCCCCTCTCGCCTTCTGGGCGGACATGATCTTGTCCGTCTCCTCAATCAGCGTGGGGATGAAGCGCAGGGCAATGGACATAATCATGGTCAGCTCATGAACCGGCACATGGAACCGCTTCAGACCGTTCAGCAGCCGTTCCAGTCCGTCGGTCAGGCTGATGGGGCTGGTCGTATAGGTCATCAGGAAGGTGCCCATAATCAGCAGCATAATTCGCAGGACCATAAAAGCGGCGTTCCGCAGACCCGAGTCCGTGATGTGAAAGGGCCCCCAGGCCCAGAGAACCCCCTCGCCGGGCGTGAAAAACAGGTTCAGCATGCCGGTGAACACGATGATAAACAGCACCGGCTTCAGTCCGCGCACCAGAGCCTTCAGCCCCACGCCGGAAATGCGGACGCAGAGCAGCAGCACCAGGGCCAGAAGGCCATAGGCCCAGAAGCTCCCGCCGCAGAAAAGAGCTATGATGTACATCAGCACCAGCAGAATTTTCGTTCGGGGGTCCAGCTTGTGGGCCGCCGTATTTCCCGGGAAATACTGACCCAAGGTGATGTCCTTCAGCATGGCGGATTTCCCCCCTTCCAAAGCGGCAGCAGCTGCTGCTCCAGGGCCTCCACTGTGTAGACGGCAGGGTTAATCTCCAAGCCCCGTTTCCGCAGGGCCATAGCCACCCGGGTCACCTGGGGCACGTCCAGCCCGGCTGACAGCAGCTCCTCTGACCGGGCAAAGACCTCCGCCGGGGTTCCGCTCATCAGCACGTGGGCGGATTTCAGCACCAGAATGCGGTCCACATTTTGGGCCACCTCATCCATGCTGTGGCTCACCAAAAGAACCGTGGCGCCCTTGTTCCGGTGATAGTCCCGGATGTTGGCCATCAGGTTTTCCCGGCCCGCCGGGTCCAGGCCCGCCGTGGGCTCGTCCAGCACCAGCACCTTCGGCTCCATGGCCAGCACACCCGCCAGGGCCACCCGGCGCTTCTGTCCGCCGGAGAGCTCGAAGGGGGATTTCTCCAGCTGGTCGTCCCGTATGCCCACCAGCCGGGCGGCCTCCCGGACGGCCTGATCCAGCGCCTCGCCGGTCTTTCCCTGGTTCCGGGGACCGAAGGCGATGTCTTTATAAACCGTCTCCTCAAACAGCTGGTACTCCGGATACTGGAACACCAGCCCTACCTGAAAGCGGACAGACCGGATCTTCTTCGGCTCCGCCCAGATATCCCGCCCCTCCAGCAGAATTCGTCCGCTGGTGGGACGCAGCAGGCCGTTGAGGTGCTGGATCAAGGTGGATTTTCCGGAACCGGTGTGGCCAATCACACCCAGAAATTCTCCTTCCTCCACCGTGAAGCTGATATCCTCCACCGCGCTGCGCTGGAAGGGCGTCCCAATGCCGTAGGTATGGGTCAGGTTTTGAATCTCCAGAATAGGCAAGGCGTCCCCCTCCGTCAACGTTTCTTCAAAGCGTCCGCAATCGCGTCCGCGCACTCTTCCACCGTCAAGGCGTCCAGCGGCACGTCCAGGCCGCCCCGCCGCAGGCGGTCCAGCAGGTCCACCGTGTCCGGCGCCGTCAGTCCCGTGGCCCGCAGGCGCTTGAGCTGGCTGAAGACCTCTTTCGGCGTGCCGTCCAGGTCCACGCGGCCATCGTTCATGACAAGCACCCGGTCCGCTCCCTCCGCCTCATTCATGTGGTGGGTGATGAGGACCACAGTGATGCCCTTTTCCCGGTTCAGGCGGTGAACCGTGGCCAGCACCTCCCGGCGGCCTATGGGGTCCAGCATGGCCGTGGCCTCGTCCAGCACAATGCAGGCCGGTTCCATGGCAATGACTCCCGCAATGGCAATCCGCTGCTTCTGCCCGCCGGAGAGGAGGTGCGGGGCGTGGGTGACAAACTCATCCATGCCCACGGCCTTCAGGGCCGCATCCACCCGCTTCCGGATTTCCTCGGTAGGCACCCCCAGATTTTCCGGGGCAAAGGCCACGTCCTCTTCCACCACATTGGCAACAATCTGGTTATCCGGATTCTGGAACACCATGCCCACCCGCTGGCGGATGGCCAGAAGCAGGTTCTCATCCAACGTGTCCATGCCCTCCACACAGACCTTCCCCCCGGCGGGGAGCAGGACGGCGTTGAAGGTCTTGGCTAGGGTGGATTTGCCGGAACCGTTGTGGCCCAGAATGACCACAAAGCTCCCCTTCTCAATGGTGATATCCACGCCCCGGAGGGCATATACCGGCTTCTGGCCCTCGTCCGCCGGATAGGCGAAGCGGAGGCTCTCCGTTTGAATCATGTCAGGCATTTCGTCTCTCGCTTTCTATGGGGTCCGGCCGCCTTCCGGCAGCGCCCGCCCGAAGGAAACTCTGTTTCTTTTATTCGCTAAACCATCTTCCCGTGGCTCCGCAGGGCAGAGCCAGTCCGGTTTCCGTCACCGGCAGGCCCAGCTCGTCCCAGGTGCATTTTCCGCCGTATTTCTCCCTCACCAGGAGATTCAGCAGATAGCCCAGCACCGAGGGGGCCAGACCCGTAGTGTAGGAGTTGATGAGCACAAACAGCGGCCTGTCCGACAAGACGCCGGCACAGAGCTTCACGAAGGGATACAAGCTCTCCTCCAGCTTCCAGACCTCGCCGCCGGGACCCCGGCCATAGCTGGGCGGGTCCATGACAATGGCGTCATAGGTCTTTCCCCGGCGGATTTCCCGCTCCACAAATTTGGCGCAGTCATCCACAATCCAGCGGATGGGGGCTTCCTTCAGGCCGGAGAGGTTCGCGTTCTCCCGGCCCCAAGCCACCATTCCCTTGGCGGCGTCCACATGGCATACGCTGGCACCGGCCTTGGCGCAGGCCACAGTGGCCCCGCCGGTATACGCGAAAAGATTCAGCACCCGGATTGGGCGGCCGGCGTTCCGGATTTTCTCCGCCATAAAGTCCCAATTCGCCGCCTGCTCCGGGAAGAGGCCCGTGTGCTTGAAGTTCATGGGCTTCACTTGAAAGGTCAGTTCTCCGTACCGGATTTTCCAGCTCTCCGGCAGGGCCTTCTTCTCCCAATGTCCGCCGCCGGTGCGGGAGCGGAGATATTTGCCGTCCGCCTTTTTCCAGGCGGGGTGCTGCCGGGAAGTCTCCCAGATAGCCTGGGGGTCCGGACGGACCAGCAGCTGGCGGTCCCAGCGCTCCAGGCGCTCTCCCCCGCCGCAGTCCAGCAGCTCATAGTCCTTCCAGTTGTCCGCAATCCACATGGCCCGTCCTCCCTATTCTCACCATTATAAACCAAGTTATTATACCGCCTTTCCAGGCATTTCGTCAACCATTCCTTGCCGCATTTAGGCAGAAGCCACAAAAAGTTTCCATTTCCGGCACGGCTTCATCGAAAAATTCCTCCTTGACATAGATAGGAAGCCGATATATAATGCAGACAACCAATATATTGGTAGTCTATATATCAGGAGGATCGTATGGAACTAGAAAAAGGTCTGGTCAGCGGCAGCATGTCCCTGCTGGTGCTGAAGCTGCTGGAAGACGGCGACCTATATGGCTATCAGATGATTGACGAGCTCCGCCGCCGCAGTAAGGACGCCTTCCGCCTCAAGGCGGGGACCCTGTATCCCCTTCTCCATTCCCTGGAGGAAAAGGGCCTGGTCAGCGCTTACGAACAGGCGGCGGAAACCGGAAAAACCCGCCGTTACTACCATCTGACCAAACAGGGGCAGCAGGCCCTGCGGGAAAAGGAAAATGCCTGGAATGCCTACGCGCAGGCCGTGGGCCGGGTTTTGAAGGGAGGCGCCTGTGTTGCGGGAGCTTGAGCATATTTCCAGCTACCTGGAGACGGTTCAGGAGCAAATCCGGTGGAAGCGGGCCCGGCCCGTGCTGGTTCAGGAGCTGGAGCGGCACCTGGAGGACCAGCGGGACGATTTCATCCGGGAGGGTAAATCCCCTGAAGAGGCGGAACGGCTGGCAATTCAGGACATGGGGGACCCTGTGGTCCTGGGAGCGGAACTGGACCGGGTTCACCGGCCCCAGCCTCAGTGGGGGCTGCTGGGACTGACGCTGGCCCTAGCCTGCGCGGGAGCTTTTCTGCGGGTGTTCATCACCAACGGCACCGCCGCCCGCTCCACACCGGGCAACGCCCTGCTGTCCCTTCTGCTGGGCACGGCTCTGCTGCTGGGCGGGTATTTTCTCGATGTCTCCCGGATTGCCCGGAATGCCCTTGTCAAATACGCCGCCGCCGTAGCCCTGGCCGGTATGCTGACGCTGGTATCCTTGGACGGCGGAATCTTCCGCGCCCTGTATCTCTCCGGCATGCCGCATTACATCTCCCTGTGCTGGCCGGTCTTCTATGCTATGCTGCTCTATGCTCTGCGGGGCAAACGATGGAAAGGATGTATCCTTGCTGTTCTGGGCGGCATACCCCTGGCGTTTTACTGCGCTTATTGGATCAGCATGGCCAGCCTTCTGGCTTTTCTCACAACCGGCTTCCTTTTGCTTCTGGCCGCCGTCTGGGACGATTGGTTCGGCGTCGGACGCTGGAAGGGTACCGGGGCCGCGCTGGCGGCGGCCGCCTCCCTGTCCGCGCTGGTGCTTTTGCAGTATGGGGAGTCCATTTTCCGCCGCCTCACCCTGGTCCTCCACCCGGAACTGGATCCCCTGGGCCACGGCTATTTCAGCCTGACCCTCCGCTCCATTCTGGACGGCGTGGAGTGGACCCAGGGCTCTGCCGTGCAGCCCAAGGGCCTGTTCTTCTTTGAAACCCAGCTCCTCCCCGCTCTGCTGGCGGTTCGCTACGGCTGGCTGCCGCTGCTGGTCCTGCTGGCGGCCCTGAGCCTGCTGCTGGTCTGGCTACTGGTCCGGGGCCTGCGGCAGAAACACCGGCTGGGACGGCTGGTGGTGCTGGCGGTAACCCTGTCCCTGGGCGTCCAGCTGCTGCTCAGCACGCTTCTGAATCTGGGTTTCACCCTCTTCGCCGCCGACCTTCCTTTGGTGGTGGGAAACTGGAATACCGTGGTGAACATGGGCCTCATCGGGCTGGCCCTATCCGTGTTCCGGGGCGGCTCCATTGCCCGGGAGGAACCCGTCTTTTCCCGCCGTACCCGCCGGCGGCTGCGCATCCGGATTGAATATCAGTAAGCGGCAGGCGTTCAAGGCAGAAGCTTTGGACGCCTGTTTTTGCCTTTTTCCAGCCCTTCCACTTTCTGCTGAAGAAGCGATTGCACTTTTCAGGCAGTTGTGATAAACTATATGGATTAGATCACGCCCCGGCGTTTCGGGGCTGTATATTGAGGTGCAAACCATGGAAAATACAAAAAAGAGAATCCTCAGCGGTATCCAGCCCTCCGGCGACCTGACCCTGGGCTCCTACCTGGGCGCCATCCGCAACTGGGCCGCTCTGGCAGATGAATATGACTGCTACTACATGCTGGCAGACCTCCACACCCTCACCGTGCGGCAGGTTCCCACCGAGCTGCGGCGGCATACCCTCACCCAGGTGGCGGCCTATATCGCCAGCGGTCTGGACCCGGAGAAAAACGTGCTCTTCGTCCAGTCCCACGTCCCCGCCCATCCCCAGCTGGGCTGGATTCTGGACTGCTACACCATGTTCGGCGAGCTCTCCCGCATGACCCAATTCAAGGACAAATCCGCCAAAAACGCCGACAACATCAACGCCGGCCTTTTCACCTATCCCGCCCTCATGGCCGCGGATATCCTGCTCTATCAGGCGGACCTGGTGCCCGTAGGCCACGACCAGAAGCAGCACGTGGAAATCTGCCGGGATATCGCCAGCCGCTTCAACGGCATCTACGGCGAAACCTTTAAAATTCCAGAGCCCTATATTCCCCAGGTAGGCGCCCGGGTCATGAGCCTCACCTCCCCTGAATCCAAAATGTCCAAGTCTGACAAGGACCCCAACGGCTGCGTCTATATACTGGAAAAGCCCGAGGATATCCTCCGCAAATTCAAAAAGGCCGTGACGGACTCCGACGCCTGTGTCCGCTTCGACCCCGCAGGCAAGCCGGGCGTCTCCAACCTTATGCAGATTTATGCCGCCGCTGCCGGCAAAACCTTCGACACCATTGAAGCCGAGTTCGCCGGACGGGGCTACGGCGACTTCAAAAAGGCCGTGGGCGAAGCTGTGGTGGAGCTCCTCCGCCCCATCCGGGAGGAAACGGAACGCCTGCTGGCGGACAAGGCCTACCTCGAAACCGTCTACCGCGCCGGAGCGGAACGCGCCGCCGCCGTCGCCAACCGAACGCTTTCCAAGGTCTATAAAAAGGTCGGCCTGCTGGCCCGCTGAACGAGGTGTGTCATGGCATTTGACAACCGGCTCTTCGCCCTGGTGACGCTGGCCCTGCTGGCGGCACTGATGGTCAGCTTCCTGATGACCCCCGTAGTCAAAACCTTTGCCTACAAAATCGGCGCGGTGGACGTACCCAAGGACGCCCGGCGAATGCACAAGGTGCCCATCCCCCGGCTGGGAGGTCTGGCGATTTTTATCGGCTTCATGGTCAGCGTCCTGCTGCTGGTGGACATCCGGGGAAATCCCCAGATACAAAGCATTCTCCTGGGCGCCGTCATCATTGTGGTCCTGGGGGTAGTGGATGACATCATGGCCCTTCCCGCCATGCTGAAATTCGTGGTGCAGATTATTGCCGCCCTGATTCCCGCCCTCAGCGGCG
Source organism: Oscillibacter sp. (assembly GCA_022797935.1). Lineage (GTDB taxonomy): Bacteria > Bacillota > Clostridia > Oscillospirales > Oscillospiraceae > Oscillibacter. The sequence goes on along the minus strand of JAAWLO010000024.1, from coordinate 12,709 downwards.
TGGTCATCCAGGCCTTTTCCAACCCCAACATCTTTTCCAGCCAGCTTTACTGGGTGCTTGGGCCCCTGTCCATTCCCTTTACCGTGCTTTGGATTGTGGCCATCACCAACTCCGTCAACCTCATCGACGGCCTGGACGGGCTGGCCAACGGCGTCTCCGCCATCTCCGCCACCACCATGCTGGTCATTGCCCTCCTGGCCTCCGAGGCTCAGGTCGCTATCGTCATGGCCGCCCTGGTGGGCGCCTGCGTGGGCTTCATGCCCTACAACCTCAACCCCGCCAAGATGTTCATGGGGGATACCGGGGCCACGTTCCTGGGCTATATCCTGGCCACCATGTCCATCCAGGGCTTGTTCAAGTTTTACGCGGTCATTTCCTTCGCCGTGCCCTTTCTGATTCTGGGCCTGCCGATTTTCGACACCGTTTTCGCCTTCACCCGCCGCATTGCCCATGGACAAAGTCCCATGCATGCTGACCGCGGTCATATTCATCACCGGCTCATCGACATGGGCCTGAACCAGAAACAGGCTGTGGCAACACTTTACGTCATCTCCGCTATTCTGGGCCTTTCCGCCGTGGTACTGACCACCGGCGGCGAACAGAAGGCCATGGTATTCTTTGCCGCGCTGTGCATTGTGGCGGTAGTGGCGGCACGGGTGGTATTCCCCAAGGAAATCCGTTCAGAACTCCACGAGGAGCTGGAGGAACTGACGGGACACCATGACTCCGGCACAGAACAGACATCCGGGGAGGCCCGGGAACCGGACAGCGGTCAGGAGCCGGGAAAGGAAGAGTAATCCCTATGGAAACAATTCGCGTTCTCAGCGTCTTCGGCACCCGGCCGGAGGCTATCAAAATGTGTCCCCTGGTGCAGGAACTGGCCGCCCGGCCCCAAATCGAAAGTCTCTGCTGCGTCACCGCCCAGCACCGGCAGATGCTGGACTCTGTCCTGGATACCTTCGGCGTGAAGCCTGACTGGGATTTGGACATCATGACTCCCCGGCAGACCCTCTCCAGCATTACCAGCAAATGCCTGCTGGGTATGGACGAAGCCATTGACGCACTGAAACCGGACTTGATTCTGGTTCACGGAGATACCTCCACCACCTTCGCCGGTGCGCTTTCCGCCTTCTACCATCAGGTATCCCTTGGCCACGTGGAGGCGGGTCTGCGAACCTATGACAAATACTCCCCCTTTCCGGAGGAAATGAACCGGGTGCTGGTTAGTGGCATTGCTGAGATGAACTTCTGCCCCACCTTCGGCAACCGGGAAAATCTGGTCCGGGAGGGCCGGGACCGGAATATCTTCATCACCGGCAACACCGTCATTGACGCACTGCGCACCACTGTTCAAGAAAATCACCATTTCGCCGCAGAACTGCTGAATCATTTGCCCTACGAAGAAAAAAAAGTCCTGCTGGTTACCTGCCACCGGCGGGAGAACTACGGCGAACCCATGCGAAACATCTTCCAGGCCCTCCGGCAGATTGCGGAGAAGCGGACGGATGTGGAACTGGTCTACCCCGTCCACCTCAGTCCAGTGGTTCGGGAGGCCGCAGACCAATACCTGCGGGGCGTCCCCCGGGTACACCTGATCGACCCGCTCTCCGCCGGAGATATGCACAACCTCATGGCCCGGTGCTATCTGGTGCTGACCGACTCCGGCGGTCTTCAGGAGGAAGCGCCCGCGCTGGGGAAACCGGTGCTGGTTCTCCGCCGGGAGACAGAGCGGCCCGAGGCCGTGGCCGCCGGAACGGTGAAGCTGGCAGGCGTGGTGCAGGAGGACATCGTGTCCCTGACGGAAGAACTGCTGTCCAAGAAAAGTGCGTATGACAAAATGGCCCGGGCGGTGAATCCCTATGGCGACGGTCACGCCTGCCGCCGGATTGCCGACGCCATTGAATGGCGTTATGGCCTGCGGCCCGAGCGCCCCGCCGACTACCAAGCCTGATGGACAAGCGGAGACTGAAAGGAATCCTCTGGGGCTTCATATGCCTGGCGGTGCTGGTTCTGGCTTTGATGCTGGGCGGGAACCTTCGCCGGACCGCCCACATTACCCTCCCCTCCTCCGACCCACCCCGCGACCCGTCGGCAGAGGACGGCGGTTCCACCTCCAGCGCCCTGACCGTGATCGAGATTACGCCGGAAACTGTACAGGCCGCCATTGACAGCCTCTCCAGACCGGAAAACTATGGGCGCAGCGTCACCGTAGAACAGTTCTGGACCGGCGGAAGCGGAACGCAGACGTTCACCGTCGCCGTCCGGGGCCCCTGGACCCGGGTAGACCGGGCTCTGCCCGGAGGAGACACCCGTACCAGCATCACCAACGGAAAAGAGACCTATGTCTGGTACAACGAGGGAAGCGAAATCTACCACGGAGCGGCGGGAGGCATCTCCGCCGACACGGAGCAGTCCATTCCCACCTATGAGGATATTTTAGAGTTGCCGGTAGAAAACCTTCTTCAGGCGGATTACCGGGCCCTGGACGCCCTTCGCTGCATCTACACGGAAACGGCAGCAGACCCGGCGGGTTACGTGACGCGGTACTGGGTCAGCGTAGACACCGGGCTTCTGGTACAGGCGGAACGGCTGTTGGGTGAAAATATCGTCTACCGGATGTCCGCCCTTTCCGCAGAGGAAGCAGAATATGACGCGTCACTGTTTACCCTGCCGGACGGCGTCTCCCTGCTGGAACCGAATGAAAATAACTAGAGCCTGCCGTCCAAACGGCAGGCTCTCTGTTTTTGTCACTAGGCGGGTTTCCGGAATCTGAAGGTTTTCAGCCTATTTCACCACCACATTTTCCTCTCCAAGCGTCTCGCGAGCCTCCTCCAGAAGCGCCTCGTGAAGCAGGATATGGCTGCCATACAGCTTCCGTGTATCCGCCATCAGCATACAGACCGGCGTCTCGCCGGGAAACATGGTGAATACCAGCCGCATGTGGCGCAGGGAGGGATGCTCGATGTTGGGGAACTTCAAATAGAGCTTTTTTCCCTGTACCAGCCGGTTCCCTCTTGCCGCAGGGGGCGGCGCACTCTCCAGCACACTCTCCAGGGGATAGGCAAAGTCACACAGCAGCTGGGGCGCTTTTTCCTCCCGGACAGACAGCTTTCCTTTTGCCATAATCACCGAATTTTCCTGAAGATATGAGCCGCACTGCTCCAGTAGCCGGTTGAAGCACAGCAGTTCTATGGAGGCGGTCTTGTCCTCCAGCGTCACGTAAGCCATCAAACTGTTGTTCTTCGTGGGTTTTACCTTACTGGAAACGACCACGCCGGCCAGGGACACATACTGCCCATCCGAAAAATAAGACGGTCCGCTCTCCTGAGCAAAGTCCTCCAGAATCGCGCCGATCTGCGGTATCCGCAGGCTGCGGATCCGTTCCTGATAGGCGTCTATCGGATGACCGGAGAGATACAGGCCCATTGTCTCTTTCTCCATGTTCATCCGCTCCTGGGCGGAATACTCGGGAATATCCGGCAGCACAAAATCCTCCGACGGCCTGGAGCTGGACAGATTGAAAAAATCCATCTGTCCTTCCAAATTTTTCCTCTGTTGTGCCGCCGCCGCATCCAGAATCCGTTCATAGATCTGAACCAGCTGTGAGCGCTTTGCCCCTGTGAAATCGAACGCGCCGCAACAGATAAGGTTCTCCACCGCCCGTTTGTTGATCTCGCTTCCCGTCATCCGGCGGCAGAAGTCCTGAAGCGAGAGGAAGGGACCGTTTTCTTTCCGCTCCCGCATGATGGCCTGGACAAACCCACGGCCAATGCTCTTGATGGCCACCAACCCAAAGCGAATTCCCTTCTCCTCAAGCGTGAACCGGTCCATGGAGCAGTTGACGTCCGGCGGCAGCAGGGCAATGCCGCAGTCCTTGCATTCGTTGATATACACCGGCACCTTTTCCGGGGTGAAGGTCAGTAGCGCTGTCATATACTCCCGGGTATAATGGCACTTGAAATAGGCCGTCTGATACGCCACTACGGCATAAGCGGCGGCATGCGCCTTGTTGAAGGCGTAGTTGGCAAAGTCATAGATTTCCTGGTAGATGGCCTCCGCCGTCTCCTCCGGGATGCCATTGGCCACACAGCCGGCAATGTTCCGGGCCGGGTCGCCATGGAGAAAGGCCTCCTGCTCCTTCTCAATGTCCTTGGCCTTCTTCTTGCTCATGGCCCGGCGCACCATGTCTGCCTGACCCAGGGAATAGCCGCCCAGCTGCTGGAAAATCTGAATAACCTGTTCCTGATAGACAATGCAGCCATAGGTGATGGACAGAATTGGCTCCAGAGAGGGATGGCGGTAACGAATGAGTTTGGGGTCCTGCTTGCAGGCGATAAAACGGGAAATAGAATCCATGGGGCCCGGACGGTAGAGGGCAATAATAGCGGTAATGTCCTCAATATTGTGCGGCTTCAGCCCCACGCAAACACCTGTCATGCCGGTGGACTCCATCTGAAATACACCGGACGTTCTTCCGGCGGACAGCATTCCGTAAGTCTTCGGGTCCCCCTCGGGGATGTCCTCCAATCGGAAATCCGGCTGGCGTTCCCGGAGCAGCTCCACCGCGTCCTCCAGCACTGTCAGGTTCCGCAGGGCCAGGAAGTCCATTTTCAGAAGCCCCAGCATCTCCAAGGTAGTCATATCATATTGACAGACCACAATGTCGTCGTTCTTCCCCAGGGGAACGTACTCATAGACAGGCCGTTTGGTGATTACCACTCCGGCGGCGTGGGTGGAGGCGTTTCGGGGCATCCCCTCCAGCTTCTGGGCCGTGTCCATAAGCCGCCGGACTGTTTCGTCGCTGTTGTAACGGTCGCTGAGGGGCTTGGAGAGCCGCAGGGCGTCCGCCAGCGTGATGTGCTGGCCCGGTGCGTTGGGCACCTGTTTGGCAATCTGGTCCACCTCGGCGTAGGACAGGCCCATGACCCGGCCCACATCCCGAATCGCCGCCCGGGCGGCCATGGTGCCAAAGGTGATAATCTGGGCCACGTGGTCGCTTCCGTACTTCTGACGGACGTATTCAATGACCTCGCCCCGGCGGGTATCCCCGAAGTCCATATCAATATCCGGCATGCTCACCCGCTCCGGGTTCAGGAAGCGCTCAAAGAACAGGCCATATTTCACCGGATCAATGTCCGTAATGCGAAGACAGTAGCTGACCATGGAACCAGCGGCGCTGCCGCGGCCCGGCCCTACGGGTATACCCCGCTCTCTGGCGTAATTAACGAAATCCGAAACGATGAGAAAATAGTCCGTGAAGCCCATTTTCTCAATCATGTTCTGCTCGTACTCCAGCTGCGGCAGATGTGTATCGTCCTTGCCATAGCGCTGGCGATAGCCCTCGGCACAGAGCTTCTTCAGATACGTAAAACTGTCAAATCCAGGCGGCAGAGGGAATTCCGGCAAATGGTACTTGCCGAAGGTGAATTCCAGGGAGCACCGTTCCGCAATGCGCACGGTATTCTCCAGCGCATCCTCGTATCCCTGGAACAACGCCGCCATTTCCGCCTCGCTCCGCAGATAGAAGTTCTGGGGCTCATAGCGCATCCGGTTTTCGTCGTCCAAAGACTTGCCGGTCTGAATGCACAGGAGCACATCATGGGCATCCGCGTCCTCTTTCCGGAGATAGTGTGCGTCATTGGTACACACCATGGGAAGGCCAGTCTCCTGATGCAGGCGGAGGATACCCTGGTTGACCAGCGCCTGGTCCCGAATGCCGTGGTCCTGGAGCTCCAGATAAAAATGCTCCGGGCCAAACAGCTCCGACAGCTCCAGGGCATAGCGCTTGGCATTTTCGTACTCCCCATTCCGGAGACGGCGCGGAATTTCACCCGCCAGACAGGCAGAGAGCGCAATAAGTCCCCGGCTGTGCTCCCGCAGAAGCGCCAGGTCCACCCGCGGACGAATATAAAACCCCTCCGTCCAGCCCTTGGAAACCAGATAGGAGAGATTCCGGTAACCCTCTTCGTTTTCGCAAAGCAGCACCAAATGGCGGCTCTCGGCATCAAACTCATGGACCTTGTCAACATGGGAACGGTCCTGGGGTGTTACATAAACTTCACAGCCAATGATGGGCTTGATTCCCTCGTCTTTGCAGGCGCGGTAGAAGTCCACGGCACCATACATGACGCCATGGTCCGTAATGGCACAGGCCGTCTGCCCCAACTCTTTGACGGTTTTTGGAAGGTCCCGAATCCGGCAGGCGCCGTCCAAAAGGCTAAACTCCGTGTGGACATGCAGGTGAACAAACGACATGATTCTCCCCTTTCTCTCTTATGGGTTCTTGTTTGGCGCAGCCGGTTTCACCCGGACAGACAGCAGGGCTTTGATATCTTCCAGAATTTCCGGGGAAGTCAAATCCAGCATCAGCCAGCGCCCCATTTTTGAGGAGGCCGTGTTTTGATACAGCGTGCGGGTGGCGTCCGTGCAGGTCAGGAGCGCCGCCTCTGCCGCCGCCTCATCCTTGGGACTGACGGAAACCATGGCTGTTACGTAGCCCGGGCGGAAGTAAACGGTCGCCAAAGCCTTGCTGCCCTTTTTGAACTTCAGATTCCAGCCCGGTTCCAGGCCGCAGCGGCTGTAGACCGGCTGAGGCTCCGCCCCGTAGGCGTCTTTCAGGTACTGCCGGAATTCCGGCCAGAGGGGGTTGTCCGCAAAGCGGTCGATCTCTTCGGCCGTTGGCTGCCGGTTCATGGGGAATTGCTGGGACCATTTCATCACTTCAGACATGTGTTTCTCCTTCTTTTGTCGATCTTTCCGCTAATTCTACCAGCTTCCGCAGGCGGTGGTTCAGACAGGATTTGGTCACCGGCGGGTCGAATTCCTCTGCCAGCTCCGACAGACTCAGCTCCGGGTACTCCAGACGCAGCGCCGCCGTCTCCCGCAGCTTCTTCGGAAGCCCCTCCAGCTGACCCAAGGCCTCCAGCCGCCGGATGGCCTCCGCCTGACTCTGGGCGGCCTCCACCGCCTTGTCCAGGTTGGCGCTGTCGCAGTTCAGGCGGCGGTTGACGCTGTTGCGCAGCTCTTTTTCCAGTTTCGCAGACATGATGCGCATGGCCGCCACCGGCGCGCCTATCAGCGTCAAAAAGTCCTCAATCTGGTCGCTCTGCTTGAAATAGGTCACATAGCTGCTGTTCCGGGCCACGCATTTCGGCGGATAGCCGCTCTCCCGCAGCAGCACCTCCAATTCCCGGCTGGCCTGCAAATGGGAACTGGTCAGCTCCAGATGGTAGTGCTTGGCCGGGTCCGTCACACTGCCCCCGGCGAAAAAGCAGCCCCGCAGAAAGGACGCCCGGCAGCAATCCTCCTCTACCATGGCAAAATTGATGTGAGGCACCAGATGCTGCCGGGGCTCGTAGCCCAGGAGATTGATGATGCGGTCCATCTTCTCCTGCTCCGTCAGCTGAAACACCAGCTTTCCCTCCCCGGGGTCCCGGTCTGGCTGACGGTCGAACCGAAGATCGAAGGCCCGCTGGAACACCTGGGGAAGCCGGGCGGCAAAGCTGCGGTTCTCTGTGATAATCCGCACCTCGGAGGCATTGAAGGTGTGGCAGTAGAGCAGAATGCCATAGGCCTCCGCCTGGGCGCAGCAGCGCTTCTGCACGGGAAGACGGCACAATTCGTTCTTCGTGTCAAAGGAAAAGGACATCAGGACCTGCCCTCCATCCGGTAGCGCCCGCCCGCAATGCGGACGCTTCGCTCCGCGTGGAGCAAAATCAGCTCCTGGGCCAAATGGTCCGGCTGATGGCGGACAAACCCTTCCTGCACCATGGCAATGGGGCGGCTGACCAGCTCCACCCCCAAAGCGGCGCAGCGGTCTGTGTCGTATTTCAGCATCTCCGCGCCCTCCTGGGCGTACCGCGCCGCCACGGACTTCGGGATGGGAGAGGAATTCACCAGGCAGAGACGGAAGAGATGTCCGGCAGAGTGCTGGAAAATCGCGGAAATGTGATCCGAGGCGGTGTAGCCCTCCGTCTCCCCCTCCTGGGTCATCACGTTGCAGACGTAAATCTTCAAAGCGGGTGAACGCTGAATCGCCTCCACAATGCCCTCCACCAGCAGATTAGGAATGATGCTGGTGTACAGACTGCCAGGACCCAGGACAATCATGTCCGCTTCCTCCAGCGCCGCCAGGGCCTCCGGCAGCGCCTTGGGCCGCTCCGGCAGGAGGCGCACCTTGGTGATGCGGCAGTCCTCTTTTTTCTTGCAGTAGAAAATCTTAGACTCGCCGACGACGGAAGCCCCGTTTTCAAACTCCGCCTCCAGCTGTACATCCGCCGTGGTCACCGGCAATACCCGGCCCGTAATGGCCAAAACCTCGCTCATGCGGCGCACCGCTGAGTCAAAGCTGGGCGATATGCCGTTCAGCGCCGCCAGAAAGAGGTTTCCAAAGCTCTGCCCCGCTAAGCTGCCCTCCTGAAACCGGTAGTCCATCAGCTGATTCATCAGCGGTTCCGTATTGGCCAAAGCCGCCAGGCAGTTGCGGATGTCGCCGGGCGGCGGCATTCCCAGGTCCTGCCGCAGCATCCCGGAGCCGCCGCCGTCATCCGCTACGGTGACAATGGCGGAGAGATTTTCCGTATATTCCTTCAAGCCCCGCAGCATGTTGGACAGGCCGTGCCCGCCGCCGATCACGGCAATGCGCGGCCCGCTTTTCCGAGGCGCCCGATAGGGTTGCTGTTCCATAGCCTTCCTTTCTGTCCGGGTCAGACCGCCCGGCTCATGTCCCGATGGTGCTCCGCTGTCTGATAACCCTGCTCTCTGACAAATCCCGCCAAAGCGTGAGCAATGGCCACGGAACGGTGATGCCCGCCGGTGCAGCCCACGGCAATCACCAATTCCGTCTTCCCCTCCTCCGCGTACAGCGGCAGCGTGAAGGCCAGCAGGCTCTCGACCCGCTCCAGAAACTCCTGGGTCTGCCGGAAGCTGAACACATAGTCCGCTACCGGCTTGTCCAGGCCGGTCTGCTGGCGCAGCTCCTGAATGTAAAAGGGATTGGGCATGAACCGCACATCCAGTACCAAATCAGCTTCGAGGGGCAGGCCGTATTTGAAGCCGAAGGAGGTGACGCTCACCGTCATGGACTCCTTTTCCCCGGCCCCGCCGAACAGGCGCAGAAGCTCCGTCCGCAGCCGTCCCGTGGGCAGGCCTGTGGTATCTATGACAAAATCCGCCCGCTCCTTCACCGGCTCCAGCAGCACCCGTTCCTTTTTTACCGCCTCCTCCAGGGAGTCCGTCTCCTTCTGGAGCGGATGGCGGCGGCGGGTCTCCTTGTAGCGCTTGATGATCGTCTCCGGAGAGGCCTCCAGAAACAGCATCCGGCACACACTCTCCATGCCCTTCAGTTTGTCCAGCACGTCGAACAGCTCCGAAAAGGACTCCGCCGTCCGCACGTCGTACACCAGGGCTACCCGGGCATAGCGCCCGCCGCCCGCCGCGCAGAATTCCGCGAATTTCAGAATCATGGCGGCAGGCATATTGTCCACAATATAAAAACCGCTGTCTTCCAGGAAGGAGGCCGCTTTGCTCTTCCCTCCCCCGGACAGGCCGGAAATAATCAGAATTTCCATGGGAAGTCTCCCCTAATCCACAAATTTGACCTCTGGCTCCAGCCGGACACCGGTCTTCCTGAAGACGGTCTCCTGCACCTGCCGGATCAGCTCCTTGATATCGGCGCAGGTGGCCCCGCCCCGGTTGACAAGGAAGCCCGCGTGCTTTTCCGACACCTGGGCGCCGCCTGCCGTCAGCCCCTTCAGGCCGCACTGGTCAATGAGGGTCCCGGCAAAATAGCCCTCCGGGCGCTTGAAGGTGCTGCCCGCGCTGGGCAGATCCAGAGGCTGGCTGTCTCTCCGGCGGCGCATCAGGTCCCGCATGGTCTCCCGGATGGTCTCCGGATTCCCCGGGGCAAGACAGAGCTCCGCCCGCAGCACCACCGCTTCCGGGTTTTCCGTGAGAAAGCTCCGGCGGTACCCAAAGGCCAGCTCTTCCCCGGAGAGAACTTTCATGCCCGCTTCCGGGAACAGTACCGATACACGGGTAACCACCTGTTTCAGCTCCCCGCCGTAAGCCCCGGCGTTCATGCACACGCCGCCGCCCACCGTGCCGGGAATACCGTGGGCAAATTCCAGGCCCGTCAGGCCCTCCCGGCAGGCAAAGTCCGCCAGACGGGACAGCGGTACCCCGGCCTCTGCCCGGAGGGTGCAGGGCTCCGGTCCGGCCTCCAGGCCGTTCAGACCGGAAGTCTCAATCACCAGGCGGTCTAACCCTTCGTCGGGGGCCAGCAGGTTTGTGCCGTTGCCCATCACCAGGGGCCGGGCCCCGCATTCCCGGGCCATGGACAGCAGCAATACCAGCTGCTCTCCCCGCTCCGGGAAGGCCATCCGCCTCGCCGGACCGCCCACCCGGAAGGAGGTATGCCGCGCCATGGGCTCCTCCTTTGCCACCCGAACATCCGGCAGGTAATCCGCCGCCTGTTTGTCAAACCCCGCTGTCCAATCCATCCTCAGGCCTCCTCCTCTTTGTCTGCGTCAAAGCACACGCCCCAGCATTGCCGCGCCGATAATGCCCGCGTCGTTGCCCAGCTCCGCCGGAAGAATTTTCGTGTTCCGGCCTCCGTGGCGGGAGAAGCTCTCCCGTTCCACCGCCTCCCGCAGAGGCTCCAGCAGCAAACGCTCCGGCGCCGCCGACACGCCGCCGCCAATGGCCACCACCTCCGGCCGCAGGGCGTTGACGAGATTCGCCAGACCGCTGGCCAGATAGTCCACATACTGCCGGCAGACTGCCAGGGCCGTTTCATCTCCGGCCTCCGCCGCCTGGAAGGCCGTCCGGCCCTCTACGCCGCCCCTGGCGGAAAAGCGGTGCAGGGCGCTCTCCGGATGGGCCTCCATGGCCCGCTTCGTCTGCTGAATCAGGCCGGTGGCGGAGGCGTAGCGCTCCCAGCAGCCCCGGCGGCCGCAGTTGCAGCGTTCCCCGTCCTGGGAAATGACCATGTGTCCCGCCTCGCTGGACGTCATACCGCCCCGAAGTCTGCCATTCAGAATCAGCCCCACACCAACGCCGGTACCCAGGGTCACAATGGCGAAGTCCTGGCTCCCCTTTCCCGCGCCGCCAAAAAACTCGCCTGCGGCGGCACAGTCCGCGTCGTTGCCCAGCAGCAGCGGCAGGTCAAGATGCTGCCGGAACAGCTTCCCAAGGGGCACATTCTCCATGGGAATGTTGGTCGTGAAGAGCACATCACCGCCGTTCACCGCCCCAGGCAGACCCATGCCCACCCATTTCACGCCGTCCCGCAGCAGCTTCCCGGCCAGCTCCGCCAGGGTTTTGGCGAAGGCCTCCGGTCCCTGAAAGTCCAGGGGAACCCGTTCCGTCGCCAGAATCGTTCCTGCCTCATCCACCAGACCGGCCTTCAAATTCGTGCCGCCTACGTCAATACCGATATACATGGTTCCCTCTCCCTTATTTGATTTTTCCATCTGCCCGCATGTCCACCCGCATAGCCAGCTCCTGGGCGGCGTTGTAACCAAACTTCCGATGGCGGTTGTTCATGGCTGCCACCTCCACAATGCTGGCCAGATTCCGGCCAGGCCGGACCGGGATGGTGACGATGGGCACCTGGATATCCAGAATATCTATAAAATGGTCCTCAATCCCCAGGCGGTCATAGAATTTCGTGCTGTCCCAGGGCTCGAAGTGGACCACCAGGTCCAGCTGAGCCTCATTCTTGATCGCCCGCACGCCGAAGAGCTGCCGCACGTCAATGACGCCGATTCCCCGCAGTTCAATATAATTCTGGATGACCTCCGGGGCGGAACCGGTCAGCTGGCCGGAAATGCGGCGCAGCTCCACGGCGTCGTCCGCCACCAGCCGGTGTCCCCGCATAATCAATTCAATGGCCGCCTCGCTCTTGCCCACGCCGGAATCACCGGTAATCATCACGCCTTCGCCGTAAATGTCCAGCAGGACCCCGTGACGGGTGACGCAGGGCGCCAGCACCTTATTCAGGTATTCCACCGTCCGGCTGGTAAAGGTGACGGTGACTTCCTCTGTGCGCAGCAGGGTTTTTTCGTGCTCCCGGGCGCTCTCCAGGCACTCCGGAAAACAGTCCAGACTCCGGGCAATGACCAGCGCGGGGATGTCGTAGAGAAACAGGTCGTCAAAGCACTTGCGGCGCTGGACCTCGGTGAGGCTCTTCAAATAGGTCACCTCCGCCTTGCCAATGACCTGGAGGCGGCAGGGGTCAAAATAATCATAGAAGCTGTGGAACTGGAGGCCGGGCCGGTTCAAATCCGGCACCGTCAGCAGAGCGCTGTCGAAGTCGCTGCCCTGGTTCAGCACCTCCAGATGAAATAGACTGACAAACTCGGAAACCTTTAAACCATTTTCGCGCATGGCGTTCTCTCCTTCTTTCCAGCGGGAACCGTTCCCGCCTGTCCGGCGTTCCGCGGGTTTTCGCGGGTTGGTTTTCATTATATATGAAGTTGAACGATTCCGCAACACCTTCCCCGCAAAAGCGGCTGACGAAAAAACTTCAGTTTTTTTGAAAATTCTTCTTGCATTTTCCGAGCAGTTCTGCTATTATAACATTCGTGCTTATGAAAATACGCGCGTATTCTGTGACAGCAGGGAGGTGCAATGGATGGCTAAGTGCGAGTATTGCGGCAAAGGCGTGACCTTTGGTATTCAGGTCTCTCACTCTCACCGGCGTTCCAAC
>JAAWLO010000152.1 GCA_022797935.1 Oscillibacter sp. | reverse complement strand
TGTGACCGACACCGGCAAGGGCATCCCGGAGAGCCGTCAGGCCGCCATCTTCCGGCGCTTTTACCGGGAGGAGGAGGTCCACGACCAGCCGGGGGTGGGCATTGGCCTGTATCTGGCCCGGGAGATCATTACCCGGCAGGGCGGCTATATCAAGGTGACTTCGGAACCTGGAAAGGGCTCTGTCTTTTCGGTATTCCTGTCCCGGAGATAAACGGTTCATAAAAAATTCACAAATAAACCTCGGATTCGGACATTTCTGAGACATTTGGATTTTATAGTCAGTGCAGTTGAAAAGAATCCCGTGGGATTCTTTTCAACGAACCGCCGCTCAGGCGGCGGTTCGAGCCGCAAAGCGGCGGCCGGCGCATGGCTTCCTAGGAAACGCAGCTGCGCTCCGCGCAGCAGCGGACCCCTGGTCCGCCGGTTGAAAAGGAGTGGGTACTCCTTTTCAACTGCGTTGACTATACCATAGCTCTGCAGCAGGCAAACAGCCTTGAAAGGAGCAGTTTGAAGATGAACGTATTGCAGACCATTGACCTGAAAAAGCAGTATGGCAGTGAGCCGAACATCACCCGCGCCCTGGACGGCGTCAGCCTCTCGGTGGAGCAGGGGGAGTTTGTGGCGGTGGTGGGAACCTCCGGCAGCGGCAAGTCCACCCTGCTCAATATGATGGGCGGACTGGATACCCCTACCTCCGGCAGCGTCATCGTCCGGGGGGACGAGCTGGCGAAGAAAAACGACGAGGAGCTGACCATCTTCCGCCGCCGCAGCATTGGCTTCGTTTTCCAGAACTACAATCTGGTTCCCATTCTGAATGTCTATGAGAACATTGTTCTGCCCGTAGAGCTGGACGGCGGCACAGCGGACCAGAAATTTCTGGATGAGATCGTGAGGATGCTGGCCCTGAAGGATAAGCTGCAAAACATGCCAAACAACCTCTCCGGCGGCCAGCAGCAGCGTGTGGCGATTGCCCGGGCCCTGATTACCAAACCGGCGATTATCCTGGCCGACGAGCCCACCGGCAACCTGGACAGCAAGACCAGCGCCGATGTGCTGGGCCTGCTGAAGCGCACCAGCACGCAGTTCAACCAGACCATTGTGATGATTACCCACAACAACGAGATTGCCCAGCTGGCCGGCCGCATTGTGCGGATTGAGGACGGCCGAATCGTAGGCTGAGGAGGTGGCGGATATGACTTGGCCTTTTGAAAATGACACCAGCGCGGTGGAAAAGAAATTGGCGGCCCGCAGCATCAAAGCTGACAAACGCCGGAGCGTGTTTGTCATCCTGACCATCGCCCTGGCCGTCTGTCTCATGGGGACCCTCTGCTTTCTCTATTCCGCCCAGCAGCTGAAGACTTTGGACGGTATCCTGGGGCAGTATCAGGCCGGGTGCGGCGGGCTGACCCGGGAAGAGGTTGCCCGGCTGGCGGATACCGGAAAATTCGAAAAATGGGGCTGTACCATCGAGGTGGGAACCGCCCGCCATGAGGACAGCGTTTTGCGGATCAGCTTTGTCAGCCCGGAGATGATCGACCTGATGGGTTACGGCAAGATTACCGGGACATATCCCCAGGCGGCAAACGAACTGTGTGTGGAACGTGCCTTTTTCCGCTGCTTTGGCCTGCCGGAGGAGATCGGGCAGACCGCCGTCCTGGACTTGGGCAACGGTGAAACGTCCTATACCGTCACAGGCATTCTGGAAACAGAGAACATCAGCCGTATCTTCACCGTTTGGATTCCGGAGTCCGCGGTGGAACCGGAGAGTCCCTATGAACTCCGTTTCCGCTTTTCCGGCAGCCAAGGGATGGAACCGGCCCAGCTCCGGGCGGACATTGAACGGTTCTTCATGGAAATGGGTATTCCGGAGGACCGGACTTTTTACAGTTCCAACTACTTTGACATGGTGGATCTCTACCTGGGGAACGGAATGGAGGTCTACGCTGCGGCGGCCCTGATTGCCACCGTCTGCGCCATTGTGATCTACAACATCTTCTACATCTCTGTCATGGGCAAGCTGCGGGAATACGGCCGCCTGAAGGTGCTGGGGACCACGCCCAGGCAGCTCAAGCGGGTGGTGAAACGGGAGCGGCGTTTCCTGACCGCTATCGCTATCCCACTTGGGCTGCTCTGCGCCGCAGGGATTGCGCGGATTGCCGTGCCCGGCTACTGGTCCTGGGGTGACAATATCCGGTCTGCGGTGATTGTTTCCCTCCTGACTTATGGGACCGTCCTGATCGCCACCGGAAAACCCATGACAATGGCGGGGAAGGTCTCCGCCATTGAGGCGATTCGTACCACCGCCTATTCCCAGCAGCAGGGCCGGGGCGTCTCCAGACAGCTCCACCGCCGCCTGACCATGCCCCGGCTGGCCCTGATGAACTTCTCCCGGAACCGGAAAAAGGCATTTGTTACCGCTCTTTCCCTGAGCCTCACCGGTATCCTTCTTCTCTGCGTTTCCGCCTACGCGAGCTCAGTGGATGTCAAGGAAATGGCCCAGTCCCAGTTTGGGGACCGGAGCCAGTATCTGCTGCAATACGAGGACTTTGCGGGCCGGGAATTTGTGGAGATGCAGAGGGAGAACCCCTTGGGGCAAACTCTGCGGGCTGAACTGGCCGCCCTTCCCGGTGTGGATTATGTCACGGCCTACAGTTTGACCTGTGTGGAGATCCCCGCCATCAGCGCCATTCCGGGCAACCGGAAGCATGAGCCGTTTGTTGTCAGGGGCATTTCCCAGGAGAATATGGCGGAGATGTACACAGGCGGCGCGGTTCTGGATGGAACGGCGGACTGCCGGCAGCTGTTGGACGGGGACGGCATTCTGGTCTGCCCGGCAGGCAATGCGCTGAAGGAAATCTACCGAACCAGTTATCAGATTGGAGATACCGTCACCGTCTCCTGCTACAACGGGCAGGAAAAAACCTATACGGTGATGGGCATTGTGCAGGATGTTCCAATCGGCAGCTCGACTCATTTCTTCATTCTGCCCGAAGAAGAACTATCGGTCCTCTATCCGGAAATTTCGGACTTTACCGGCTATGTAAATCTCCACACAGAACAGGACAGCGATCAGCTGCGGCGGGCGGTGTTCCGCACCGTGTCCGACCAGCGGGTGGCGGTCTCCGGCCTGGATGACCTGTCCGCCGGGCTGGAGCGTGGACTGCAGGAAGAGCTGGCCCGGGACTACGGCATTCTGGTTTTCGTCTTTGTGTTTTCCCTGATTAACCTGGCCAATACGCTGATTACCAATCTGCTCACCCGCCAGCAGGAGTTCGGCGTGTTCCAGTCTGTGGGCATGAGCGGCCGGCAGCTGTCCA
>JAAWLO010000023.1 GCA_022797935.1 Oscillibacter sp. | reverse complement strand
CGTTCCCATTCCGAACACGGTAGTTAAGCTCGTTTCTGCCCACAATACTTGGCTGGCGACGGCCCGGGAAGATAGGTGGCGCCAACACAAGACAGGTTGCTTCGGCAGCCTGTTTTGTTTTTATAATTGCAGCCCCCGATTCAGACTGATTCTGAATCGGGGGTTTTCAATTCCGTGTTGCCTGCCGTTTCTTCAGCGTCCAGCGTTGCCAATAAATCCGGTCCGGAAGCTTCTTGACGCAGTTTGGCAAGCAGCATTTGACGTTCTTCAAAGCGTCCTAAATTCCCTAGAATGTGGGCTTTTGTTACTTCTAAATATTCTCGGAAAAGAAAGGTCCCATTTTCAGAACGGGTGTAAAGCATACAATTTCCGATTTCTTGAATACATTGGTCTAAATTCGCAAGATAGGCTTGGGCGTCTGAATTGCGCTGATGGGCCTCCGTTGCTTGGTTGAAGCGCCGTACAACGCGTCTCATAAGGCGGTAGTCCCGTAGGGCGGTTCGGGGTGAGCGAATTAGAAAGATTGCCAAAAGTACTAAAAACGCTGTTGCCATGCCGCCAGGAACATCAAAATAGTGCCATAAACTTGCAGTGATGACCCCGGCTAACAAGAACCGTAAGGTTCGAATACGTTTTTCTTTTTGGAACACCAAGACAAGAACCGTTAGGATAATCCCTAAGATGTATAGTCCTTGGAAAATCGTCTGCGGCAATGAAATACCCTGTAAAAACTGTCGTCCAGAAATCCCGCTGACGCACAGACTGAGCAGAACGGAAAAGAGCAGCAGATAGGCAATTCCAAGCAGTCCGCGTTTTTTCATGCCCGTCCTCCATCAACCTGCTGCATCAACAGACTGAACGGACAGCACAAGATGAAGGTGGTCTGTGCAGATTATTTCATAGCGGGGAATGTTTTCTTCATTCCAGCTGGCGGATCGTGACATATGATAAGTTCCCTCCGGCGTAAATCCCAGAGTCTTTGGCAGATAGACGGTATATACCTCTCCCGTTTTCTCCTCCATCACCTGGAAGCAATCCACGGGTTCCGGCTGGCCGCTGGTGTAAGGAACCGGCAGGTGGGTGGAATAACTGCCAGGCTGAAAGTATACAACCCGGGCTTCGGCTGTCTCCTCCCGAATCTGCCGCAGATCTGCCTGTATATCCTGAAAAGCAGGTAAAACTTCATTTCGCAGCATCAGACCACAGAGTCCGATTTCCACAGCCAGCGGAATCAGCGCCATTTTCACCAGGTCTTTCCAGACCCCGGAGGCACGGCGTTTTTTCAGGGCCTTGCCCGCCAGAATGGTAACGGCCAGCGTGAGGAGGATTCCTGCCGCTGCCGCGCCGAACATAAGAAGGCACCAGTTCCGGCAGCCCGCCAGCATGACGGTTAACTCCTCGCTGTCTCCCAGAAACTTTGCCAGAGTGGCCCGTCCCCCCAGAACCAGCAGCAGTGCCGGAAAAATGGTAAAAAATGGACAGATCGTGAGAAGCAGTTCTGAGAGGGGTTTGGATTGTCGGGACATAAAGCGTTCTCCTTTTCGTGAAAGTTTATGAGAAAAGTATAGTCTTTGAGGGTGAAAAATGCAAGAGCGGAATTTACCTGAGGCGCAAAGGCCGATTGACAAAGGCCGGCCTTTTTGCTATCATGGTTTTACAGTATCACAGGGAGGGAATCCCCAGAGACGGCAGCGGAGTTTCCGTATGCCGTTTCGCATAAATATGGAAAAAGGAGCTGGACCATGAAAAATGTGAAATACGGCAAATGTATCCGCTGCGGGAAGACCTATGAGGCTGTGCCGGACCTGACTGTCTGCGAATGCGGCGGCATCCTGGACATCATCTATGACTACGATTACATCAAGACGCGCCTGACCAAGGAGGTCCTGGCAAAGCGTGACCAGCGGACCATGTGGCGCTACCGGGAGCTGCTTCCTGTGGAAGAGAGTACCGAACTGCCGCCCCTTCGGGTGGGCTGGTCGCCCCTCTATGAAGAGCCCCGTCTGGCGGAACAGCTGGGTCTGAAGCGCCTCTGGGTGAAGGATGACGGACAGAATCCCACCGCATCCCTGAAGGACCGGGCCAGCGCTATGGCAGTGGCCAAAGCCCGGGAAGCCGGGGCGAAGGTCATTGCCTGTTCCTCCACCGGCAACGCCGCCAGCTCTCTGGCAGGCAACGCCGCCGCTGCCGGGCTGGAGACCTATATCTTTGTTCCCTCCCGGGCTCCCAAGGGGAAAGTGGCGCAGCTGATGACCTTCGGCGCTACCGTGATCTCCGTTCAGGGCAGCTATGAAGATACCTTTGAGCTGAGCAAGGCCGCCATTGACCGCTGGGGCTGGTATAACCGCAACGCCGCAATCAATCCCTATCTTTCCGAAGGCAAGAAAACCGTGGCCTTGGAGATTATGGAGCAGCTGAACTGGGAAGTTCCGGACTACATTGCCATTTCCGTGGGCGACGGCTGCACCATTGCCGGACTTTGGAAGGGCCTGAAGGACCTCCATGCCATTGGCCTGATTGACCGCCTGCCCCGGCTGATTTCCGCCCAGGCAGAAGGATGCTGCCCCCTGAACCGGGCCATTGAGACCGGTAAGCCCTGGCATCCCATGGAGGAAAACACCCTGGCGGACTCCATTGCCGTGGGGGTGCCCCGGAATGCGGAAAAGGCCCTGCATGCGATTCGGGAGTCCAGGGGCCTGACGGTAAACGTCTCCGACGAGGAGATCATGGCGGCGCAGAAGCTGCTGGGAAAGACCTGCGGCGTCTTCGGTGAGCCTGCCGGCGTCACGGGCGCTGCCGGCGTGAAGAAGCTCTGTGAGGCCGGCGTGATCGGCCGGGAAGATACCGTGGTATCTGTGGTGACCGGCAACGGCCTAAAGGATGTGGCCAACGCCATAGCCGCCTGCGGAGATCCTATTACCATTCCGGGCAATATGGAGCGCCTTCTGGAGGCCTTTGCGGAAAAGGGCATAGCGGTAAAGTGAGACGGGGCGAGAAGAAAGGTTCACAAAACGCCAGATAAAGGACAGGAAACGCCGTTGCACCGGCGGGGGAAGGGGCGTATGATAGGCGGAAGAGCCATTCATTTCAAACCGGGAGGAATTCCATGAACACTGCTTTTGATGCGCACTGCTGGGCGGAAATTGACCTGGATGCCCTGCTTCAGAACTTTCAGCGCGTGCGGGAATGGTCGGGAGCCGCCGCCGTCTGCGCCGTGGTCAAGGCGGATGCCTATGGTCACGGAGACCGGGTGGTAGCTCGGACGCTGGCGGAGGCCGGAGCGGCTTGGTTTGCCGTCTCCTCGCTTGCGGAGGCCCGGCAGCTGCGCCGGGGCGGCGTTACCCAGCCGGTGCTGATTCTGGGCATGACCCGGCCGGCCTGCGCGGCGGCTTTGGCGGAGGAGAAGATTACCCAGGCCATTTACAGCCCGGAATACGCGGAGGCTTTGGCGGCGGAAGCGGTGCGTGCCGGCGTGACGGTAGAGGGGCATCTGAAAATTGATACCGGCATGGGGCGCATAGGCTTTGGCGCGGTGGAGGCCCCGGAGGCCTGCATAGCGGCTCTGCGGTCCTGCCGGCGCCGGAAGGGACTCCGGATTACCGGAGCGTTCCAGCATTTTTCGGCGGCAGACTCCCTGTCGGAGGACGACGCCCGTTACACGCAGGAGCAATACGGCCGGTTTTGTCAGATACTCGCACAGCTGGAAGCTGACGGCCCTCTGGAGACCGTTCACTGCTGCAACTCGGCGGGCTTGACGGGACATCCGGAGTGGGCCTGTGACATGGTCCGGGCGGGTATTCTGCTCTATGGTCAGGATCCCAGCGGGGAGGTGTCGTTTCCCGGTCTCCAGCCTGTTATGGCCTTGAAGACCGTGGTAAGTCAGGTAAAGACGCTGGCTCCCGGGTCCTGTGTGGGCTATGGACGGACCTATACCGCAGGCTCCGCTATCCGGACGGCGACACTCTGCTGCGGCTATGCCGACGGCTATCCCCGGGCCCTCTCCAATCTGGGTACGGCCTCTATCCGAGGCTGCCCCGCACCAGTGATTGGCCGGGTGAGCATGGACCAGATTGTGGTAGACGCCTCGGCGGTTCCCGATGTGGAGGCCGGAGACGAGGCCGTGCTGTTGGGAGGAGGGACTCCGGCGGACAGCTTCGCCCAGGCGGCGGAGAAAGCGGGAACCATCTCCTACGAACTCCTCTGCGCCGTGGCCCGGCGGGTGCCCCGGATTTACCGGCGGAACGGAAGGATTATAGAGACGCTGGACTATTTGAATGCTTGACCGGCTGCCGGAATGGTGCTATACTGGTAAATATCCCCGACAAATGCGTCCCCGGGAAGGGTTTCTGACCGGAGGACCCCATTCGTTCAGACTGTCAATCTGGCGGCAAGGAGCTTCCGAGCCGTAAGAGGAGAGAGTGCGGCACAGGGCGGAGCCATTCCTCCCTTGTCTATGCTGTAAACGCGCCCCTCTGCCGGATGGCGGAGGGGTGCTTATTTTTAGAGAAAGGAGGGAACCATGGAAACCAGAATTGCCGTATTGGCGATCATTGTCCGGGACACAGGGTCTGTATCGGCGCTGAACGCCCTGCTCCATGAGTACGAGGACTGCATCCTGGGCCGGATGGGCATTCCCTGCCGGGAACGGGGCGTACGGATCATCAGCGTGGCCCTGGATGCTCCGGCCAACGCCGTCTCTGCCCTTTCCGGCAAAGTTGGACGGCTGGAGGGCGTGACGGCGAAGACCGTTTATGCGCCGGAAAACAAGGCCTAGAACGCGGAAAAAACCTGGAACCCGGAATATTTGGAATGAAAAGAGAGGTTATTGCTATGAAATCCATTCGAAAGCTTCTGGCGGCGCTGCTGCTGCCGGTCTTGCTGCTGTCTCTTGCGGCCTGCGGACAGAACGCGGAGCCTGCCCCTGCGGACGCCCCTGTTCAGGAAGAACATTCTGTCCCGTCAGAACCGGCAGCCCCGGAGGAAAACCCGGCTGACGCGGAGTACACTCCCCTGCGGGCAGGCGCACTGAAGGGTCCCACGGCTATGGGGATGATTCGTATGCTGTCGGACGGCGGAGTGAACCACTATACCCTGGCAGGCTCAGCCGGCGAGCTGACGCCCAAACTCATCAAAGGCGATCTGGACGCCGCCTGCGTCCCCGCCAACTTGGCGGCAGTGCTGTACGGCAAGACGGAGGGGCAGATTGTTACCCTGGCGGTGAATACGCTGGGAGTGCTCTATATCGTGGAGAATGGCGGCGAGACGGTCCAGTCCCTGGCGGATTTGAAGGGACGGACCCTGGTGGCCGCTGGTAAGGGGTCGACCCCGGAGTACGGCCTGCGCTATCTGCTGGAGCAAAATGGACTGAATCCAGACGAGGACGTGACGGTTGACTGGAAATCCGAACACGCGGAATGCGTGGCGGCTTTGGCGGCGGGAACAGCGGATTTGGCCCTGCTGCCGCAGCCCTTTGTCACCGTGGCCCAGGGGAAGCTGGAGAATCTCCGGACAGCCTTGGACCTGACAGCGGAATGGGATGCCCTGGACAACGGGTCTGCCATGATTACCGGTGTAGTCGTGGCACGGCGGGACTTCGTGGAGCAGAATCCTGAGACGGTGGAGCGTTTCTTGGAAGAATACGCTGCGTCCGTGGACTGGGTCAACGCCAATCCGGCGGAAGCCGGGGCTTTGATTGCGGAGCAGGGAATTATAGAGAGCCCCGCCGTGGCGGAAAAGGCGCTGCCGTACTGCAACATTGTCTGCCTCACCGGCCGGGAGATGTACGAAAAGCTTTCCGGCTATCTCCAGGTGCTGGCGGACGCCGCGCCGGAGTCCGTAGGCGGTGCGCTGCCCAGGGCTGACTTCTACTATGGCGTCTAAGCCCAGGCTCTGGGCAGTAGGCGTCTGGCTCCTGGTTTGGCAGGGGGCCAGTATGGCTCTGGCAGCGGCCTATCCCCACGGGGGACTGTTGTTGGCCTCGCCGGTGCGGGTGCTGGTGCGGCTGATGGAGCTGCTGCCTTCGGCGGCATTCTGGCAGGCAGTGGGGAATTCCTCTCTGCGGATTTTCGGGGGCTTTCTGCTTTCCTGCGTTCTGGCAATCCCTCTGGCGGCGCTGGCGGCGGGGAGCCGCTGGGTTCGGGAACTGCTGGCCCCGCTGGCGGCGGTGGTGAAGGCCGCGCCGGTGGCGTCCTTCATCATCTTGGCTCTGGTTTGGCTGGATGCCGGAAGCTTGTCCCTGTTTATTTCCGCCCTGATGGTGTTTCCTCCGGTGTATCTGAATCTTCTGGAGGGCCTGCGCCGGACAGACCCCAAGCTGCTGGAGCTGGCCAGAGTGTATCGGATTCCCTTCCGGCGGCAGCTCTGGGGGATTTACCTGCCCCAGGCGCTGCCGTATGTTCGGTCGGCCGCGTCTCTGGCGCTGGGCCTGTGCTGGAAGGCGGGGGCGGCGGCAGAGGTGATCGGTCTCCCGGCCGGGACCATAGGTGAGCGCTTGTACACCGCTAAGGTCTACCTGCAAACGCCGGACCTCTTCGCCTGGACGGTGGTGATTCTGGTGCTGTCGGCGCTGTTTGAGAAGGTTTTTCTGGCGGTGGTGGACGCCCTGGCGGGAAAGGTGGGAGGCTGATGGAAATCCGCGCGGAAAATCTCCGGAAGTCTTATGGCGGCAAGGCGGTACTGGCGGGGTTCAGCGCCGTGTTCCCGCCTGGCATTACCTGTATTGCCGCTCCCTCGGGAACGGGAAAAACTACGCTGCTCCGGCTTCTTCTGCGCCTGGAAGCCCCGGACAGCGGATGCGTGGCTGCGGACTGCCGCTGGGCCGCTGTCTTTCAGGAGGACCGGCTGCTGGAGAACCTCTCTGCCGCCGCCAATCTGCGCTTTGCCCTGGGGGCGGTTCCGCCGGAGGCAGCCGCTTTGCTGGAGAGCCTGGGTCTTCCGCCGGAGGATGCTCAGCCGGTCCGAACCTGGTCCGGAGGGATGAGACGCCGTCTGGCTTTAGCGCGGGCGCTGCTGGCGCCGTCAGACGCGCTGGCGCTGGATGAGCCCTTCACGGGTTTGGATGCGGAGAGCCGGGCGCGGTGTCTGGAGCGAATTCGGGAGGCGGGGAAGAAGAAGCCGGTCCTGCTGGTGACCCATGATTTGACTGGGCTGGAGGACCTGCCGGTGCTGCGGCTGGACTCCGCCTGGAAAGGAGGAGCAAATGAGACAATTTGAGTACAAGGTTTTGGTCATTCCCACGGCCATGACCTTCACGACAAAACAGTATGAGGAAATAGCCGGGCAGTTTGAGGAGCGCCTGAATGCCCTGGGCCGGGAGGGCTGGGAATTGGTTCAGCGGGCAGATGGGTTCTTTTTCCTCAAACGGGAATTGGGCGCTTGAATACGCAGGAGACCGCTTGCCGGAGCTGGCGGCAGGCGGTTTTCCTTGCTTTTTGGGGGACTCTGGGTGGTTTTGCCAGAGGCGGGGCTCCGGGAATTTTCCCGATTTGTTGTGAAAAACTATTGAAATGGCGGGAAGTTTGCCGTAAAATAAACCACGAACCATCCGCCGTCCGGCGGGGAAAGAGAGGCCGCTATGCGCGTCATTACCGGTTCCGCCCGGGGCCGCAGTCTGAAAGAGCTGGAGGGATTGGAGACCCGTCCCACTACCAGCCGGGTGAAAGAGGGTCTGTTCAGCGCGCTGCAGTTCGACATAGAGGGCAGGCAGGTGCTGGATCTTTTCGCCGGAACGGGGCAGCTGGGAATTGAATGTCTCAGCCGCGGAGCGTCAGGGGCGGTTTTTGTAGACCAGCGGAAGGACGCCGCCGCTGTCATCCGGGAAAATCTGCGCCGGACGGGTCTTCAGGACCGGGGTCAGGTGGTCCAGGGGGATGCCCTGGCCTTTCTGGAGCGGGCCGGACAGGGCTTCGACCTGGTATTTCTGGACCCGCCTTACGCCTCCGGCCTGCGGGAGCTGGCCCTGGAACGGCTGACCCGGCCAGGATTTGACATTTTAAATCCGTATGGTATAATCGTAACAGAGCATCCGGCAGACCAGACGCCGCCGGCGCTGCCGCCGTCCTACCGCCTCCAGCGGACATACCGTTACGGAAAAATCGCCGTGACCCTCTTCCGCCGGAATGGCGGTGAAATCAACGAGGCCGCCGAAGTCCCGCCCCCGGCCGGCCGGTGAGGAATATCCCATGAGAACAGCTATCTGCTCCGGCAGCTTCGACCCCATTACGCTGGGCCATCTGGATATCATCCAGCGGGCCGCGGCTTGTTTTGACCAAATCTGGGTCTGCGTCAGCCCTAACGCGGAGAAGCGCAGTCCCATGTTCACGCCGGAGCAAAAGCTCCTCCTGGTCCAAACCGCTATAGCGGACCTGCCCAATGTGAAGGCGGAATTGTTTCACGGCCTGCTGGCGGACTTTGCCGCCGCCCACGAGGCCTGCGCCATTGTCCGGGGGGTGCGGAACCTGTCGGACTTCGATATCGAATACCAGATGGCTCTGATTAACCGGGACCTTTGCCCGGGCTTGGAAACCATGCTGCTGCCGGCAAGCGGCGCCTATCAGCATTTCAGCTCTTCCCTGGCCCGGGAGATGATACGCTACCGCCAGCCCTTGGAAAAATATCTGCCGGGGTCGATTGTGCCTCTGGTTGAGGAGATTGCAGAGAGAGAGGGAGGACACCGCCATGGACAATGACATCAATCATCTGATTGACATAATCTACCAGCGGATTGAGGACGCAAAATCTCCGGCCCTGAAGCCCAGCATGAGCATTGTGGACCGGGACGAGATTCTGGACCTGCTGGATGAGCTGCGGGCCCAGCTTCCGGCGGAAATCCGGCGGGCCCAGGAACTGCTGAACAACCGGGATAAGTTTGTGGAAGAGACGAAGCGGGAGGCGGACCGGATGCTTCGCCAGGCGGAACTGGAGGCTAAGACCAAGATATCCGAAAGCGAAGTCATGTATGCCGCCCGGGAACGAGCCCGGAAAATTGTGACCAAGGCGGAAGAGCGCTCCCGCCAGCTCTATCAGGTGGCCAACAGCTATGCGGAAGATGCCTTAGCCCGAACGGAGGAGGCGGTCCAGGCCGCGCTGGATGAAGTGAAACAGTCTCGCATCCGGTTCCGTGCGGCTTCCAGTGACAAGATTCAGGAACAAAGGAGAAAAATGGAGCAGCAGAAGGCCAAGGAGGACGGGGATACATAAGGCGGAAAGTTTGTCTAAAACGCCGAAAGGCATCTGGGATAAAAAGGGAAAAAATAAAAATTCGGTGGAAAACTTCCACAAAGTGTTCCTATCAGCGTGAGATATCACGTTGATAGGAACTTTTCTTTGGGCAGAAGGAGGTAAAAAAGGGAAGAAGAGGCCCTGAAACGAATGTTTTATATTTGCCCATTCAGGCAGAAAAACGACGGAATTCCCGAAATAACCCTCCTTTCTGCCAAAAAAAAATCCTTGCTTTTCAAGCTGTTTACCCGTATACTAGTAGAAAGAAAAGGTGGGGATTAGTGGGGGAACAGGGTAAATAAGTGGTGCAAACCTCCACCTTGTCCCAGAAAAGGGGGAAAGGAGGCGGGGTATGGCGCGGCTTTTGGGAAAGTCAAACAACAATATGGACGCCAAAGGCCGGCTGGTAATTCCCTCCGCTATGCGGGAGGCTTTGGGCGCTACCTTCTACATTACCATTGGAGCCCAGCACTGCCTGACCATTTACCCCGAAGCCAAGTGGGAGCAGATGTCCGACGAAGTGGATGAACTCTCCTACTCCGAGATGCGGGCGCTGACCCTGCTGTATGCCAACGCCGTCCAGTGTGAGCCGGATGGCCAGGGCCGGGTGCTGATCCCCGCCACCCTGCGCAAGCACGCGAATTTGAAGAAGACCGTTACCATTGTGGGACTGAACACCTTTGCTGAAATCTGGGACGAGGAGACTTGGGCCGAGCGGGAGCGGAAGATGCTGGAGGAAGATGATATGGCTGCGGCCATGGATGCTCTGGCCCGGGCGCGCCGGAACCGGGGATAATGCCTATGGAAGAATATACGCACAGGTCTGTCCTGCGGGACGAGTGCATCGAAACGCTGCACATCCGTCCCGACGGGGTGTATGTAGACGGTACCCTGGGCCGTGCCGGTCATTCCCGCGAAATTGCCAGGCGCCTGACCACCGGACGGCTGATCTGCCTTGACCGGGACGAGGCTGCCCTAGAGGCGGCGGAGGCGTATCTGGCCCCTTGGCGGGACCGGGTGACCTTGGTCCACAGCAACTTCGCGGCGCTAGAAGAGGTCCTGCGGGACGAACCCGGCGTCCAGGGAATGCTGTTTGACCTGGGGGTGTCCTCCCCTCAGCTGGACGACCCCGCCCGGGGATTTTCCTACCAAAAGGACGCTCCTCTGGATATGAGAATGGATCGCTCCAGTCCCCTGACGGCCCGGGAAGTTGTGAATGCCTGGAGTCAAGAGGAACTGCGGCGTATTTTATACGAGTACGGGGAGGAGCGCTATGCCCCCGCCATAGCCCGGGCAATTGTCCGGGCCCGGGAGAAGCGGCCTATTGAGCGTACACAGGAGCTGGTGAGCGTGATCAAGTCCGCCATGCCTCCGGCAGCACTGCGGGACAAGCATCCCGCGAAGCGGAGCTTTCAGGCCATCCGCATAGCGGTCAACGGCGAGCTGGAGGCCCTGCCCCCCATGCTGGCGGCGGCGGTGAACAAGCTGGCCCCCGGCGGGCGGCTGGCGGTGATTACCTTCCACTCTCTGGAGGACCGCCTGGTGAAGCGGACGCTGCGGGAGCTGGCCCGGGGCTGTACCTGCCCGCCGGAGTTTCCGGTGTGCGTATGTGGAAAGAAACCGGCCCTGCGGCTGTGCAAGCCCGTGACCCCCAGCCCGCAGGAATTGGAAGAGAACCCCAGGTCCAGAAGCGCCCGCCTGCGGGCGGCGGAAAAGCTGGACGGTTTTGATCTGTAAGAGAAGGGACAAGCCCTTCTTAAGACTGCGAAACGATGGCAGATTTGGATGATTGGAAGAAAAGGAGGCGGTTTCTATGGCGTCAGCGGTCCGAACCCCGCGCCAACAGGGAAGGCGGCCAGTGAATGGCAGTCTGGCCTATGACCTGGACTGGGAAGTCCGCCAACAGGCGCTGGAGCAGGCTGGGAAGGCCGTAAAGGCCCCGCCGAAGGTCCACGCCGCCCCAGCGGTGCGGGTACGGGAGCGGCAGTATGTATCCCGTCTGGCTGTGACCGGCGTGACGGGTGTGATTGTTCTGGCGCTTTTGGTGCTGGCCAGCTATGTGCAGCTGACCATGCTCTCGGCGGAAACGGTGAAGCTCCATGAGCAGCTGACGGAGCTGGAAACGGATCACACCATTCTGACCGCCGAGTATGAGCAGATGTTTGACATGGCCTCTGTCAAGGAGGCTGCCGAGGCTGCCGGGATGGGCAAGCCCAGCGCCACGCAGGTCACGCATCTGGACCTGTCTGAGGGGGACTCCGCCGTTTCCTATCAGGAGGAAAACCCCGGCTTTTTCCGGCGTCTTTTGAATTCCCTTCACGGCGGCGTTTACGCGGTGGTGGAATATTTTGATTGACCGCCGCACTATAATGAGCTGACGGAGGCGTCCGGTTTCACCCTGAGAGGGAGAGGCCGCCTGCGGCACAGTGTCTTTGCGGTTTACACAGATCCCTTTGGGACAGCGGGGAGTGAGGGGTCCGGCCTCTCACTCCCTCTTCGTACCATTTTGTGTTGCGGACCTGCCCGCGCATTTCTGATTCCATCGAGGAGGAGCATCCATGGCTATCCGCCCCATGCAAAAAGCAAAAACCCATCGAAAAAGCGAAGCTGCCCGGCAGGCCAATCAGGTCATCCGTGTGCGGACGCTGCTGATGATGTGCCTGCTGGGCATTGTCAGCTTCCTGCTGCTGTTCTGGAAGCTGTATGACCTGCAGATCAACCGCTATCAGGAGCTTCAGGCCCGGGCCGTTCACCAGCAGACCCGGGAAACGCCGGTGACCGCCTCCCGGGGGACGATTTACGACAAGAATCACAACGTTCTGGCCATTTCTACCACGGCGGAGACGGTATTTATCGACCCTTTGCGGATTGAGCGTTTTGTCAGCAGCCAGAAGACCGCCAACGAGGAAAAGGCGGCGGCAGCGGCGGAAAAGGGAAAGACCTATACGCCGCCGAAGCTGCTGGACCAAAGTTATATTGCCCAGGGGCTTGCCCGCATTCTGGAGATGGACCAGGAGCGGATTGAGAAAATCATGGAGAAGACCAACTCCCAATATGAAGTCCTCCGGAAGAAGGCGGAGAAGGATTTGGCGGACGAAATCCGCCGCTTCATCAACGGGGAGATCGACGAGGAGGGACGGGAGGTTCCCGAGGAGCAGCAGCGTGCCATCACCGGCGTTTTCCTGGAGCCGGACTCGAAGCGCTACTACCCTTACAACGCGCTGGCGGCCAATGTCATTGGCTTTGTTACCTCCGAAAACCAGGGAAGCGTGGGCCTGGAGTCCAAATACGACAGCGAGCTCTCCGGCACCTCCGGCATGACGATTTCCGCCCAAAACAACCGCAACCAGCCTCTGTTGTTTCGCTATGAGCAGTATTTCGACGCGGAAAACGGCCGGGACCTGCAGCTGACCCTGGACATCAATGTGCAGATTGCCCTGGAGAAGGGCATGGAGAGTATGCTCAGCAAGTTTGACGCCGCCAATGGAGGAACCGGCATTGTCATGAATGTGAACACCGGCGCCATTCTGGGTATGGCCTCCTATCCCAATTACGATTCCAATCACTCCGGTGTTCTTTATGACGAGAAATTAAAGAGCAAGCTGGAAAAGGCGCTGACGGAGATCGAGGAGAAAAGAAGCAGTTACGAGACGGAAGAGGACTACAAAAAAGCCGTTGAGGACAAAGAGAATGAAATCCTCAACAGCCAGTGGCGGAACAAGTGCATTGACTCCACCTACGAGCCCGGGTCCACCTTCAAGCCTATCACGTTGGCGGCGGCGCTGGAAGAGGGCGTCATAAACATGAATTCCTCCTTTGACTGCTCCGGTTCCGTCATGGTCAAGGGCTGGGATAAGCCCATCAACTGCTCCAGGGCCGCCCCGGGCCACGGGCACCAGGACCTGAAGACGGCAGTGGGCAACTCCTGCAACCCGGCCTTTATCAAAATCGGTCAAAGCGTGGGTACCAACAAGTTCTACGAATACCTCAAGTCCTTCGGTCTCATGGAGAAGACCGGCGTGGACATGATCGGTGAGGCTCGGGGCATCTTTGCAGAGGAGAAGGATTTCAACTCGAACCTCGTTTCCCTGGCCTCCTACTCCTTCGGCCAGACCTTCAACGTTACTCCGCTGGAGCTCATCCGGGCTCAGGCGGCCTGCGTCAACGGCGGCTATCTTTATGAGCCATACATGGTAGAGCAGGTGCTGGACGGGGAGGGCAACATCCTCCAGCAGCACGAGCCCAACTGCATCCGTCAGGTCATCAGCGAGGAAACATCCGCTAAGGTCCGGGAGTGCCTAGAATACGTGGTGGCCTCCGGTACCGGGCGGAACGGCCAGGTGGCGGGCTACCGTGTCGGCGGCAAGACCGGCACGGCCGATAAGACGGGAACCCGGACGGCGTCAAACCCGAAGGGCGACATTGTGGTGTCCTTTATGTGCTTTGCCCCGGCCAACGACCCGGAGTACATCATGCTCATCACCATGGACACCCCCAGCCGTACTACGGGAACCTATCCCTCCGGCGGCAATATGGTGGCCCCCACGGCCAGCCAGATTATGAGTGAGATTCTCCCCGTTCTGGGCGTGGAGCCGGACTATTCCGCCGCGGACCTGGCGGGAGCCGACGCCGCCGTGCCCAACGTGGTGGGCCTCACCGCCGCTGATGCCAAGGCCCGTTTGGAGAATGTGGGCTTTGCCTTCCGCACGGTAGGCAGCGGCGAGACGGTGACCGACCAGACCCCGGCGGGAGGCGCGGTCGTGCCCAACAACGCCTCAATCGTTTTGTACCTGGGAGCGGAGAAGGGCGACACGAAGAGCGCCGTACCCAATGTGGTGGGGATGACGGCGGCAGAGGCCAACCGTGCCCTCACCAACGCGGGGCTGATTATGCGTGTCACGGGTACTACCAGTACCAGTTCCGGCAATGTCCGGGCCATCACCCAGGACCGAGAGGCAGGCAGCGAACTGCCGCCGGGCAGTGTGATTACCGTCCGCTTCGGCGACAGCTCGGTGCGGGATTGACGCGGATAGCCGCATTCCAAGGCAGGCTTTGCCTGTTTTTCAGCAGGATATGCCGTATACAACTGGTTATATTTTGCTTATAATCATCCAGAACGTATCGGACGGGATGGAGGTTTTACACATGAAGCTCAAAGAACTGCTGAAGGGTCTGGAGATTCTCTCCGCTGCGGCGGACCTGGACCAGGAGATTGCCGGCGTCAGCTATGATTCCCGGCAGGCGGGCCCGGGAGGACTGTTTGTGGCCATGGCCGGTTTTACCGTGGATGGACACCGCTTTATTCCCCAGGCCCTGGCGGCGGGGGCGCCGGCGGTGCTTTGCCAGACGCTGCCGGAAGGGGAGGTCCCCTATGTGCAGGTGCGGGATTCCCGCCGGGCTCTGGCGGTGGTGGGAAGCAACTTCTTCGGCCATCCGGCGGCGGGCATGACCATGATTGGCGTCACCGGCACCAATGGCAAAACCACCACCACCTATTTGCTGAAAGCCATTCTGGAGGCCCGGGGTGAAAAAGTGGGCTTAATTGGTACAAACCAGAATATGATTGGACAGGAGATTCTGCCCACGGAGCGGACCACCCCGGAGTCCTTCGAGCTCCAGAAGCTGTTCGCTCAGATGCGGGACGCCGGATGCACCCATGTGGTAATGGAGGTTTCCTCCCATGCCCTGGCCCTGGACCGGGTCTACGGCGTGCGGTATGATGTGGGCGTCTTCACAAACCTGACCCAGGACCACCTGGATTTTCACCATACCATGGAGGCCTATTGCGACGCCAAAGCCCGGCTGTTCCGAACCTGCAGAACCGGCGTGGTCAATGCCGCCGACCCCTGGACTTCCCGCCTGCTGCAAGAGGCGGACTGCGCCCGGCTGACGTATTCCAGTGCCGGAGCGGCGGACCTCCGGGCGGAGGATATCATTCTGGCGGCAGACCATGTAGCCTTTACGGCGGTCCACGGGGAGGAGCGGGTTCCTGTCCGGGTGAACATCCCCGGGCGCTTTATGGTTGACAACGCTCTGGATGTGCTGGGAGCGGCCTTGGCCCTGGGGATTCCCCTGCGGGAGAGTGCCGCCGTCCTGACCCGGGTGCCCCATGTAAAGGGCCGGGTGGAGGTGGTCCCTACACCGGGGAAAGAGTATACAGTCCTGATTGACTACGCCCACAGCCCCGACAGCCTGAAAAACGTGCTGGAGACCGTGAAGGGCTTTGCCAAAGGCCGGACCATAGCCCTCTTCGGCTGCGGCGGAGACCGGGATAAGGCGAAGCGCCCCCAGATGGGCCGGGTGGCGGCGGAGATTGCGGACTTTGTGGTGGTGACCACCGATAATCCCCGCACGGAGCGTCCGGCGGATATCATAGCGGATATTCTGCCCGGCTTGGAGAAAAGCGGCACCCCTTACGAGGTGGTGGAGGACCGGATCGAGGCCATCCACTGGGCTCTGGACCATGGGCAGGCGGGGGATGTGCTGGTGCTGTGCGGCAAGGGCCATGAGACCTACCAGGAAGTAAATCACGAAAAACGCCGCCTGGATGAACGGGAAATCGTTGCGGAGCATCTCCGCTGAAACGAAGACAGGCCGGGGAAGCCCCGGCGGGAGAGAGGGAAGAGATGAAAATCATATTGCTGCTGGCGATGCTGGTCAGCTTTTTGCTGACGCTGGTGCTGGGAAGATTCGTCATTGCGGAACTGCGGAAGCTGAAGGCAGGGCAGGAAATCCGGAAGGAAGGTCCCTCCTGGCACGCCGGAAAAGCCGGTACCCCCACAATGGGCGGCATCATGTTCATCATTGGTTCCGGCGTCACGGCCTTTATCATGGGCTGGAACGCCATGCTGCGCGGGGAGTTTACCCATCTCTATGTGTACCTCTTTGCCCTGATTTTCGGTCTGATCGGTTTTGTAGACGATTACCGGAAGGTTCGCCAGCACCAGAACGAGGGCCTGACGGCCAAGCAGAAGTTCCTGCTTCAGCTGCTGGCAGCCATTGTCTTTCTCAGTCTGATGCGCTATGAGGGCCTGCTGACCAACCGGCTCTATGTGCCGTTTCTGAATCTGAACGTGGAAGTCAACTGGATTCTCTATCTGATGTTTGCCGCCTTTGTGATTGTGGGCTGTGTCAACGCCGTGAACCTGACAGACGGCATTGACGGGCAGTCCTCCAGTGTAACCTTCGTGGTTATGCTGTTTTTCACGGCGGCGGCGGCCAAATGGGATTTGCTGCCATTGGCGCTGGTTCCGGCAGCGCTGGCCGGCGGACTGGCGGCGTTCTTTCTCTATAACCACCACCCGGCAAAAGTCTTTATGGGAGATACCGGGAGCCTGTTCATGGGCGGCGCGGTGGCGGCGCTGGCCTTTGCAATGGATATGCCGCTGATTCTGATCCTGGTGGGAATTATATACATTTTGGAGACACTGTCGGATATTATCCAGATTGTATATTTTAAAATGACCCACGGCAAACGATTTTTCAAGATGGCGCCGCTGCATCACCACCTGGAGCTGTCCGGCTGGAGTGAGAACAAGCTGGTGGTGGTGTTTTCCGGCGTGACGGCGCTGTGCTGTATCCTGGCTTGGTTTGGCATCCAGGGGCGGGGCATGTAAATTTGAGGCTCTTTTCCCTCTTGGGGAGAGAGGAAAAGGAGAGAATCTATGGCAGGAAGCAACCATGCCCATTGGGAACCGCCTCAGCGCAAGCCTCCCCAGCGCAAACCGGTACAGTCCCGGCCGCAGTACCGGTCTCCCCGGCCGCAGCCGTCCCGGCCCACGCAGTCCCGGCCCGCACAGCCCCGGCAGAGCACGGCGATTCCGGCGCCACGGCCTCAGCAGCGGCGGCGTCCGCGGCGCCGTCCCATCAGCCGGGAGGAAGCCCAGCGCCGCCAGGAGCTCCGCCTGCGGATGCAGCAGATGGAGGAGGAGAGCCGGGAGCTGGCAAAGGGACCCATCGATCTTCCCTTTGCCTTGCTGGTGGTGCTGCTGACGGCCATTGGCCTGGTGATGCTCCTCTCTGCCAGCTTTCCCTCCGCCTACTACGAGAGCGGCAACCCCGCCCACTATTTCATCCGCCAGGCCATCTTCGCTGTAATCGGCATCTCGGCCATGCTGATGGTGGGCAAAATCAACTACCAGCGCTTCCGCGGAGCGGCGAAGTTCCTGCTGTATCTCTCGATTTTTCTTCTGGTGCTGGTCATCATCCCCGGCAACCCCTTCGCCCACACCATCAACAATGCCACCCGCTGGCTGGGCCCCAGCAAGAGCCTGCGGTTCCAGCCCTCCGAAATTGCCAAGTTAGCCATTGTGCTGTATTTTTCCAACAGCATTTCCCTGAAAATGGATAAAATGCGCTCCTTTCGCTATGGTATTCTGCCCTATGTCATGATACTTCTGCTCACGGCAGGACTGGTGGCGGTGGAGCCCCACCTTTCGGGCGCGATTCTGATTCTCGGCGTAGGGGCGGCGCTGCTGCTGGTGGGCGGCATCAAATGGTTTTGGGTGGTGAGCGCCCTGGGAGCAGGCGGCTTATTTCTTTACACAGCGTTATTTGTCATAGGATATAATACATCTCGGATTCAATATTGGCTGAATCCCTGGGCGGACCCACAGGGAAAGGGCTACCAGCTGTCCCAGAGCTTGATTACCATTGGGTCCGGAGGACTGTTGGGGGTCGGCCTGGGGAAGAGCAGCCAGAAATTCCTGTTTCTCCCCGAGGAACACAACGACTTTATCTTTGCCATCATTTGTGAGGAGCTGGGGCTCATAGGGGCGTCCATCATTATGCTGCTGTTTGCGGCGCTGATTCTCCGGGGGTATTGGATTGCGCTTCATGCCCGGGACCGGTTCGGGAGTCTGCTGGTAATCGGCGTCACGACTCTGGTGGCTATGCAGACCTTTCTGAACATCGGCGTCGTGACGGGATTGCTGCCCACTACGGGCATCTCCCTTCCCTTTTTCAGCTATGGCGGCACGGCGCTTTCCATACAGCTGGCGGAGATGGGAGTGGTGCTTTCCGTCTCAAGGCAGATGAAGCCGACGCGGGCGGGTTAGAGAGCCGCCTGAAAGGGAAGCCGCCGCGTCCATTGCGGAGGGCGGCGGACTCCGGCGGATGTTGTTTGAGTAGAGTCTGTTTTAAAACCGGCGGAATGCCGGATGGGGGCAGATTTTTTCGTCAGCAAGGCGATTGGACGCAGGAATCCTGATGGATATCCAGTCCAATCAACGCGGTCCTGGCGGAAAAAGATACCCAAAAACGGCGTTTTGACGGTTTTAAAACAGACTCTAGGATTCTTCCGGCAGGGAGGATTTCAATATGCCGAAAAGATTACAGCGTGTTATTTTTACCTGCGGCGGTACAGCCGGTCATGTGAATCCCGCCATTGCCCTGGCACAGCTGCTGCTGGAAAAAGAACCGGGTGCGCAGGTGCTGTTTGTGGGCGCGGAACGGGGCCTGGAAAAAGACCTGGTTCCCAAGGCGGGCTATGCCTTCAAAACGGTTCACATATCCAGCTTTCACCGCTCCTTCAAGCTGCGGGAAATCCGGCACAATGTCATCTCCGTGGGGAATCTCCTGCGGGCTCCCGGAGAGGCGAAGGCCATTTTGCGGGCGTTTCGGCCGGATGCCGTGGTGGGTACCGGCGGATATGCCAGTTACCCCATGATAAAAGCTGCGGCGAAAGCAGGGATCCCGACGGCGATTCATGAGTCCAACGCGGTTCCCGGTTTGACGACCCAGATGCTGGAGAACTACGCGGACCGTATTATGGTGGGGTTTGAATCCTGCCGGAAGTATTACCGCCGTCCGGAAAAGGTGGCGGTAACCGGAACACCGGTGCGGAGTGACTTTTTTGCCCTGACAAAGGCGGAGGCCAGAAAGAGCCTGGGACTGGATGATGGCCGTCCGCTGCTGGTTTCCTTCTGGGGTTCCCTGGGCGCGGCGGGGATGAACGGTCAGATGGCCGATTTCCTGGCGCTGGAGGCGGCGAAGCAGCCGTTCCATCACATCCACGCCGCCGGAAAGCAGGGATATCCGGCGCTGCGGGCTCTGCTGGAAGAGAAAGGGGTTTCCCTGGAGGACTGCCCGGCCCTGCAGCTGCGGGAGTATATTTACGACATGGCCCCCGTCATGCGGGCGGCGGATTTGGTCATCTGCCGGGCGGGCGCTTCCACCATCAGCGAGCTGACCGCGTTGGGCACGCCGGCCCTGATGGTCCCGTCTCCTTATGTCACCAACAACCATCAGGAAAAGAACGCCCGGGCCTTGGAAGAGGCTGGCGGCGCGGCGGTTTTGCTGGAGGCAGACTGCTCTGGCCCGGCAATGTTCCAGGCGGTATGCGGGATTCTGCGGGACCCGGGCCGCCGGGAGGCAATGGAACGGGCCATGATGGCTCTGGGCGTCCGGGATGCGGCGGAGCGGATTTATCAAACGGTTCTGGAAACGCTGGACTGATTCCCCTCCAGTCACCAGCGGTTCCCCTTCTCCATAGGATGAAACACCATTCTTTTGAGCGGAGGGGACGAAATGAGCCAGCTTTTGGTGAGGGGCGGCGGCCTGCTGCGGGGCGAAACGCCGGTACAAGGAGCGAAGAACAGCGTCCTGCCCATTTTGGCGGCAACGATTTTGACGGCGGACCAGGTGGAGCTGCAGAACTGCCCCCGCCTGCGGGACGTGGACGCGTCCGTGCGGATTCTGCGGGAACTGGGCTGCGAGGCCCACTGGGAGGGTGGGACTCTCCTGGTAGATACTGCCGGGTTGAACGGCTGCGGAATTTCTGATATACTGATGCGGGAGATGCGGTCCTCTGCCATCTTCCTGGGAGCCATCCTGGCCCGGTGCGGTCAGGCGGAGCTGAGCTACCCCGGCGGTTGTGAGCTGGGGCCCCGGCCCATTGACCTCCACCTCTCAGGTCTGCGGGACCTGGGGGCGGAGATTGACGACGCCGGAGGAACTTTGCACTGCAGGGCGTCCCGGCTGCAGGGCCGGGAAATTGTCCTGAGCATTCCCTCCGTGGGCGCCACGGAGAACCTGATGCTGGCGGCCTGCGGCGCCGGAGGCGTCACCACCATTGCCAATGCCGCCCGGGAGCCGGAAATCGTGGACCTGCAAGCGTTTCTCACCGCCTGCGGCGGGCAGGTTTTCGGAGCCGGGACCTCCACCGTTACTGTGACGGGCGGAAGGAAGCTCCACGGCTGTACTTACACCGCCATGCCGGACCGGATTGTGGCGGCGACTTACCTTTGTGCTGCGGCCTCAGCCGGAGGCAGGGTCTTTCTGCGCGGGGCGGAAGAGGGACATTTGTCCACCGTCACCGCAGTCCTGCGGGAGGCAGGCTGTGAGATCCGGCCGGACGCCCAAGGTCTGGTTTGTTCCTGCCGGGGACAGAGAACCGCTGTCCGTCCAGTGCGGACAGCCCCCTATCCCGGCTTTCCCACCGATGCCCAGGCAATTCTGATGGCGGCGCTGCTGCGGAGCCGGGGGGCCACGGTGTTTGAGGAGAATATGTTTGAAAACCGCTACCGCCACGTGGATGAGCTGACCCGTATGGGAGCCAATATCCGGGTCTTTGGGCGGACAGCGGTGGTCTCTGGGGTGGAGCGCCTTTACGGTGCGCCGGTGCGCTGTACGGATCTGCGGGGCGGGGCGGCGCTGTGTGTGGCGGCTCTGGCGGCGGAGGGCGAGACCTGCGTCTCGGAAACCAGCCATATTGCCCGGGGCTATGAAGACTTGGCCCGGGACCTGCGGGCCCTGGGGGCAGAGACGTCCTGGGTGGATTGAAAGGGAAAGATTCCCCATATGGGTGGAAATAGATAGTAGGAGAATACCATGGCGAGACGGAAACATTCCAAACGGAGAAGAAGAGGCGTTGGCTTCTTCTATAAACTCCTGTCTGTTCTGTTGATCTGTGCCGCAATTATCCTGGCGCTGACCTTGTTTTTCCGCGTGGATGCCATCGTGGTTACCGGGCAGCAGCGCTATTCTGAGGAGGAAATCCAAGAGGCCTCCGGTGTTGAGCTGGGTTCGAATCTATATCTTTTGAATAAATACGACGTGGTCCAGCGCATCATCAGCCAGCTGCCTTATATTGAGAGTATCCGCGTCAACCGCAAGCTGCCGGATACGCTGGTGATTGATGTGCGGGAAGGCGGCCGGCCCTTTGTCCTGGTGCAGGACGGCGCAGGGTGGCTCATCAGCAGCAGCGGTAAAATTGTGGAACAGATTCCCGAGAGCGAAGCGGGGAATTATGGCCGCATTTCCGGCTGCCAGCTGCTGGCCCCCTCCGTGGGGGAGCCCCTTGCTCTGGCCACGGAATACGCGACACAAGAGAGCAGCCTCCTGTCCCTGCTGAAGGCGATTACGGATGCGGGTCTGACAGAGGAGGTGGACGGCGTCCGGCTGGATGACCTGAGCTACCTGAAAATGGATTACATGGACCGCTTCACCGTGCGGATGGACTATGGCGCGGATTATGAATGGGGATTGAAGATATTGGTAGGTATTTTGGAAAGCGGCAAGATTCAAAGCAATATGACCGGCACCCTGGACCTGCGGGTGGAGAACGACCGGGTGTCTTTGATTCAAAATGTGCGCTGAAAGCCAAAGGGCAGCCGGTTCCAGTCCGCTTTTTTTGAGAAATTCCATCGAAAACAAAACAGACACTTGACCAAAGGGAAAAAGTGGCTTACAATAAGATAGGTAATGTATGCAAGCTGGGCGAGCCGTAAGTTAGAACGGAATTTTTTTCCTTCGGAAATAGGCCGGAAGACGGCAGCGGAGGCGGGCTTGCCCAGATGAAAACGCGCACGCGAAGACGCCCGCCACAGGTTTTGCGTAAGAAACGTGTACAAATGATAGCAGGAGGCAGCACTATGGCATTTGCGTTAGAAACCGGTCCGGATACCATTGTCAATATTAAGGTCATTGGCGTAGGCGGCGCGGGAAATAATGTAGTGAACCGAATGGTACGCACCGGTACAAAGGGCGTGGAGTTTGTAGCGGTGAACACAGATAAGCAGGCGCTGAACATCTCCAGCGCCTCCTACAAAATTCAGATTGGCGAAAAGCTGACCCATGGCCAGGGGGCGGGATCAGACCCGGAGGTTGGACGGAAGTCCGCCGAGGAGAGCCGGAACCAGATTGCCAAAGCCCTGGAAGACGCAAACATGGTTTTCATCACCGCCGGTATGGGCGGAGGCACAGGCACCGGCGCGGCGCCCATTGTCGCGGAGCTGGCCAAGGAGATGGATATCCTTACCGTAGGCGTGGTGACGAAGCCCTTCGGGTTTGAGGGCCGCCGCCGGATGCAGCAGGCGGAGGGGGGCATTGAGGAACTGCGGACCAAGGTGGATTCCCTGGTCATTATTCCAAACGAGCGCCTCAAGCACGCCACGGACCAGAAGATTACATTCGCCAATGCCTTCGAGATTGCCGACGATGTTCTGCGCCAGGCGGTGCAGTCCATCTCGGACCTGATTCGGGACACGGGCTTCATCAACCTGGACTTTGCGGATGTGACCGCC
The DNA here is from genome assembly GCA_022797935.1 of Oscillibacter sp. Lineage (GTDB taxonomy): Bacteria > Bacillota > Clostridia > Oscillospirales > Oscillospiraceae > Oscillibacter. The sequence goes on along the minus strand of JAAWLO010000023.1, from coordinate 7,577 downwards.
ATCATGAAGGACGCGGGTCTGGCCCATATGGGCGTGGGCCGCGCCGCCGGAAAGGGAAAGGCCGAGGAGGCCGCCAAGCTGGCCATTTCCAGCCCCCTGCTGGAGACCAGCATCAACGGCGCCCGGGGAATCCTCATCAATGTGGCGGGATCGCCGGACATTGGCCTGGAGGAGATCGAACAGGCTGCCGGACTAGTGCAGGCCTCGGTTCACCCCGACGCCAATACAATTTTCGGCGCGACCTTCGACGATACGCTGGACGACGAAATCCGGGTCACTGTCATTGCCACGGGCTTTGACAAGGCCCCGGGCCAGTTGGTGGACAAGACGGCGGAACCGGCAGAGAAAACGGAAGAGCCCGCCGCCGGAGCTCCCGCACCGGAACCTCTGGATGAGGAGGACGCAGGAAAGCCCGACCCGGGGGAGGACGATCCCTTCGAGGACATTTTCAAAATTTTCAACAAGCGGGATTGAAAAAATCTGGAGGACCCTGGAGACTTTTGTCTCCGGGGTCTTTTTAACGCCTCAGACAGCGGGACAGGCAATCCCGTCCATGGACCCGCTTCCGCTTTTTGCTTGCGTGAATCGCCGCTTTTCGCAAATGATAAGCAGGCCGGAACGGTCACGACGCTGGACGCAGGGACGTTTCGGTGATTTGCAGAAAGGGGTGATAAGTTTGTATGAACCGATTGCGAAGCGAATCCTGCGGGGCGGGGCAGTTTTGGCGCTGGCATGTTTGCTGGCCATGCCCGTAAGAGCGGCGGAAGGCGGCCGGATGCTGGTGCCGGTAGGCCATACGGTAGGAATCAAGCTGTTTTCCAGGGGCGTGGTAGTGGTGAAGCTCAGCAGCGGCGGCACGCCCGCCCGGGAATGCGGCCTTCAGACCGGGGATGTAATCGTGAAATGCGGAGAAACCCCCGTAACCTCCGCGGAGCAGTTTCAGTCCCTCCTGCAAAAGAGCGGCGGGTCGGCTGATTTGCAGGTGAATCGGATTGGCGGCAGTGTAACACTTTCGGTGGAGCCGGAAAAGAACGACCAGGGTATCTACTGTATTGGCGCATGGATTCGGGACAGTATGGCCGGGATTGGCACCATGACCTATTATGACCCGGCCACCGGTGTCTTTGGTGCGCTGGGGCATGGCATAACCGATACGGATACGGCGCTGCTGATGCCCTTCTCCAACGGCTCGATTCTGCCCTCCACCGTCAAAGCGGTGAAGCGGGGAGAAGTGGGAGCGGCCGGGGAACTGCGAGGGGATTTTGACCTGGACAGCGACCTGGGTCCGCTGTATGCCAACACCGGCTGCGGCATTTTTGGCCGGTTGGAGACGCCGCCTGATGCAGGGGAAGCCATGCCCATTGGAGAGGCGGAGCCTGGCCCGGCGGTGATTCGGGCCAATGTCCGGGGCGGCGAAGTAGCGGAGTATGATATTGAGATTTTGAAAACGATTCCCGGTGCGCAGGATGGACGGGATTTGGTGCTTTGCGTCACGGACCCGGCGCTTCTGGAAAAAACAGGCGGTATTGTGCAAGGAATGTCCGGGTCTCCCATTCTCCAAAATGGACAGCTTGTGGGAGCCGTTACGCATGTGTAGGTAAGTCCATGATACCTGCATCATACCCGAGATCCCTGCAAATCAAGGATCGTCCTTGGGGCATGTACATACAACCGGCAAAACGATGATCGTGTTCTTTGCGCCGCAAGGGATTCATAGGATTGCTGTATGTAACCGCCTCTCGCTGTTAAGGTCCGTGTTTCCTCATACTGAATCAAGTGCAGTTCCGGTTGGCGAGCAATCGGAGAGCAAAAAGGGCGTATTGATCGGATCAGTACGCCCTTTTTGGTTGGTCCGTCTGCTTTTCTATAAATAAAACTGCGGGCAAGTCCGATCCGCTGGTCTCTCGCCGTGAGAGCGTCCGATACTCCGCCTCCTCTCCGGTGCGGTAGAAATTGTGGAGGACCCGCAGCCGTTCCACGGCGGTCAGCCCGAAGAACAGGCTCTCCTGGTAGCCCAGGACTGCTTTAAACGATCACCTCCCAAAAATGTTGAATTTGCTGCACATAAACATACAACTTTCGGCCCAATTCTCCTTATATTTAGAAGGAGAAATTGACGTGGATATTATAAAGCGCTATATTTATCTTGATCTTAGCCTAGGATATGCCCTGCGCTGAAAAGAAAATATTTAACTTTTTCTGAGGTGTATTGGGAGGAGAACTATGACGGCATTTATAATCGATTTGACCAAAGTCCATTCCGATTATGGCTTGCACGAACATTTGAAAGAAGTGTTTTCCTTCCCTGATTGGTATGGAAGAAATATGGATGCGCTTTGGGATTTGCTCCACTGTTCGTTTGATGAGCCGGCTGCAGCTGGTTTTGGACGATTTGTGTGATGAAGACGGAATTGCCATTTCCATTTCTTATCTATAAAATTTAAAGCCCCATCAGTTCTCGGATCAGCCGGCCGCTCATTTTGATGGCGCCCGCCAGCACCAGCATGTTGAATAAGATTTTGCCCGCATAGTTCCACACCCCAGCTGCCGAAGGGCTGTCCCGCGAAGCTGGCTGGGGGAATGGGCGTGATAGCCGTGGTCATAAAAAGCCTGAAAAAGCGGGAATACACCGCCAGGATCATCACCAGGGACAGCGGCCAAATGAACAGGGACCCCAGCAAAGTGACGGCCCATAGGGGGGTGTTATCCAGAAAGCTCACGTCCTCGCGGATCATGACCATTTCGCCGGGCAGGCCCGAGGAGGACAGCACCGTCAGGCCCGAGGCGTCCATAATGGTGTTCACTATCCCCTGACCCACAGTGAATATGGACAGCCCACAAAACCGTGGGGAGCTGCTGACAAATCAAACGTGCGCCGGGGAAAACCGTTCTTTTGGCGCATTTTTTAACATCAGGAAGAAAATGAAGATATTTTACAAGCCAGCAGAAATGTTATCTGGTATCATAGACACCGCCAAGGAGGAAAACCGTATGAAAAAAGAAGTGCGCACGGTAGTCTATGATGACGGGCTCCGCATGGAGGCTTACCGTTTTGAGGGAATCGTACAGCCTTTCCCAAACCATTTTCATGAATACTATGTGATTGGCTTTATGGAGGACGGGGAGCGTGTTCTATCCTGCAAAAATCAGGAGTATACCATCACAAAGGGGGATGTTCTCCTATTCAACCCAGGGGACAACCACGCCTGTGTTCAGAATGACGGCGGTACGCTGGATTATCGGGGCTTCAGCATCACCAAGGAGGTTATGCTGGATTTGGCAGAGGAAGTTACCGGCAAGCGGGAACTGCCCGGATTTTCTCGCAATGTAATCTCTGATGAAGAAGTCACCTGCTGTCTGCGCCCCCTTCATGAGCTGGTGATGAAAGGTTCCAGTGAGTTTGGGAAAGAGGAAACCCTGCTGCTCCTGACCGCTCTGCTGATACAGCGATACGGCCAGCCTTTTGAAAGCTGCGTCCCGGAGTGCCGGGAGGAAATTGAAAAAGCCTGCTCCTTTATGGAACAACATTATGCCGGGCGGATTTACCTGGAACAGATTTGCCGCTGCGCCGGGTTGAGCAAATCTACCCTGCTCCGGGCCTTTGCCCTCTCAAAAGGTGTTACGCCGTACCGCTATCTGGAAAACATTCGCATAGGCAAGGCTAAAAAACTATTGGAGCAAGGCGTTCCCCCCGTTGAGGCGGCGCTGCAAACCGGCTTCTCCGACCAGAGCCATTTTACCAATTATTTCAACCGGTTTATTGGGCTGGCCCCGGAATTTATCGGGACATATTCAGAGACAAGGAGGAAATGACGCATGAAGGGTAACGGAACAGCGGGCCATCTCTCCGCCCTGCTCACGATCATCATTTGGGGAACGACCTTTATTTCCACCAAAATTCTGCTGGCGGACTTCCATCCGGTAGAGATATTGTTCTTCCGCTTTGTTATGGGGCTGCTGGCTCTTCTGCTGGTCTATCCCCGGCGTTTGAAAGGGACGAGCCGCCAGCAGGAATGGACCTTTGCCGCAGCGGGGCTGTGCGGGATATGCCTTTACTACCTGTTGGAGAATATCGCACTCACCTACACAATGGCCTCCAATGTCGGGGTGATTATTTCCATAGCCCCGTTTTTCACGGCGCTCCTATCCCATCTGTTTCTAAAAGAGGAAAAGCCCCCTGCCAGCTTTTTGATTGGCTTTGCAGTCGCAATGGCCGGAATTGCTCTTATCAGCTTCAACGGCTCTAAGCTGGAACTGAACCCCGCCGGGGACTTGCTGGCGTTGCTTGCTGCGCTGATCTGGGCCTGTTATTCTGTGCTGACAAAGAAAATCAGCGGCTATGGCTGCCACACCATTCTTACAACCCGGCGAGTGTTCTGCTATGGCATCTTGTTTATGCTCCCGGCGCTATTCCTGTTTGACTTCAAACTAGATTTGGTAAGATTTTCAAATTCTCTGTACCTGTTCAACATTCTTTTTTTAGGATTGGGCGCATCAGCCTTGTGCTTTGTCACCTGGAATTTCGCGGTCAAGGTATTGGGAGCGGTCAAGACAAGCGTTTACATCTATATGGTTCCCGTGATTACAGTGGCGGCTTCGGCGGCGGTCCTCCATGAGAAAATCACCGTCCTGGCCGCCGTTGGAACCGTTCTGACGTTGGCGGGTTTGTTCCTGTCCGAGAGCAAACGATTTTGGAGAAGCAAGGCAAAGTAAAATGGACTGGCAGAATGAGAAGTGCGTCATGGTGATTGACGAAAGTCTGCTGCGGTAAAAGCATAACACTGGCGGGAACGATTGTTAACCGGCCTTCAGCCAAGCGCTGCGCGAAAATCTTTTGTAGAGTTTTTCCGCAAACTATGGTATCCTAAAACAGTCAAGGGATCGAGACCGTTCGAAACAACCGTGCAGAGGAGGGACGTTCATGCTGCGAGTGTTTTTGGCAGAGGACGAGAGCATCATCCGGGAGACCCTGCGGGACACGGTGCCTTGGGCCCAATACGGCTATACCTTCGCCGGAGAGGCCGGGGACGGGGAGATGGCCCTGCCCCTGATCCGTCAGGTGAAGCCCGACGTGCTCATCACCGATGTCCGTATGCCCTTTATGGACGGGCTGGCCCTCAGCGAGCTGGTCCGGCGGGAGTTCCCGGAGATGAAAATCATCATCATCTCCGGCTACGATGACTTTGAGTATGCCCGGCAGGCCATCAGCATCGGCGTGGACCAATACCTCTTAAAGCCGATTACGAAAAAAGCCCTGCTGGATGTGCTGGAGGAACTCCGGGAGAAAATCGAGGGCGAGCGGGCCAGCCGGAACTACCTGGCCCAGTTCCACCGGGAGGCGGAGGAGTACGAACAGTACACCCGCCGGGTGTTCTTCGAGCGGGTGGTGGCGGGGCAGCTCTCTGTTCAGGAGATCTACGAGTCGGCGGCCAAGCTGGATATCGACCTCCGGGCCCAATGCTATACCATCGCCTTTTTCTCCGTGCTGCCGGAGCCCTCCGGCACGGCGGAGGCCTATTCCGAGCCGGGTGCCCGGCTGCGGGACGCGCTGTTGGAGCATTTCCTGAAGTACCCGGAATATATTCTTCTGCGTTGGAACCTGACCACCTATGCCGTGCTTTTAAAGGGAGAAACAGCCCGGATGGAGGAGCTTTCCGAGCGGTGTGTGGAGACTGTGCGGCGCCAGTATGCCGCCCACGCCCCGGAGCAGAGCTGGTATGTGGCCATAGGCCGTCCCACTCAGCGGCTCAGCACGCTTCCCGTCTGCTTTGAGGAGGTCTCCCGGCTCTGGGCCTACCGGCATATTCTGCCCCAGCAGCATGTATTGACGGCGGACACCGTTAGTTTTCTCACCGGCACCGGCAGCGGAAACAGCCAGCTGGACCAGCTGGACGCCAGCAAAGTGGACCCGGCCATTCTCACCGGCGTGATGCAGAGCGCCAGTGCCCAGGAGATTCCCAGCTTTGCCGACGAGTATCTGCACAGTGTGGAGAGGGCTTTGTCCTCCAAGCCCTTTTGCCAATACCTCATGCTTTCGGTCCGCTTCACGGCGGCCCGCTTCGCTGCCTCCCTGGGGATCGAACAGCAGGATGCTTTCGCGCCTTTGGACTGCCTGAACATGGTGGGACGCAGTGTGACAGCGGCGGACCTGAAGGACTATTTCTGCGCCATTTTGCTTCGGATGGCGGCCTTGCGGGACCAGGCGTCCAGCAGTCAGTGGCGAAGCCTCCTCAAGCAGGCGGTTCACTACATCGACGGCCATTTCACCGAGGAATCCCTCTCGCTGAATCAGGTAGCCCGGGAGGTGAACATCTCCGCCAACTACCTTTCGGCGGTGTTCAGCCAGGAGATCGGGGCCACCTTCACTGAATACGTCACAGGAAAGCGGATGGAGCGGGCGAAGGAACTGCTCCGCTCCACGGACAAGCGGTCGGGAGAGGTGGCGGCGGCGGTGGGGTACAAGGACCCCCACTATTTCAGCTTTCTCTTTAAGAAAACCCAGGGCTGCACGCCCCGGGACTACCGAAATGGAGGAAAACGCCCATGAGCCGCCGGGATTCTATCCAGAGCCGGATGCGCCGCCTGGTAATCATCTTCTGCGGTTTTATGGCGGCGGTTCTGGCGGTGCTGCTGGGACTGGTTCTGGTCCACAACAGTCAGTATAAAAACCTCCTTTATAACGTGACTACTGCCTCCGAGTTCAACCAGGATTTCAAGGAAACCATAGACCTGAAGATGTACTACTACGTCATCGAGAGCCGGTATTCCGAGGGCCTGCCCATACAGGAGGTTCAGGACGCCCAAGCCCTGGCCAAGGACCTTTTGAATACCACCAGCCAGAAGGACAGCCTCCGGGCTGTTACCAGCGTATTGGACCTCTGCGAAAATCTGGAGGATAAAATTTACCAGATCGAGCAGACCCAGAGTTATGATGACCGGCAGATGCAGCTGGAAAACAATATTTATGTCCTGACCGCCCTGGTTCAGGAATACATGTACAACTACCTCTACTGCGAGTCGGTGCAGCTGAACCGGCTTCAGCAGCAGGTCTCCCGGCAGATCGCGGCGGAGATGTTCCTGGTGGCGGCGCTGACGGCAGCGCTGGTGGTGGTGCTGGTCCGCTACAGCGTCCGCTTGGGCCGCTCCGTCACCCAGCCGTTGGTGGAGCTGAGCCGCCGGGCAGAGGACGTCATTGGCGGCGATCTCACGGCCCGGGAGCCAGTCCGCTGGGAAACCTACGAGATCCGAACCCTCAGTGAGGGCTTCGAGCAGATGATCGCCCAGCTCAACGCCCAGATTCAGGAGATTACCCAGAAGCAGGCCAGTCTCCGAAAGGCGGAGCTGGCCCTGCTCCAAGCCCAGATCAATCCCCATTTTCTCTACAATACCATGGACACCATTATCTGGCTCATTGAGGCGGACCGCCCCCAGGCGGCGGTGGAGATGGTCTCCAACCTGTCCGCGTTTTTCCGTCACTCGCTCAGCAGGGGGGAGGATGTCATCACCCTGAAGGAGGAGGAACAGCATGTGCGCAGCTACCTCCAGATTCAGCAGGCCCGGTATCAGGATATCCTGGA
>JAAWLO010000151.1 GCA_022797935.1 Oscillibacter sp. | reverse complement strand
GTCCTCCGGCCGGAGGACGGCGTCTTTTTTCGGCGCAAAACGCGAAGTCAGGCTTGTTCCGTCAGACATCCGCCGTGGTAGCAGAAACAGCGGCGGCAGGAATAGGCCTTCAGCTGTTCCAAGGATTTGACAGCCGTTTTCAGGTCCAGGCAATATTCCGGGTTCGCCACGGTCAATGCGCCATTTTCTGCCGCTGCCGCGTCCCCGGTAATCAGGTATTCGCCGTTCAGGGCCCGGATGGAGATGTGCCCTGGCGTATGCCCCGGCGTACCAATGATCTCACATCCCCCGCCCCAGTCAAACCGGTCCCCGGGATGAAGGATTCCATCCACAGGAACGGACTTTACTCTGCGGAGGCGTTCGCAGAACTGCCGGCCAAATTCCTGCTGTTCCGGCGGCAGATGCGCCTGCATCTCTTCCGCCTGTTGGAGACGAAGGTTTTTGCGCGCTCCGGAGATATACGGCGCTTCCTCCTCAGAGGACAGAATCTGAATGGAGGGACAGCGTTCTTTGAGTTCTGCCGCCGCACCCATGTGGTCGTCGTCCTGATGGGTCAAAACCAGCTTTGTCACGCACTCCAGAGAGCTGCCGTGGATGTTCAGCGCCGCTTCCAGTAATTTCAGAGACCCCGGATACCCGCAGTCCACCAAAACCAGGTCCTTCCCTCCAAACAGGACCATGGGGTACAGATGCTGTTCCATCCCATTCCAGGCGTATGTCAAATCCAGCATTTTATAAGGGTTTTTCATCGTTTGTTCCTCCGAAATGAAAGTAGATAGATTTTTTATTGTAGCACAGCTCCTTTGAGGGAGCAAGACGCCCGGACGGACGGAAATATCCAAAAGCAGCGTTAACGGAAGTCAAAAAGAGAAACGGGTCTCCATGGATTACTGGCACAGCCCGGCAGCGCCGGTAAAAATTTACGAAAGGGCTTGCGCTTTTTCATGAGTTGTGGTATATTGCATATATTAGGGTATGTTGGTAGTGTAAGGTGGAGAGTGGACCAGGGGTCCGCTCTTTTTGTTGACCTTTTTAAATGGAGGTTTTGCCATCTATGAAGAAAATCACGGAGCTCACCGCCGAACTGGCGGCTCCCGCCATCGCCGAGGCTGGCTGCACCCTCTGGGATGTGGAATACGTCAAGGAGGGCGGCACGTGGTATCTCCGGGTTCTGCTGGACAAGGAGGGCGGCGTAGACATTCTGGACTGCGAGGCCGTGTCCCGAAAGCTCTCAGACCTGCTGGACGAGGCGGACCCTATCGAGGGAAGCTACACCCTGGAGGTAGGCTCGGCCGGTGCCGAACGGGCTTTGAAGCGTCCGGAAGACTTCGCCCGTTTCCTGGGCAGTCCTGTGCTGGTGAAACTCTACCGCAGCATAGATGGCCGGAAAGAAATCCCCGGCGTTCTCACCGGATACAGCCCGGACACCGGGGACGTCACCCTGACCGCCGGGAACCAGACCCTCGTCTTCGCCAAGAAGGACGTAGCCCTGGTTCGCCTGCGGGTGGAATTTTAATGCGGATTCCCGCAGATTACAGATAAGGAGAAGCGATTGCAATGAAGGGCAAGAAGCAAAAGGAACCCGCTGGCGTCAACGCCGGGGAAATTTTTGCCGCGCTGGACCTGCTGGAGCAGGAGCGGGGCATTCCCAAGGCCGCCATGCTGGAAAAGGTGGTCAAAGCCATTGCCACGGCCTATCAGCGGGACCACAAGGACGTGGAAGAAGAAAACATTATCGTCGAAGTAGACGAGGAGCATAAGGACCTGCGGATGTTCGTGCGCAAGGCTGTGGTAGACGAGGAGGATTACGTGGACCCGGCCAACGAGATGTCTTTAGAAGAAGCGCGGGCGATTTCTGCCCGGTATCAGATTGGAGATGTGGTCCACATCCCGGTTGATAAGATGGAGTTTGGCCGCATTGCTGCGGGCAATGGCAAACAAGTCATCATCCAGGGCCTCCGGGAAGCGGAGAGAGGCATGGTCTATGACGAGTTCAACTCCAAACAGCACGAGATTCTCACCGGCGTAGTCACCCGCATTGACCCTCGGAACGGCGGCGCCTCTCTGCGCATTGGCACTGGCACAGAATCCACCGAGGCGCTGCTGCTGGCTGGGGAACAGGTCCCCGGTGAACCCCTGGAAGAGGGCATGCACGTAAAAGTCTATGTGGTGGACGTCCGCCGCTCCACCCGGGGCCCGCAAGTACTGATCTCCCGGACCCATCCGGGGCTGGTAAAGCGGCTGTTTGAGCTGGAAGTCCCGGAAATTTACGACGGCTCCGTGGAAGTGAAGTCGATTTCCCGGGAGGCGGGAAGCCGGACAAAGATGGCGGTGTGGTCCAATGAGGAGAACGTGGACCCCATCGGCGCCTGCGTGGGTCCCCGGGGTCAGCGGGTGGCCGCCATTGTCGAGGAGCTGCGGGGCGAGAAAATCGATATCATCCAGTACAGCGAGGACCCTGCCGAGTTTATCGCGGCAGCCTTGGCTCCGGCGGATGTGGTCGAGGTGCACATGGCGGAAGAGGGCAAGGCCTGCCGCTGCATTGTGCCCGACGACCAGCTCTCCCTGGCCATCGGCAAGGAGGGCCAGAATGCCCGTCTGGCCGCCCGGCTCACCGGCTATAAAATCGATATCAAACCGCAGAGCTATCAGGAGGAGAACGATACACCCTCCTCCGAGCAGAACCAGGAAACCCCGGCGGATGAATGTCCGGCGGAAGAGCACGAAGCTCTTGCGGAAGCAGTGGAAGATATCCCCGCGGAAGACGCCGCTCCCGCAGAAGAACCGGGAGAATAAGCCCCCATTTTGAATTTCAACAGAAGGGTGGTCCGGACCATGCCCAAAGTCAAAAAAATCCCCCAGCGCCAATGCGTCGGCTGCCGGGAGATGAAGGACAAAAAGCTGCTGCTGCGCATTGTCCGCTCCCCAGAGGGGGCGGTAAGCCTGGATTTCAGCGGAAAAAAGCCCGGCAGAGGCGCTTATGTCTGCCGGGACACAGCCTGCCTGAAAAAGGCGCGCAAGTCCCGGGCTCTGGAGCGGGCCTTTGAAACCGCCATTCCCCCGGAGGTATACGACGCCATGGAAACCGAGTTGGGAGGCGCTTTATGAGTGGAAATCCCGTACTTTCCCTGCTGGGTCTGGCCCTGCGGGGCGGACGGCTGGAGATGGGCGACGAGCCCGTCTCCCTGGCTGTGAAAGCCGGGCGGGTCCGGCTGCTGCTGCTGGCTTCCGACGCCGCCGGAAACATTCTCCGCCGGGCCGAGCATCTGGCGGAAGAGGGCCATTGCCTCTGGCTGATTACCCCCTTTCCCAAGGCGGAACTGGGCGGAGCCCTGGGGCGGGGAAGCGTTGCCATTGCCGCCTTGACAGACCTGGGACTGGCCGCTGCCGTCTGCCAGCGTCTGGCCCGCCTTCTGGTGCTGCTCAAAACATACGGAATGTCTGTCCGTTCCGGCTGTGGTGATCAGGAAGAATAAAGGCTGCGTCCTGGCATCGCCGGAGCCTT
>JAAWLO010000022.1 GCA_022797935.1 Oscillibacter sp. | reverse complement strand
GCCACAGGCGGCGCTGCGCCGCTTTCCCCCCATTTTCTCTTTTTGGATGCGCCAAAAAGCAACCGGGGCCCCCACAAAATCCGCAGATTTTGTGGGGAGTGGAGTGGATTTCGCCCCGACGACGGGCCGTGCACGGTCCAAAAGAGAAAAACCGCTAAGACTGAACATACGGGGGATTCCAATACGGAGGCGCGCCGGGAGTCACCGAGCGGTCCTGTTTATATATCTGCCCGCGACGGGGGTTCTGTACTGCTTTGCGGCGGGGGATGTAGGCGTCGTGCTTCGGTCTCACGCATTTTTAGGGAGGTTGTTGAAGCCTCGTCTTCTCCCGCTCCCCGTCTTTCGTCTCCCGCAGGATATCCTTCATCTCTCGTCCCCCGTCCTTCGTCTCTCCCCCCGCAGGGAGGGGGAATGCTCAAGGGGGGACCGCAGTCCCCTCTTGATTGGCGGCGGAGGAAATGGAACGGAATGGATGCTGCCGCACTGCGGCAGCGTAATGGAGTGGAATTTTCGACGCCGCAGAGGTGGGGGTTGTGGGCGTGGTGCTCCGGTCTCACGTATTTTTAGGGAGCTTGTGGAAGACTCGTCTTCTCCTGCGCTTGCTTGTATGCTGGTTCTGCTTTTTGCGCTTTGTTGTCCCGCAAGCATGGGAATGCTGGAGGGGGAGATATTAGTCTCCTCTTTCTTGGGAGCAAAAAAATCCTTAGTATGGTTCTACGGTTACTCCCGTATAATAATGCGTCAGGATTTCTCGGTAATCGGCCCCTTCCGCCGCCATTTCATTTGCCCCATACTGGCTCAGCCCAACTCCGTGGCCATAGCCTGTCACGTAAAACGTTAGACCGTCTTCCGCTGCCTCCCAAGTGAAACACGCCGACCGAAGCCCCAATGCGGAACGAATCTGCGTCCCTTTTACCGTCAGCCCGCCGGCTTCTGCCGTCACAACACTGCCCGCGCGGTCAGTCACCGGATTCCGAAGCCAGGTGGACACGTCCCCGGTCAAATCTGCTGACGGGAATGCCTCCAGCAGCTTTTTCCGCAGATCGTCTGCCGAAAATTCTGCCCGGCTGTAATAATTAGGGATCTGTTCTCCTGGTTCCGGGGAGCTTACCGCCTGGAGATACGGCAGGTCGTTCACCCAGACTTCTCCCGACGCCCGGGTTAAACCAGCCGACGACGAGTGAAAAACTGCCAGAATCGGTACGCCTCCGTAGAGTATGGTTTGTCCGTCAGTTTCCTGGACGGCCTGCTCAACCTTTGCCTCATAGGCGTCCGCCTCCGCACCCCAGTTGGCCCGGGCCCGCTCCTCGGAAATATAGGCCTGGCAGCAGGTAGAGTCTGTACAGATATCGGCGGTCTCGCCGTGGTTTCCCCCGGTCTGGAGCTTGTACAGCGTATAGGTGCGGGCCGCTGCTGCCTGGGCCTTCAGCGCCTCCAGCTCAAAGGCCGCCGGCATCTCCGCCCGAACCACGCCTACCAGGTATTGCCCCAGGTCCAGTTCTGTCACGGTCCCTCCATCCAATACCCGCAGAAGCCGTCCGGCGTCTGACTGGCCGCTGGAAAGGGGAGGCGCAGGCTCCTCCGCCGGGATTTCCGCCGGGTCTTCCTGGGCAAACAGCTTTGGGCGAAAGGGCGCCACCACCGCCAGCGGCAGCAGAAACAGCGCCGCCAGCAGCAGCGCGGACACGGCGAAGCTCTGCCGGATGGAATGATGTTGGTTCATGAGGCTTCCTCCTTGGCAGCTAAAAGATGGTTTTACCCAATCTATGCGGCAGCTGCCGGGTACATGCCTCCGCCGGGGACGAGCTCGGGGTCAGTATGTGCGGAATGAGACAGCTCATTCGACGGAATCCCTCCATTTTCTCCATCATAACACAGGTTTCCGTCCGTTTCAACCGGCGAATCCTGGTCCCGGCGGCGGAATACCGGCGAAATGCACCTTGAAACTCCGAAAGGGATTTGCTATGCTATAGTACAATCTGAGAGCAATCATAAATGGACAGAAAGGAAACAAGTGATGAAGACTTACGCCCAACTTTCCCCCGCCCAGCGGGCCGAAGAATACGCGAAGCTCCAACAGGAGTACGACGCCTACAAGGCCAAGGACCTCCGCCTGAATATGGCCCGGGGCAAGCCCAGCCGGACCCACCTGGACTCTGTCAGCGGCATTCTCCATCTGATGCAGCGGACCGAGGACTGCTTCTCTGATGGCATTGATGTGCGGAATTACGGTGAACTGGCGGGCCTTCCCGCAGCCCGGCGGCTCTTCGCGGACCTTCTGGGATGCAGGCCGGAGCAGGTGTTCGCCGCAGGCAACTCCAGCCTTCAATTGATGTATGACACCGTTTCCAAGGGCTACACCCATGGTATGCTCCACAGCCCCCGTCCCTGGTGCAAGGAGGAGACCATCAAGTGGCTCTGCCCCTGCCCCGGCTATGACCGGCATTTTAAAATTACCGAGACCTTCGGCTTTGAACTGGTCTCCATTCCCATGAATGCGGACGGCCCCGATATGGACGCCGTAGAGGCTGCCGTAAAGGACCCCGCTGTCAAGGGTATCTGGTGTGTGCCCAAGTACTCCAACCCCGGCGGTGAGATTTACTCTGATGCCGTCATCCGCCGCATGGCTGCGCTGAAGCCTGCTGCCCCGGATTTTACCATTCTCTGGGATAATGCCTACTGCGTCCATGAGTTTGAAGGGGACTTCGTGCCCTTCCCGGATATGCTGGCGCTCTGTGCTGAGGCCGGCCGGCCAGATATGCCCATTGTGTTCTCATCCACCTCCAAGATGACCCTTCCCGGGGCGGGCATTGCCTGCTTCGCCTGTTCGGAGGACAATCTGGCCTACCTCATGAAGCTCCTGGAGGTTCAGACGATTGGCTATGACAAGGTAAACCAGCAGCGCCACGTCCTTTTCCTCAAGGACAAGGCCCACATTCTGGAGCTGATGAAGCAGCATGCCGCGGTGCTGGGCCCCAAGTTCCAGGCTGTGGCGGATACGCTGGACCAGGGCCTCCGCGGTTTGGACATTGCATCCTGGACCCATCCCAAGGGGGGCTATTTCGTCTCCCTCAACGCCATGCCTGGAACCGCCCGGCGGGCACTGGCTCTCTGCGCCGGAGCCGGTGTGGCCATGACGGGCGCCGGGGCCGCGTTCCCCTATGGCAAGGACCCCCAGGACAGCAACATCCGCATTGCCCCGTCTCTGCCGCCGGTGGAGGAGCTGAAAGAGGCCATCTCCGTGCTCTGCGTGTGCCTGAAGCTGGCGGCGCTGGAGAAACTGGGCATGGACTGAGCTGCTGGCAGAACAGGAGGCGTCTATGCGATATTACGGAAGCGTCTACCGGCCTCCCTCTGAGGCCCGGAGCTTGATTGTGCAGGTTACCTACGGGTGCAGCCACAACACCTGTGCCTTTTGCAGCATGTACAAGGAGAAGCGTTTTGCCCTCCGTCCCCTGGAAGAGGTGCTGGAGGACTTCCGTCTGGCCAGGGAGGTCTACCCCCGGGTGGAAAAGGTCTTTCTGGCCGACGGCGACGCGCTGGTCCGTAAGGCGGCGGAGCTGTATACGATTTTGGACACGGTGCGGGAACAGTTTCCGGAGTGCGGCCGGGTTACCTGCTACGCTTCGCCGGCTTCCATCCGCCTGCGCACGGAAGAGGAGCTGCGGACGCTCCGGCAAAAGGGCCTGACGATGGTCTACATGGGCTTGGAATCCGGCTGTGACGCGGTGCTGGAACGGATGCGCAAAGGCCATTCTGCGGCGGAGATTGTGGAGATGGGCCAAAAGGCCCGGCAGTGCGGCCTGGCTCTTTCCGTCACGGCCATCACCGGCCTGGGCGGACCGGAACTGCTGGAGCGCCATGCTCTGGAGACGGCAGAGGCCTTCAACGCTATGAATCCGGAGTATATCGGAATGCTGACGCTGATGGTGGAACCGGGAACCCCGCTTTATGACTGGGTGCATGGGGGAGAATTCCAGTTGCTGTCCCAGCCCCAGGTGCTGGAGGAAACCCGTCTGCTGGTGGAGCGCCTGGACAGTCCCGGCAGCGTCTTCCGGATGAATCACGCCAGCAACTACCTCAGTCTCCGGGGAACCCTGAATGGAGACCGGGAAGCGATGCTGGCGGAGATTGCCCGGGCGGAACAGGACCTGAGCCGTCTGCGTCCAGAGTCCTGGCGGGGATTGTAAATTCTCCCGCACCGTCTCTGACAGATCTTTCCCGCAGGGAAAAAACAGAAACCGCGTCTCTTTTGAGACGCGGTTTTTCTGCGCGGAAGAATCCTTCGGTTTTTTATGGGCCGCCGAAGAACAGGCGCACCGCCAACGCCGCGGCGGCAAAGCCCGCCAAGTCCGCCGTTAGGGCCGCCGGGACTGTGTGACGGGTCCGGTGAATGCCGGCCGCGCCGAAGTAGACGGCAATGGTATAAAAAGTGGTCTCGGTGCTTCCAAGCATCACTGCGGCCACCCGGCCTATGTAGCTGTCCGGCCCATGGGAGGCCATCAGGTCGCTGGCCACGGCCAGGGCCCCGCTGCCGGAGACGGGGCGTACCAGCAGCAATGGGGCGGTCTCCGGCGGAATGCCCAGCAGAGCCAATGCCGGAGCGCACAGGCTTGAGAGCCACTCCATGGCCCCGGAGGCGCGGAACATGCTTACCGCCGTCAGCAGTCCCACCAGGGCCGGGACAATCCGCAGCAGTACGGAAAGTCCCTCCTCCGCACCCCGGGTGAGAGCGGCGTAGACGTCGACCCGCCGTCCCAGACCCCAGGCCGCCGTCCCCGCCAGCAGCAGGGGCAGTACCAGCGAGGCGAGGTTCATAGCCGCGTCCTCCGGCGGTCCCGCCGGGAGAGCGCCCAGGCGGCCAGCAGCCCTGCCGTCACCGACAGCGCCGACGCCAGCCAGACGGCGGGGAGAATGTCAAAGGGTGCGGCGGCCCCGGCGGCGGCCCGGACAGAGGCGATGGTGGCGGGGAGCAGCTGAATGGAAGCGGTGTTCAGCACCACCAGCAGGCAGAGCTCGTTGCTGGCGGTTCCGCCGCAGCCCCGGGCCATCCGCCGGGCGGCCCGGATACCCAGCGGCGTGGCGGCGTTGCCCAGACCCAGGAGGTTGGCGGAGACGTTGGCGGAGACCGCCGCCAGGGTCTCGGTATCCCGGCAGGCCTCCGGCAGAAGCCGCCGCAGCAGGGGACGGAAGCCCTTTGCCAGTCCCGCTGAGAGGCCGCTGGCGTTCATGATTTCCAGAACGCCGCTCCACAGGCACAGTACTCCGGCCATAGAGAGGCTCAGCTCCACAGCGGAGCGGGCGCCCTCCAGCGCGGCGGCGGATACAGCGTCCAGCCTCCCAAAAATCAGGCCGAACGCCAGGGAGAGCACCACCATTCCGGTCCAGATCCAGGCCATTGTCAAAAAAATCCCCTCCTGTTTTATACAGATTGACAAATTATAAATATTCCGTGAAATTTCATAGAAATAATTGACAAATAACGACAAGATGTGGTATTCTAAAACTACCTGTTAGAAGGAATTTTAGACATTGAGGAAAGGAGACAGCCGTGAAATCAACTGGTATTGTAAGAAAGGTGGACGAACTGGGCAGGATTGTGCTTCCCATTGAAATGCGCCGCACGTTGGACATTGCCGAGCGGGACGCATTGGAAATTTATGTGGAAGGCTCGTCTGTTATTCTCAAAAAGTACAAGCCCAGCTGCATTTTTTGCGACGCCACCAAGGACATCAGTCTCTTCAAGGGGAAAAACGTCTGCCCGAAGTGCATGAAGGAGCTTTCTCAGCTGAACGCTTCCTGAGTGTGCCGCTCTGAAGGTGCGAAATCCCGCAGCAAAGGCATTAAGGTGGAGTTTTTGGGAACGCCTTCAGGCAAGCAAAACATTGAAAAAGCGCGGAAGCTGTCTCAGACAGTTTCCGCGCTTCTTTTTTGTGCGGGCTCCCCGGTGATTCCCAGCGCCTGAACCACGGCCGCCGTCAAGGAGGCCGCAAGGGCGGACGCCGCCGGAACGTTCTTCTCAAAAGTTTCTTCGCCGCCGTGCCGGGCCGTATCCGTGATGGTCCGGATGGCCAGATAGGGAACGCCGAAGGCATGGCACACATGAGCCGCAGCGGCAGTTTCCATATCGGCGCACAGGGGATGCAGCCGTTCTTGAAGACGCTGGCGCCGCTGGCCGTCAACAAAGGCCTCTCCGGTGGCCATACGCCCCCAGAATACCCGGCCAGGAGGCCGTATTCGGTCCACGGCGGCTTTGGATAGGGCCAGCAGGTTTGCGTCCGCAGGGAAGACGGGACGCTCCAGCCAGGGGGGAGACCCGGTCAGAATCGCTCCGGCAACATCGTGGTAGACCGCCTCGGTGGAAAGGACCGTATCCAGAATTTCCAGCTCCGGGTCTATGCCGCCCGCCGTTCCGGAGAGGAGCAGAACCTCTGCCTGAAAGGTGTCCAGCAGAATCTGCGTCCCTATGGCTGCGTTGACCTTGCAGATGCCGGAAAAAAGGGCTGCCGTCTCCACGCCTGCCAGGGTTCCCAAGTGAACCGTCAGCTTGGCTGTCCGCCTTTCCTGCCGGTCTTTCAGCATGGGGAGAAAGGGGGCCAGTTCCTCGTCTGACGCGCATAAAATACCCACTCGCATATCCTTCTCCCGCGCTTCAAAGGCCGCAGTCCATGGGTCCTGCCGCCGTCAACAGAACCGAGGAGGAAAAGCCCGCCGTCCTGGCCAGCTCCGCCGCCTGCCCGTAGCCGAAGACCACCGCCGGAGCGCTGTGGGCGTCCGCAGTGAGGATGACCCGGCCGCCCATGGTCCGCCACTCTTTCAGCAGAAACAGCGCCGGATAGGGAACCGTTCGGTAACCCCGGGACATAGCGCCGGTGTTGATTTCCAATAGGGTTTCCCCGGGGTCTATACGGTGAAGGGCCTCCAGGGCGGCGGTCCGGTAGCGGGGGGAGGCCTCGTCAAAAAAGGTCCCGGACTCGTTGAATTTGGTGATTAAATCGAAGTGCCCCAGAATCGTGGGTTTCCGCGCCGCCATCTGCTGGACCTCGCGGTAATACTGGGCCGCCATCTCCAGGGCGTCGCCTCCGAAGGCCTCCTGGCAGCAGCGCTCCAGCCGTCCGGCGTCCCAATCTACGGTGTGCCAGCGGCCCTCTGCGTCCTTCAGGTGGTGGACGCTGCCGATCCAGTAGTCGAACCCCTCCGCCGTCACATCGGCGCAGTTGTCCAGCTCGATGCCCAGCAGCACATCCATCCGTCCGGTGAACTCCTCCCGCAGGCGCAGGACCTCTTTCCGGTAGACCGTCATATCTTCCGGCAGCACGCCGCCCTCGTCCTCGGGGAAGGGTGTGTGACTGTGACCCGACGCGCCAAAGGAGACGGCCCCGGCCTCGTAAGCCGCCCAAGCCATCTCCGACAGGGAGTCCGTCCCGTCACACAGGCGGGAGTGGGTGTGAACCGAGCAAAAGCCTCTCATTGCATCCGCTCCTGTTTGACCTTGTGGTCCACCACATGGCGCTTTTCCAGTTCCCGGGTGATCTCTTCCGGGGTGATTCCCATCTGGACCATCAGGACAAAGACATGGTAGCACAGGTCGGCGATCTCATATACCGTCTCCGCCCGGTCCTCCTTGCGGCCGGCAATGATGACCTCCGTGCATTCCTCCCCCACTTTTTTCAGGATTTTGTCCAGACCTTTTTCGAAGAGGTAGGTGGTGTAGCTCCCCTCCTTGGGGGTGTTTTTCCGTCCGGCTATGAGCTGGTAAAGCCCCTCATAGCTGAATTGTTTCAGTTCTTCGGAGAGGTAGAGGGGGTTGAAAAAACAGCTTTCCGCTCCGGTGTGGCAGGCGGGACCCTCCTTGACCACCTCCACCACCAGGGCGTCCCCGTCGCAGTCGGCGGTGATCGAGACCACCCGCTGAATATTGCCGCTGGTCTCGCCCTTCCGCCACAGCTCCCGGCGGCTGCGGCTCCAGAAGCAGGTCCGCCGCTCATCAATGGTAATGGCCAGACTTTCGGCATTCATATAGGCCAGGGTCAGGACCTGTTTGGTGTAATGGTCCTGCACAATGGCGGGAATCAGGCCGTGGGCGTCGAATTTCAATTCCATGATCGTATTCCTATCCTTCTAAAGCAGTGATATGGAACCGGCAGCTGGGCGCGCCGCCGAGAATGGTTCCCTCCGGCTCTACGGAGAACCGGCGCTGGGGCAAGAGTTCCTTCAGTATACAGAGAACGCTCTGCCGGGAACAGTCACAGAGAAGACTGCTGTTGATGTAGCCCTGGGTGTGAAGGGCGCAGGTGCACTGGTGGAAAATCAGCCAGTACTCGTTTTGAGGGACTATGATTTCCGTGTCCAGTCCCTCCAGCTCCCCCAGGGCCTGGAAGAACTGGTCAATATCGCCGTCCCGGTCCTTGTAGATGCCCCGGTAGAAATCCAGCATGCCCATTTTCAGACAGTTTTCCGCGCAGGCGTGGAGCAGGTTTCCCCGCTCTTCCTGGGGCAGCGTCTCCAGTCCAGCTTCGAAGCCCGCAAACCACCAGCAGATCTGATTATCCATATCCGTTCTCCTTTCAGCATGGCGGGAAATTCTCCCGCGTCGGTCCATTTGCACTCCCCCCGGAGAGAGTCATCCCGGCAGGGTCAGGTATTCCGGCGGCACGGTTTCTGTCAGCCACACGCCGTTGGCAGCCTGGTAAAAGCGGAAGCCCTCCCGCTGCATCGCCCCGGCGTTCACCTGAAGCACAATTGGCTTTCCCCGGCGGCTGCCCACCTTGGCGGCGGTAACCGGGTCCCCGGAGAGGTGGACGTACTGCCGGCTCTGTTTCGTCAGGCCCTCCCGCCGGATGGAGGGCAGAAACTGCCCCACAGTACCGTGGTACAGCCGTTCCGGGGGTTCCACCGGATCCAGCTCCAGATCTACGGGGATGCTGTGGCCCTGGTTGGCCCGGATTTTGCTCCGGTCCTCGTTGAAGCTGTAGCGCTGCTTGCCGTCCGTCTCCACGATGTGCACCAATTCCTCCAGGGTCAGGTTCAGGCCCTCCAGGATTTCCGGAACCTTGGCCCAGCCGTGGCCGTCCAAGGTGATGCCGATTTTCTCCGGCTTGTGCCGCAGAACCAGACTGAGAAACTTACTGGTCCTGGTATGATTTCTCATAAAAAGGTTCCTTTCACAGCCTCACCTCCACACCCCGCTCCCGGAGGAAGCGCTTTAGGTCCCGGATGTCCACCTGCCGGGTGTGGAAGATGGAGGCAGCCAGACCCGCGTCGATGCCCGGGTGGGTGAAAAGCGCCGCAAAGTCTTCCGGCTTCCCTGCGCCGCCGCTGGCTACAATGGGCACCCGCACCCGGGCCGCCAGAGCGTCCAGCATCTCCAGGTCAAAGCCGGTTTTCACGCCGTCGGTGTCAATGGAGTTCAGCACGATTTCCCCCGCGCCGTTTTCCACACCCCGGACGGCCCACTCCAGAGCGTCCAGTCCCGTGTCTTCCCGGCCCCCTTTGGCGAAGAGGCGGAATTGACCGTCCACCCGTTTCACGTCCATACTGAGGACTACGCATTGGTCCCCGTATTTCCTGGCGGCGGCGGCGATGAGGGTGGGGTCTGCAATGGCCCCGGAGTTGACGCTGACTTTGTCCGCGCCGCATTTCAGCACCCGGTCGAAGTCCGCCAGGGTTCGGATGCCGCCTCCCACCGTGAGGGGTATGAAAATCTCTGAGGCCACCTGGCGGAGAATGTCTGTGAAGAGGCCCCGCCCCTCGGCGGAGGCGGTGATGTCGTAGAAGACCAGCTCATCCGCCCCGGAGGCGTTGTAGAACCGGGCCATCTCCACCGGGTCCGCCATGTCCCGCAGGTCTTGGAAGTTGGTGCCTTTCACCACCCGGCCGTCCCGCACGTCCAGACAGGGAATGATGCGTTTGGCTAACACGCTCCCACCTCCTGAATCACCGTCCGCAGATCCAGGCGGCCCGTATAGAGGGCTTTGCCCAGAATGGCGGCCCGGACGCCGGTTCGCTCCAGCCGCCGCAGCTCTTCCAGAGAACTGACGCCGCCGGAGGCGGTGATATCCAGGCCCTGGATTTGAACCAGCTCTTCATAAAGTTCCAGGTTGGTTCCCAGGCCCGCGCCGTCCCGGCTGATGTCGGTGTAGATGACCGTCCGGACGCCGGCGTCCCGCAGGCGGCGGCAGAAGTCCGGCCCCTTCTCCTGAGAGAGCTCCTTCCAGCCGTTGACGGCCACGTACCCATCCCGGGCGTCCACGCCCACGGCAATCTGCTCGCCATAGGTCCGGGCCATTCGGGCGGCAAAGGGGAAGTCCTGCACGGCAATGGTGCCCAGAATGCACCGGTCCACCCCAAGCTCCAGGTATTGGCAGATGCGCGCTTCTGTGCGGATGCCGCCGCCCACCTCTATGGAAAGGCCGCCCTGCCGGGCAATGGCGGCAATGGAGTCAAAATTGGCCGGAGTGCCGTCCCGGGCGCCGTCCAGGTCCACCACATGGAGGAACTGGGCTCCCGCGTCCAGAAAGGCCCGGGCCTGGGCGCAGGGGTCTGTACCGTAGACGGTTTCTTGTGCGTAGTCCCCCTGGTAGAGGCGGACCACCTGTCCGCCCCGCAGGTCAATGGCAGGGAAAATCTGCATGGGGCAATCACTTCCTTTTTCAGGTTTTCGCTTTGCAGCTGAGGCTTTCCGCCTCCAGACGGAAAACCAGGGTGTTCTCCAGGGCGGCGGGGTCAAAGTCCCACTGGTCTGCTCCGGTGACGTGGGCCAGAATGGCATGCAGGCCCCGCATTTTTTCCGCGGGGGTTTCCAGCAGGGTGACGGGACCTTCACCCATAACGCACTGATACCGGGCGGAATAGCCGCAGGCCGTGGGGGCGGGGACCGTCTCGTGGCCGGTGTCCATTTCAAAGGCGGCCCAGCCGGTACTCCGGAGGAGGTCGATTTTCCGGCCCTCCGGGGCGCTGTGGAAGTAGAAGGTATACCGTCCGGCTTCCTCGGTAAAGCCGAAATTCAGCGGAACGATGTAGGCCCGCCCTCCGCTGCACAGTCCCAGACGGCAGCAGGTACAGGCGGCAACAATTTCCCGGATACGGGCGGGATCTGTAACCTCCCGGTCCCTTCTTCTCATAACGGTACCCCCTTCACAGCTCGGCGAAGGCACGCAGAAGCCGCAGGCCCGCGTCCCCGGATTTTTCCGGATGGAACTGGGCGCCCCAGACGCTGCCCCGCCGTACCGCGCCGGTGACAGCGGCATCGCCGTAGCGGGAGGTTCCCAGGACATTGCCGGAACAGCGGCGGGCGTAAAAGCTGTGAACATAGTAAACATATTCGCCGGATTGGAAATACTTGAACAGCGGATCGTCTTTTTTGATGTCCAGGCGGTTCCACCCCATGTGGGGAACCTTCAGAGTCTCGTCTCCGATATCCTCCCGCAGGTCCGCCACCTCGCCGGGAATCAGGCCCAAACCGGGGTGTTCACCGTACTCAAAGCTCCGGTCAAACAGCAGCTGCATACCCAGACAGATGCCCAGCAGGGGTTTCCGTTCCGCCTCCTCGAGCAGGGTGGGGACCAGCCCGGCGGCGTCCAGCTTGGCCCGTGCGTCGCCGAAGGCCCCCACGCCGGGAAGGAGAATTCGGTCCGCCGCCCGCAGGCGCGCCGGGGCCCCGGTGACCTCCGTTTCCAGCCCCAGGGCCTGCAGGCTGGAGGTGAGGGAAAAGAGGTTGCCCACGCCGTAGTCCACAATGGCGGTCATTTACAGCACTCCCTTCGTACTGGGGATTTCATCCGGATGCTTGGGGTCCAGGGCCGCGGCGGCCTTCAGGGTCCGGCCCGCGCCCTTGAAGACGGCCTCCAGAATGTGATGGGTGTTCTCCCCGGCCATCTGGCGGATATGGAGGGAACCGGGGCAGTTCCGCACGAAGCCCAGCCAGAACTCCTGGGCCAGCTCCGTGTCAAAATCCCCCACTTTGGCGGCGGGCAGGTTTACCGCCCAACCCAGGTAGTCCCGGCCCGACAGGTCCACGGCGCAGAGTACCAGTGTCTCGTCCATGGGCAGCAGGCACTGCCCGTAGCGGACAATGCCCCGTTTGTCTCCCAGGGCCTGCTGAAAGGCCTGCCCCAGGCAGATGCCGATGTCCTCTGTGGTGTGGTGATAGTCTACGTGGGTGTCTCCCTGGCAGCGGAGGCGCAGGTCGAAGTCCCCATGACGGGTGAACAGCTCCAGCATATGGTCCAGAAATCCGCAGCCGGTTTGGATATCCGCCTTCCCGGCGCCGTCCAGGCAGAGCTCCAGCTGAATCTGCGTCTCCTGGGTTTCCCGCCGGACGGCGGCGGACCGCCCCGCCCTCATACGGCCTCCAGCAGCTGGTCCAACTGGTCCACCAGCTGTGCCAGCTGCTCCATGGAGCCTACCGTAATGCGGAGGAAGTCCCGAATCCGGTCCTTGTCAAACCAGCGGACCAGGATGCCGTTTTCCTTCAGGCGGGTATAGAGCTCTTGGCCGGAAAAACGGCTGGACTTGGCGAAAAGGAAGTTGGCGGAGGAGGGAAGGACCTGGAAGTCCAGGCGCTCCAGCTCTCCGGCCAGCCAGACCCGGTTGGCCTGAATGGTTTTGCAGCAGGTCTGGAAGTATGCCTCGTCCTCCACGGCGGCGGCGCCTGCCGCCAGAGAGAGGCGGTTGATATTGTAGGGATTGAAGCTGTATTTCACCCGGTTGAGTCCCTCGATCAAAGCCGGGGAACCCAGGGCGAAGCCCACGCGCCCCCCCGCCAGGGAACGGCTCTTGGACATGGTCTGAACCACCAGCAGATTGGGATACCGGAAGACCAGCGGCACACAGCTCTCCGCGCCGAAGTCCACATAGGCCTCGTCCACAATCACCACCCGGTTCGGATTGGCCTCCAGCAGGCGCTGGATATCCGCCTGGGGCACGGCCATACCGGTGGGGGCGTTGGGGTTGGCAATCACCACCGTGCCGGGGAAGTCCAGATAGTCCTCCACGGACAGGCTGAAGTCCTCCCGCAGGGGAATCCGGACGGCTTCCAGGCCGAAGAGGGCCGTCTGGGCCTCGTAGAAGCCGTAGGTAATATCGGCAAAGGCCGCCGGGCGGCCCTGGCCGCAGAAGGCCCGGAAGGCAAAGGCCAGAACCTCGTCAGAGCCGTTGCCGGTGAGGACATTGGCGGGCTTGAGCTGGCAGCGCCGGGCAATGGCCTGGTTCAAAGCGGCACAGGTGGGATCGGAGTACAGGAAGAGCTTGGCGGTCTCCGCCCGGCTGACGGCCTTGAGCACCTTCGGCGATGGGGGAAAGGGGCTTTCGTTGGTGTTCAGTTTGATATACTGCTGGTCCTGAGGCTGTTCACCGGGGGTGTAGGGGGCAAGGTTCTGGGCCTCAGGGGAGAGAAAGTTACACATGGGTACACCTCAATTTCTCCAGATTAGTAAATGTGGTCCGCTTCCCGGTACTGCACCGGAAGAGCAAAGTCCGCCAGCAGGCCGGTGAGGGTTTGAATCTGCGGGCCGCTCAGATTGCGGCAGGAGAGGCAGAGCAGGTGGTCCGGACGCGGATTGCCCCGTCCCCCATACCAGAACGCATAGAAGCAGACGTTGCTCCAGTAGGCGGGCTGCTCCAAGCCGTTCATGAGAAGACCGGGCGCAAAGCCCTTCTGCGGGTCTTCCTGGAAGCCGGGCACAGCCCGCAGGGCCTCCGTGATTTCTTCCACAGGCAGGGGAACCAGGGCTTTCATCTGCTTCCCCAGGCGGTACGTTTCGTATACCGTCTTTGGGTCCAGTACCGCGCCGGGCCTGGAACGGTAGAAGACCAGTTCTGTGTTCGTTACCGGCGGGTACGCCCCGTGGAACAGGAAATAGATTGTTTCCTCCAGGGAGTTGTGGGAGGCGTATTCAAAGCAGGCCAGGCGGACGTCCTCTGCCGTCCAGCTCCGGCCGGT
Source organism: Oscillibacter sp. (assembly GCA_022797935.1). GTDB lineage: Bacteria > Bacillota > Clostridia > Oscillospirales > Oscillospiraceae > Oscillibacter. Next base: position 16,783 of record JAAWLO010000022.1, on the reverse strand, counting down.
CCAGTCGTTCAGCTTTCGGAGTTCGTCTTCTTCCGGCAGGCAGTCTTCAAAGGGGCCGCAGCCCCAGTCGTAATCCCACTGCTCCACCAAGGCTTTGACGGCCTCGTAATGGATTTCTTCCATGGCTGCTCCTTTCCAACAGAATTTTGCAGTATTTTCGTTGGATTCTCAAATCTCTGCCGCATTCTGCCGGAATACGCTAATCCGCTTTCCGGCTCAGTGCGGACCGGGCATGGCCCTCCAGCCCCTCCCGCCGGGCGAAATCGGCCACCCGGTCCGCCCAGGTGTCCACCGCAGTTTGTCCGCAGCAGAGGAAGCTGGACCGCTTCATAAAATCGTCCACGCCCAGGGGGCTGGAGTATCGGGCGGTGCCGGAGGTGGGCAGAGTGTGGTTGGGACCGGCAAAGTAGTCCCCAACAGCCTCCGGGGTAAAGCGCCCCAGGAAGATGCTGCCGGCGTTTTTAATCCAGGGCAGCATGGAGAAGGGATCGTCCACGCAGAGCTCCAGATGCTCCGGGGCGATGCGGTTGACTGCCTCCAGAGCTATCTCCAGACTGCTGGCAACGAGAATTTTTCCATTGTCGTCGATGGATTTCCGGGCCACATCCTTCCGGGGCAGAGAGGCCAGCTGTACTTCCACCTCCGCCTGAACCGCTTCTGCCAGGGCATGGCTGTCCGTGACCAGCACGGCCGAGGCCAGCACATCGTGCTCCGCCTGACTGAGAAGGTCCGCCGCCACCCATTTGGGATTTGATTTTCCATCGGCCAGAACCAGAATTTCACTGGGGCCCGCAATCATGTCTATGTCCACTTGACCGAAGACCTTCCGCTTCGCAGTGGCTACGTAGATGCCGCCGGGGCCCACAATTTTGTCCACACGGGGCACGGTTTCGGTGCCGTAAGCCAGGGCGGCCACCGCCTGAGCCCCGCCGATTTTGAAAACCCCCGACACCTCCGCCAGCTCTGCCGCCATCAGGGCTTCCGGGCTGACGGACCCGTCCTTCCCCGGCGGCGTGACCAGCACAATGTCCTGCACACCGGCGATTTGGGCCGGAATGGCGTTCATCAGAACCGTCGACGGAAAGGCCTCCGGACTCCGGGGAACACAGATGCCGGCCCGTTCAATCGGGGTCCACCGCTGCCCCATAATCATGCCGGGCTGCTCCGCCAGAACGAAGTCCTTGTGCTTCTGGCGCTCATGGAAGCGCCGGATGTTCTCCGCCGCCTCTTTCAGCGTCTCCAGAAAGCCGGGGTCCACCGCCTCCCTGGCGGCGTCAAATTCCCCGGCACTGACCCAGAGGTCCTTTAGTTCCGCGCCGTCAAACTGCCGGGTATAATCCCGCAGGGCGGCGTCGCCCCGGGTCCGGACCTCCGCGAGAATGGCGTCCACGGCGGCAGAGACGTCCTCCTCCGCCTGGATGTCCCGGTTTAGAAATTCCTCCGGGGCCAGACCGTCAAAATCCAAAATGCGCATCATGTGCTGGTTACCTCCGTTAATTTCTTCAGCAGGGTTTCCACCTCCCGGCGGCGGAACTGGAAGCTGGCCCGGTTGGCGATGAAGCGGGCGGAAATGGGCATGAATTCCGTCAGTACCTTCAAGTGGTTTTCCCGCAGGGTGGCGCCGGTTTCCACAATGTCCACAATGACGTCGGAAAGGCCCAGAAGGGGGGCCAGTTCAATGGAGCCGTTGAGCTTGATGATGTCAATATCCCGGCCCTGCGCGGCAAAATAGGCCTTGGCAATCTTCACGAACTTGGTTGCCACCCGGAGAGGCCGGTCGGGACAGGCGGCAAAGTCCTCCCGCCCCGCCACGCACATGCGGCATTTCCCCAGGCCGGTGTCCAGCAGCTCATACACGTCCGCGCTGGACTCCTCAAGAATGTCTTTTCCGACGATTCCCACGTCCGCCGCGCCGTGCTCCACATAGATGGCCACATCGCTGGGCTTCACCAGGAAATAGCGGATACCGGCGGCGGGGTTTTCCACCACCAGCTTCCGGCTCTCGTTGTAGTCCTCCGGACAGCCGTAACCCACTTCGGCCAGGAGGCTGTAAACCCGGTCCCCCAGGCGGCCCTTGGGCAGGGCGATGCTGAGCATGGGAGGCGTTTCTCCGGCGGGATCGCCGTCGGCCAAGCGGTCCAGCTCATCCAGATACAGGGCGAAGCCGATGGCGCGGGCACCAGGGCGGAACTGCTCCGCCAGAGGGTCGTACTGTCCGCCCCGGAGGACGGCCCGGGGAATGCCCGCCAGATAGCCCTGCAGGACCAGGCCGTTGTAATAGTCCAGGTCGTTGACCAGGGAGAAGTCCAGCCGCAGGCGCTGGCCCTCTTCCGGCAGAGCGGCGCAGAGGGCCCGCAGCTCGTCCAGGGCCGCACCCATGGCGGCGTTGAGGGCGATGGGTTCCGCTTGAGCCAGCACCGATTCCCAGTTCCCGCTCAGGCTGCCCAGACGGCAGAGGGCGTCGGCGCCCTGGGGGGAGAGACCGGCTTCTCCGGCGGCGGTGCGGAGTGCGTGGGGATTCCGGTTCCGGATGCAGGCCAGGAGCCAGGGCCGCAGTTCCTCCGGCGCGCCCACAGCGTCCAGCAGGCCGGTGACAAAGCCCATGTGGCTCAGCTCCAGCACGAAGTCCCGGCCGGTGAGGGCCAGACTTTGGCAGGCCAGGGAAACGGTCTGGGCGGCAACCGCGCCGTCCACCGTGCCAATGCACTCCAGGCCCATCTGGTTGATTTCCTGGAAGGTGTGGCTTTCCTGGCTGGGACGGTAGACCTTTTCTGAGTAGTAAAACCGGCCGCAGCCCTGGGGTTCTACGGCGGCATTTTTTGCGATGGAGAGGGTGACATCGGGCTTGAGAGCCAGCAGGCGTCCGTCCAGGTCGGTGAAGGTAAGGACCTGGTCGCTGGCGAGAAAGCGGCGGTTCTGCTGATAGAGGCCGTACTCTTCAAAACGGCCCATGCGGTACAGCTGAAAGCCGGCCCGTTCATATAGCAGGCGCAGCTCCAGAGAGACCCGCTCCTGTGGGCGCAGAATGCTCAAATCCAATTCCATGGGGTACCTCCTTGCGGGGCAGGGCCCCGTTGCTGCCTTTCAGTGTACTCTGATTTTTCAGCGAAGTAAAGCGCTAATTCGACAGCGAGATAAAATCTCTGATTTTCACAAAAGACAGCGGTGTGCCGGTGAAAAATTAGACCATTTTTTCTGGCCGGACCGCTTCGTCAAAGGCCTCCGATGTCAGCAGGCCCAAAGACAGCACCGCTTCTTTCAGGGTTGTGCCCTCCTCCAGGGCCTTTTTGGCGCACTTTGCCGCGTTCTCATAGCCGATTTCCGGCGTCAGGCAGGTGACCAGCATCAGGGAATTGTGCAGATTTTCTTCCATTCGGGCCGCATTGGGGACCATTCCCTCCACACAGTGGGTTCGGAAGGACTCCATGGCATCGGCCAGAAGGTTGGCGGAGAGGAGGAAGTTATAGGCCGACACCGGCAGGAAGACGTTCAGCTGGAAATTCCCCTGGCTGGCGGCAAAGCCGATAGCGGCGTCGCTTCCCATGACCTGTACGGCCGCCATGGTGACGGCCTCACACTGGGTGGGGTTGACCTTGCCGGGCATGATGGAGCTGCCGGGCTCGTTCTCCGGGATGTGAAGCTCCCCCATGCCGCAGCGGGGGCCGCTGGCCTCCCATCGGATGTCGTTGGCGATTTTCATCAGGTTGGCCGCCAGGGCCTTCAGAGCCCCGTGGGCGAAGACCAGAGCGTCCTTGCTGGTGAGGGCGTGGAATTTGTTGGGGTCCGGCTGGAAGGGCAGGCCGGTGAGCTCCCGCAGCTTTCCGCACACGGCCTCATCGTAGCCCTTGGGGGCGTTGAGGCCCGTGCCCACGGCAGTGCCGCCGATGGCTAGGCGGAAGAGCTCCTCCTGAGCCGAACGGAGCATGAAGACAGGCATTTGCACCAGAGCCCGCCAGCCGGAGACCTCCTGGGCGAATTTCAGCGGCGTGGCGTCCTGCAGATGGGTGCGGCCAATGCGGATCAGGTCCGGGTAGGCGTTTTCCAGGTTCTGAAAAGCCCCCGCCAGCCGGGCTGCCGCCGGAAGCACCTGCTGCTCCAGGGCCAGGGCCGCCGCAATGTGGAGGGCGGAGGGATAGGTGTCGTTGCTGGATTGAGAGGCGTTGACGTGGTCGTTGGGGTGTAGGGTTACGCCCCGTTCCGCCGCCAGGTGGGCGATGACCTCGTTGACATTCATGTTGGTCTGGGTGCCGCTGCCGGTCTGCCAGACGACCAAGGGGAACTCTTCGTCCCACTGTCCGGTCCGGATTTCCCGGCAGGCGGCGGCAATGGCTTCTGCCTGCTGGGAAGACAGCTTTCCGGCCCCGGCGTTGGCCAGGGCGCAGGCCTCCTTCAGGTAAGCGAAGGCGGTGATGATCTCTTTGGGCTGGCGCTGGCCGCCGATTTTGAAATTCTCCAGGCTCCGCTGGGTCTGGGCTCCCCAGTGCCGGTCCGACGGGACGGCGATTTCGCCCATGGTGTCGTGTTCCATGCGGAAGCGGTTCATGGCAATCCCCCATTTCCTTTCTTCGTGGGGTTTATTATAGCGGGAAACCTCCGCAAAAGCAAGCCGGGCAGCCGCTTTTTTGGAGGTTTCCAAAGTCCGGAAAGCCTTAGCCCGCCAGGAGCACCAGATTCCGGTCCGTGATGAAGTTCGGTACGCTGAAGATCACCGCAATCTGCTGGATGCCGTTTTCCCGGGCGTATTGGGCAGGCGGATTCCGGTAGTAGCGGGGGTCCAGAAGGTGGACTTCTTCATAGCGAAGGGCCAGAAAGGGAGCCAGAGCGTCAGAGTAAGAGTCCCGAATCAGCAGCAGTTTTCCGGTTCCCTCTGGATTGCGGATGACGCAGAGGGGCTGGTTGCCCCCCAGGAAGGCGGAATACTGGTCTTTTCCCTCCAGCTTGGAGCGGTCGTAGAGCGCGGAGGCCTCCGGCTTGCCATTCCGCCAGCTGGTCACGCCGAACCGGTCCTCTACCCAGAATTCGATCTGGTCCGGCTCCAGCCAGTGAACGCCGGAGGTGGAGTACAGCGTGCCCCGGAAGGTCTCGCTGACCGTTTCCGGCTGAAAGCTTGTCACAGAGAGGGGCTGGCGGCCCAGGGCCTCCAGCAGGGCGTTGGCGCCATAGGCCGCGCCCAGGGTGGTCCAATGGTGGTCGGTGCGGTAGAAAATGGGCTCTCCGGCGTGTGCGCGCAGGGTTGTCAGAAAATCTGCGGATTCCAGGCCCTCCAGCATGGCCGCCTGGGTAATGAAAGAAGTCTGGTCCCAGCTCTCCGCCCCCTTGGGCAGACGGTCCCGCCAGATTTCCGCCGCTGAGGGGATGAGGCCCAGGTACACCGGAACCTCTGCCGCTTCCGCCAGGCGGGCCACATAGGAGAGGTTCCGCTGCTCCAGACCGTCTGCCGGGGGCGCTGTTTTTGAAATCAAGGTGTCTCCGCAGAGGTAGACGCCTTTGAATTCCCGTTTGCCCAGCAGCTGTTCCGCCCGGGCCTTCAGTCCCGTCCATTGGTCCCGAAGCGGAAATTGGTCGGCAAAATAATCCTCCACCTTTTCCGTGAAGCGGCCGTCTTGAAAAGTCTCCCAGGAGAAGGCGGGGAACTGGGCCAGGGTCCGGTTTTCCACGTCGGAACGCTCCCGGTCCGGCAGGACGATGTGCCAGGCCAGAAGCCCGCCGAGAAAGGCGCAGAAGAGCGCCGCAAGGAACCGGCTGTATTTTGTTGTCATACCGCCGCCTCCTTAAAATCGAAAATACAGGAAGGGGTTGTAGCTGCCGTCCACCAGATAGGCGGTGGAGAGAAGCAGGCCCAGGACCATCAGTACCGGCGTCAGAACCTTCTGCCCCCGGTCTGGGAGCTTTTTCCACAAATTGGGAACCAGGGCGGTGGAACCCAGGACCAGCAGGACCAACAGCGGGCCGAAGCTCCGCAGCCGGTAAGAATCCAGGGCGGACCAGCCCGCTCCGCCGCCGAAGCACACTGCCAGATAGCGTCCGCAGGTACCCAGGTCCTCCAGGGCGAAAATTCCCCAGCCTACGAAGACCACGGCCAGGGTATAGACGCGTTTCACCAGCGCCGGCGTGCGGGTAAGGACATCCCGGAAGACAAACCGCTCCAGAATCAGCCACAGGCCGAAATACAGCCCCCAGAGGATGAAGTTCCAGCTGGCCCCGTGCCAGAAGCCGGTGCAGAACCACACCACCAGAAGATTCCGCACCGTCCGGACAGCGCCGCCCCGGCTGCCTCCCAGAGGGAAATACAGATATTCCCGGAACCAGGAGGTGAGGGACATGTGCCACCGCCGCCAGAACTCTCCCACGGAGGTGGAACAGTAGGGGTGGTCAAAGTTTTCGTCAAACCGGAAGCCCAGAATCCGCCCCAGGCCAATGGCCATGTCGGAGTAGCCGGAGAAGTCAAAGTAAATCTGGAAGCCAAAGGCCAGCAGGCCGGTCCAGCCACCCGCAACGGTCAGAGCGCCGGAGGCCTGAGCGCCCAGGCAGCTTTCCCACAACTCCCCGGCGGCGTTGGCCAGCAGCACCTTCTTGGCAAGGCCCGCCGTGAAGCGGCAGGCGCCCTCCGCGAAGTCCGCCGAACCCACCGTCCGCTTGACCAGGGCTTCCGCCACGGTCTTGTACTTCACAATGGGACCGGCAATCAGCTGCGGAAAAAGGGTGACAAAGGCGCCGAAGTCCACGGGATTCCGCTGGACCGGCGCGTCCTGCCGGTAGACGTCAATGGTATAGCTCATGGTCTGAAAGGTAAAAAAGGAGATGCCCAGAGGCAGCGGCAGGCCCAGCAGGGGCAGGTCCACCCCGGGCAGGCGGGAGAGATTCGCCGCCAGGAAGTCCCAGTATTTGAAAAAGCCCAGCAGCAGAAGGTTGAACACCACCGACTGCCCCACAAACCACCGGGCCAGCCGGTCCCGCTGCCGGAACCGCTCCACCAGCAGGCCGTGGGTATAGTCAATGAGAATGGACAAAAGCATAATGCTTACGTACACCGGCTCTCCCCAGCCATAGAAGAACAGGCTGGCCGCCAGCAGCAGAAAATTCCGCCCCCGGGGCGGCGTCAGAAAATACAGGGCCAGAGTCAGCGGCAGATAAGCGAACAGAAAGGTCAGACTGCTGAATACCATGAAATCCCCCTCACGTGAATGCTTGGTCCCACTGTTCCGCCAGAACCGCTTGATGGGCGCCGGAGGCCAGCAGGGCGGCGTAGTTTCCCTGACGCAGGACAGCCGCCTGTTCCCAGGCCTCCCGGGTTTCGGCGTACCAGGCTCCGCCGTCCAGCTGGCTGTCGATCCGGGCCTGGAGGATGTCCTCCGCCTCTTCTGCCGCCGTCTCCGTCCCGCACTGGAGAAGGAGAATCTCATTGACGTCGGAGCTCATGGCCGGAATCCGGGCCACACATTGGAGCAGGTCCAGCTGGCTCAGGCCGGGATAGTAGCCCTCCAGCAGGTCGCCTTCCAGTTCCGCCATGTACCCGTCCTCCCAGCCGCAGGCTGCGGCCATACTGTCATAGAGGTCTGTCAGGCGGATCTCGGCCGTCTTCCTGTCCTCCCCGCCGGTTCCGGCGCACCCGGCTAATACCAGCAGCGCCGCTGCCAACAGCCACAGGGTTCTTGTTTTCATGCTGTTTCCTCCCGCTCCCATGGCGGCGGTCCATGAGGCCGCCCATTTTCTTCCTTGCCTTTATACAGGAATTACGCTATAATTTCAATATCAAATCCGTAACATTCCGTAACAGTTTCCCCGCCGGGTTGTTACTCTTTTTGGAGGTTGACTTTTATGTACAGTTTTCGCAATGACTACAGCGAGGGATGCCATCCCAAGGTCCTTCAGGTCCTCACGGAGACGAACCTGGAGCAGACCCGGGGCTATGGCCTGGACTCCCGCTGTGAGCAAGCCGCCGGACTGATTCGCCGCCTCTGCGCCGCTCCTGAGGCAGACGTCCATTTCCTGATAGGGGGGGACGCAGGCGAACCTGGTGGTGATTGAGTCCCTGCTCAAGCCATATGAGGCGGTGATCTCCGCCCACACGGGCCACATCAACGTCCATGAGACCGGAGCGGTGGAGGCCACTGGACGCAAAATTTTGGCCCTCCCCAGTCTGGATGGAAAGCTTACCCCCGCCATGGTGGAATCCGTGCCGGAGCTCCAGGGGGACGAGCACCAGGTGAAGCCCGCCATGCTTTACATCTCCGACACCACTGAAGTGGGTACCGTCTATACCCGGGAGGAGCTGGAGGCCCTTCGCCGCTGCTGCGACGCCCACGGCCTGCTCCTGTTTCTGGACGGGGCCCGTCTGGGTTCGGCCCTAGCCTGCGGGGATTTGACTTTGCCGGCTCTGGCTGCGTTGACGGATGCGTTTACCATTGGCGGCACCAAGAACGGGGCGCTCTTTGGCGAGGCTTTGGTGATGGGGAAGCCGCGGGCGGATTTCCGCTGGTATTTGAAGCGCCGGGGCGGTATACTGGCCAAGGGCCGGCTGCTGGGGCTTCAGTTCCAGGCCCTGCTGGAGGACGATACGTACCTGAGCGCCGCCCGGCATGCCAACACGCTGGCCCTCCGCCTGCGGGACGGCTTGGCGAATCTGGGATATCCTCTGCCGGTGCCTTCGCCGTCCAACCAGCAATTCCCGGTTCTGCCCAACGCCGTCATGACGCGGCTCCAGGAGATGGGCTATGAATTTGAGATAGACCGGACGGTGGACCGGGACCATACCCGCATCCGGCTGGTTACCAGCTGGGCCACGCCGGAGACGGCGGTGGAGGACTTCCTGCGGGATCTGGCGGCCTGCGGGTGAGAGGTTCCGCCCTCCGGACCTGCCGGAGGGGGAACCGTACAGTTACTCGATGTGCTCTTCGCAGAAGTTGTCCAGCACCCGGAAGCCCATTTCTCCCGGCTCTGCCACGGGGAATTTGGCGATGCTTACCGGGTCAAAAATAGGGCAGATGCGTTTTTCCGGCTCCAGCCGCAGATTGGGCTTGCCGTCGGAGCGGTTGTTTACCGCCCGTTTGGTCTCGGCCATAAAAAATCACCCCGGAATGGAGTATGTGCAGAAAAGGGCGGATTATGCCGTTTTGCCGGAAGACTAAAAAATCGAGAAATGCGGCAAAAGGAGGAGCGGCGGCGGTGGTGTTTCTGGACATTGACGGCGTGGGCTGCGCCACGTTGAGCACCCGCCTCAGCGGCCTGCTGCGGGAGGATTTCCGCCTGGAAAAATCCTGAAAAAGCGATTGTGGGACCCCGCCGGAGGAAGCCCGGCGGGGTCCTTTTCCATCGTCAGGGATGTTCTGGGGCGGGATTTTCCTCCGTCCCGCCGGGCACGGCGGCAGCTTGGTGGGAGAGAACCTGCCAGCCGTCCCCCTGCCGCCGGAGGGTGAGCTTGTCGGTGAAACCCTCGTAAACGGTCTCCCAGAGGGTGACGGTATCCCCCTGGCGCTCACCGTAGCGGACCTCAAAACTGCCGGGGCCGAAGTCGCTGGCGAAGCTGTAGAAGCAGTCGGTCTCCGGAATGTAGAAGGCCTCCTCCCGCCAGTCGGTGTGCATGTCCGCCAGGGTAATTCCGGCATACTGGGTCAGAATTTCGTCGATATGCGCCCGGGGGAGGCGGTGGCAGGGGACGGGGAGCTCGGTGACGGAGAAGAGATGACCGTCCTCGCCGCTGCGCCAGTCCAGTTTTTCCTGTACCAGCTGGAATTCCGCCTCGTCTTCCGGACCCAGGCAGCCCTTGTCGGGGCAGTAATAGAGGAACTCCCCGGCGTCCAGGTCCCGGGGGTCGTTATAGCGGGAGGTGAAAAAGCAGCTGATGGGCCGGACGCCTGCCTCATCCGTGGAGGCGGTATAGGCCTCAAATTCGTTCAGCTCCTCTGCGGTGAGGGGCGTGCCCTCGCCCCGGAAGAGGGCGGCGGTCTGGGCGTCCTGATACCAGCGGGTAAACACGTCTTCGATCATCCAGGACCACTGCCGGTTTTCGATGGTGGTCAGCGTAAACCAGCCCTCCCGGTCATCGGCGGCGGCGTAGAGGCAGCGGTCACCTCCGAAGGAGACCAGCGTCACGCCGGGGGCTTCCAGCCGGCGGCAGTACCCCGGGCTCAGGTCCTCCTGGTTCGGGCAGGCCTCCCATGTGAAAGTTTCCAGGTCCTCCAGGTACTGCCGGGCCCGGGCGGCGTCTGCGGGATAGCGCTCCGGGGGCGCGTCCAGGTCCTCCAGGGTCAGGACCGCTTGGGCCGGGTCCAGACTGCGGAAAAGCTCCGGCAGTTCTGCGGCGTCAAGCGTTTCCGGGGACGTTTCTGGAGACATTTCCAGGGATTCCTCCGGAGGAGAGGACGCTTCCGGTGCTGGGGAAGACGTTGGGGGGCTGCTTGTACAGGCGGTGAGAACCAGCGCGAACAAGACGGCGCAGAGAAGGCAGTTCCGTTTCATAGGCGTTTCCTCCTATACATACGTTCTGTTCTCAGTATACCGTTTTTGAATCGCGTGATCGTTACAGAGCGGTTACAGTTCTGGTGGAGATGGCGGGAACAGGAGGCAGGTACTTCTCCGGAGGAGAGGGGCTCCGCCCCTTGCCCCGCCAGGGACTCCGCCCCTGGACCCCGCCACCTTTGTAAAGGCGGCCGAAACTTTTTACGGCTCCGCATCCAATTCCAGCACCACCGGACAATGGTCGCTTCCATGGACCTCACTCCAGATATCCGCGCCCCGGATACGGTCCCGGAGACGTTCCGAAACGATGAAGTAATCAATTCTCCACCCGGTGTTGTTTTCCCGGGCCCGTCCCCGGTAGCTCCACCAGGAGTAGGCCCCGGTTTTATCCGGGTATAGTGCGCGGAAGGTATCCACAAAACCGGCATTCAGGAGGAGGGTCATCTTTTCCCGCTCCTCGTCCGTAAAACCCGGATTCCGGCGGTTGGGACCCGGGTTTTTCAGGTCAATTTCCTGGTGGGCCACGTTGAGGTCCCCGCAGTAGACCACCGGTTTCACGGCGTCCAGCTCACAGAGGTAGTCCCGCAGGCCGTCCTCCCAGGCGCAGCGGTAATCCAGGCGGAGAAGCTGGTCCTTGGAGTTGGGCGTATAGCAGCAGACCAGGTAGAAGTCCTGGAATTCCGCTGTGATAACCCGCCCCTCGTGGCGGTGTTCGTCGATGCCGAAGTCATAGGTGACAGTCAGAGGCGGATGACGGGTGAAGATGGCCGTGCCGGAGTACCCCGCCTTGTCGGCGCTGTTCCAGAAGCGATGGTAGCCGGGAAGGTCGAATTCCGCCTGTTCCGGGCGCATTTTGGTCTCCTGAAGGCAGATCATGTCTGCATTGGCAAAGGCGCAGAAGTCCAAAAAGCCTTTTTTCAGGCAGGCCCGCAGGCCGTTGACATTCCATGAGATCAATTTCATAAGCAGTCTCCTCTGTCCGTGTGAAAATTCTTTGCACCATTGTAACGGATTCCGGCGAAAAAAGCAATTGCCAGCCAAAAGGAATTCTGGTAAACTAAAGTCTGTTTTAAAACCGGCGGAATACCGGATAGGGGCAGATTTTTTCGTCAGGCAAGGCGATTGAACGGGGAATCCTGACGGATTTCCGGTCCAATCAACGCAGTCCTGACGGAAGCAGATTCCTCAAGACGGCGTTTTGCCGGTTTGAAAACAGACTCTAGGGGTATCTATATTTTGACGGGAGGTTTTAGGATGGGTATTTTTGACCGTTTCCGCAAAAAGACGCCGCAGCCGGCCCAGGGGCCCAAAACGGAGGAGTATTCCCCCGGCGGTTCCCCGATTTACCGCTACGAGACGCCGGAGGACCAGGGATTTCGTCCCCCGGAGGAGACGGGCCGCTGGCTGGAGGAGATAGACCGGTATTTTGCGGAGCGTTTTCCGGACCGGGGCCACTTCGTTTTTCATGAACTGGTCAGTGATTTGGTGCACATTGACCTCCACATTCTCAGGCCTGCGCCGGAGGCGAATTATTACGTAGTTTACACCACCGGCATGAGCGACATGCCCATGAATCTGCCGGAGGACTTGGCGGACCGGGAGGATTTGAAGTATGCGGAGCTCTACCTGCTTCTTCCTGGAGATTGGGATATCGGGGAGGACCTGCCCACAGCGGAGCAAATGCCCTATGAGAGCTTCTGGCCTCTCCAGGCCCTGAAGTTCTTGGCCCGGTTCCCCCATGAGTACAAAACCTGGCTCAGCTGGGGCCACACCATCCCCAATGGACCGGAGTATGCCCCGCTGTGCGACGGTCTGGGCTTCGGCGGCCTGGTGTTGGACGCGCTGAATCTGGTGCCGCCCATGGAGACGCAGGATGGGCACACCATCCATTTCTTCCTGACGGTCCCTGCCTACAAGGAGGAGATTGAGTATAAATTGAAGTATGGCATGGAGGGCCTGACGAAGCGCTTTGCGGAGGGGGATTTCCCGGTGGTGCTGGATGTGCGCCGCCCCAATCTCTGCGCGGATTTCCACGAGGTTTTGGACTGACATGGCGGAGCCTCTGCGGGTGCCGCTGGGCCAGCTGGACACGGACGAGGAGGATATTTACCGGAACGCCTTCTGGAAGGGCGAGCCCTTTACCGGCGTGGCCTGGGATGATGACGGCAGGGAGACCTGTGAGATTCCCTATGTGGAGGGAATGGCCCACGGCCGCTGTGTCTGGCGGTACAAAAACGGAAAATTGTCCTTGGAGGAGCTGGCGGACCGCGGCAGTGTGGTGGAGAGCACCTCCTGGTGGCCGCCTGGGGATGTGGTGCACTGCCGTTTTGCCGGAGGTGTGCGCCGGTATTACTTTCAGGACGGGACGTTGGCTTTGGAACGGGGGGAGGACTGGGAGCGGGAATACGATTCCGCGGGAGTTCTCCGGAATGAGCGGTATTTGGAGGAGGACGGCAGCCTTCGGGGGGCCTGGTATGGCGCGGATGAGGTCTGGGCAGTGCGCTGGCGGCAGGGACCCAGGGAGCCGGGACGCCGTGTCCGCCCGGACCCGGAGACGGAATACAACGACGCCTATCTCCGGACCCACTATTTAAAACTGCTGGAGTGTCCCTCTTTCACTCATCATTTTCTGGACTGGCTTTTTCAGCAGATGGAACCCCGGAGCACCTTTTTTCAGCGCTGGGTTCAGGATAAACGCCCGAAGACGCTCTCTGCCGAAGGCCGTGCCATGGTCTGCGCCATGATTGCGTACGAGGACCTGCGGGTGCAGTACAAAGGCGTCACTATGGCGGGGCAGTATCGGGTAAAAGAAGCCCGCCCGCTGCTGGAGGCGGCCCTGTCCCGGAATGTCACACCGCCTCCGGAGCGGCATGTCACCGGCGGCGGCGTCTCATACGGCCTGACCATTGCCCAGGCAGCCCGGAGGGCCCTGAGCCGGTTGGGGCCGTGACAGCGGCAAAAACGACCGTCCCTCACAGGAGAGGCGGTCGTTTTGATGTTCAGCAGGGCAGGGGAACCTTTCCGTCCATGAAATCCAGAACTTGCTGCCGCTGGGCCGCATCTTCAATGGGCTGGGGGCAGTAATTGTTGCTTTTGCCGGTGTAAACATAGCAGGGAAGGAATTCCGATGTCCAAGCCGTCAGGCCCCCATCCTCCACGGTGAGGGTCAGCTGGTAAATCACGGTGCGGTTTTCGGGATAGCGGCTTCCGCCGTAGCAGAAGTTTCCCAGGGAGTAGACGATGTCTGCTGCCCGGTAGACTTCTCGCGGCTGGAGCACGTGGGGGTGATTTCCCAACACCAGGTCCGCCCCGTTGTCCACCAGAAGGCGGGAGGCCCGTATCCGCCAGGCCTCCGGCTGGTGGACGCCTTCTTTGCCTCCGTGGTAGAAGACAATCTGAAAGTCCGATTCGGCCTCCGCTGCCTGCAGGCGGCGGATAATTTCTCCCGCCTGTCCCTCGGACCAGAGGCCGTGGCAGATGACGGCGATGCGGTAGCCGTTTTTCTCCAGGCAGAGCGTCCGGCTGTTGTCGCCGTATGCCAGACCGGCATTGGTCACCGCTTGGATGGTGTCGCGGCAGCCTTGGGTTCCGTAGTCGTGGGTGTGGTTGTTGGCCAGGGAGACCGCCTCCACGCCGGAGGAGGTCAGAATGTGGGTGTTGGCGGTCCCGGCGCGGAACCAGAAAGCCGGGGCAGAGGCTTTTTCCTTGGGCGTGAGCCTGCGGTCAGAAAGAACGTTTTCCAGATTAACAATGGTAAAGTCGTCATGTTGGAAAATCTCCTGAACATGCTGGAGAAAGTAGGACGGGTCCTGCTGGGCGGCGTAGTCCAGGAAATTTCCCGCTGCCCGCCGTCCCCCTTCAGAAGCCAGGAGCATGTCTCCTGTGAAGCTCAGCACAATTTGGAAGGGCTCGCCGGGAGCGGATTCCGCCTCCGCTGGGGTGGCGAAGGCCAGCAGCAGCACCGCCGAAAGGGCGGTTATCAGACGTTTCACACAGATTCCCCCTCTTGTATTTTCTTCAGTATAGAACGCGTTTGCTGAAATGCCGAGGGAAACAGACTGATTTTGCGGCAGAAGCGCCCGGACGGCGAAGGTTCCTGCCGCAGAGCGCTCTGCCGGTTTTTTTCAGGTTGCCTCGTCCTGAAAGTCCTCCAGGTCCAGCATCCGCATCATGGAGACCTCATAGGCTACCCGCTCTTCCGTCTGGCCGGACTCGGTCACCTTGTGGTATGTACGGCTCTGCACCCGGCCCTCCAGGGCCACGGAGGCTCCCACTTCCAGGCGGCTGGCCCGCACCGCCAGCTGGCCCCATGCAATGACCGGCAGATAGTCTGCCCGGCCATAGCGCCGGGGAGCCGCCAGCATCAAATCGCAGATGCTTCGGCCCAGGGGAGTCCGGCGGAATACCGGCGGCTTGCACAGTGCCCCCAGAAGCGTAATCTGGTTGCAGGGCTCGTCCAGTCCCGGCTGGAGCTCCTGGGCATAGACCGTCAATACCAGACGGCTGCCTACGCCGCTGCGGTTGTTAAAGGAGCGCAGCTGCCCCCGCACCCGGAGGATGCGCCCTGGCACGGCCTGGACGACCAGGGCGCCCGGCAGAAGCACCGGCAGAAGGTCCACCTGCCCGCTGAGCCGGGGAACCTGCAGGAAGATGCGGAAGAATTGTGTGCCATGATTCTCGTGGGACCACTCCGGCTCTGCCAGCACGGTCCCCTCCAGCAGCACTTCGTTTTTTGTTGTCATGTTGTCCACCTCTCGGTTGTGATGGTGCATTCTATGAAGAGGGTGGGGAGGCTAGAACAGGAAATGTGGGGCGGAAGCCACCCGTTCCTGCCGGGGCATTTGCCGGAATCGAGCTGCTGCAGACAACGGAACGCAGGCGGCAGGCCGGGCCGCATCGGGTGATTGCCGTTTCCTGCCGGACTTCTTTCAGGCGGTTTTCCGGAACCGGTTTACCCCATTATACAACAGCGCCCGCCGGAAGGCAATTGCTTTCCGGCGGGCGCTGGCTGGTTCTCAGATTTTAATCAGCTCATAGCGCCGGGTTCCCAGACCCAGCTTCTCCGCGTGCTCCAGGCAGGTCTGCCAGTGGGTGTCCGGGTGGGCGGCCTTGAAGAGGTCGCCGCAGGAGCAGTCCGCTCCCTGGTCGCAGAGCAAAGAGCCGGGCATGGGCGGCTGTGCGACCACTGCGTCGGCGCAGGCCTGATCCAGGGCGACGGGGTCGGAGGAGGCGAACATGCCGACGTCTGCGGCAATGGGCACGTCGTTTTCGCTGTGGCAGTCACAGTTGGGGGACACGTCCACTACCAGGGAGACGTGGAAGCAGGGACGCCCGTCTACCACGGCCTTGGTGTACTCGGCAATCTTGTAATTCAGAATTTCGGGGGCCTCGTCAAAGAGGCACTGGATTGCGTCCTTGGGGCATACCGCCAGGCAGCGGCCGCAGCCGACGCATTTGTCCGTGTCAATGGCGGCTTTTCCGTCGGGGCCGAACTGGGGGGCGCCGTGGGCGCAGATGCTGGCGCAGGCCCGGCAGCCGACGCAGTACTTCTGCTTCACGAAAGGCTTGCCGGCGTTGTGCTGTTCCATCTTGCCTGCGCGGGAGCCGCAGCCCATGCCGATGTTCTTCAGCGCGCCGCCCATACCGGCCTGTTCGTGGCCCTTGAAGTGGGTGAGGCTGACAAAGACGTCGGCATCCATAACGGCCTGACCGATTTTGGCCTCCTGAACGTATTCGCCGCCCTCCACGGGGACCAGGGCCTCATCCGTGCCCTTGAGCCCGTCTCCAATGACCACGTGGCAGCCGGTGGAGAAGGGGGAAAAGCCGTTGAGATAGGCGGAGTCCAGGTGATCCAAAGCGTTTTTCCGGCCGCCTACGTAGAGGGTGTTGCAGTCCGTCAGGAAGGGCTTGCCCCCCTGGGATTTGACGAGATCCGCGACGGCCTTGGCCCAGTTGGGCCGGAGAAAGGCCAGATTTCCCGGCTCGCCGAAATGCATCTTGATGGCGACGAATTTGTCCTCCATGTCGATCTCGCCGAAGCCGGCGGTCATCATCAGCCGGGCCAGCTTCTGGGGCAGATTCTCGTGAAGGGTGGTGCGGAAGTCCGCGAAATAGACCTTTGCTTTTTCTGCCATATAAACTCTCCTTTTTCATTTGCGCCTTGGCGTCAGTTTCTTCTTAGTGTATCACAGGCACAGGCGCTTCTGTCAAGCCCTTTCCGCCATTATCCCTTTTAAAATAAGTGTTGCCGGCTATAAACTCCGGCGATTTCACAAAAGCCCCCAACAACTATAACAATCATCGCAAAATGCGGTGGACTCAATTC
>JAAWLO010000150.1 GCA_022797935.1 Oscillibacter sp. | reverse complement strand
AGCCGCCAGAAAAGGACATAGACAAGAAGATTTTCAAAACCGCGTTCATTGTTTCTCTTTCCCTTTCTCCAACAGCTTTTTTAAGTCCTCGTATTCCTCATCCGTCAGCAGATCGCCCATAATTAGATTGGAAACCAGACCTTTTGCGCTGCCCTCATAAATCTTGTCCAAGAAATTTTTTGTCTGCGCCGTCTGGTACTCCGTTTCCGAAACAAGCGTGGTGTATTCGTTGCGGCGTCCGATTTTCTTTGCACTAAGAAAGCCTTTGTTCATCAGCCGCGACAGCAGTACAATCAAGGTATTCTTTTGACACGGCTTGCCCCTGGCAGCCAGCCCATCCATGATATAGGGAAACAGCGTCACATCCTCCGAGTTTCCCCATACGATTTTCATAATTTCAAGTTCGGCGTCGGAAATTTGCTGTACCACGTTTTCATCCTCCTCAATGTATAACATTATGTTGATAGTTAAAATATAACACGACGTCGTCTTTTTGTCAAGCGGGTTTTTGCAGATGCTGGAAACGAGGAACGCTGCCGTAGCAAGCATATCCAAGCAAGGCTATACACAAATCTTTCGATAGAAGAAAAAACAAGATTAAGGACGGAAGCAGCGTTGCTCTGCTCCGTACAAGGGGCTGCGCCCCTTGCGCCGCTTTGCGGCTATCCCTTACATTACGATTATAACAGGGCTTTGCTTTTTTCTGGAGCCGATAGATTCGACTTTTTTGATGACCGGCAAAAATAAGCGGTTCAGACCTGTCGAGCGCTTTTCATGTAAAACAAAACTGATATTGACATCAGCGAAATCGTAATCACTACAAAGACTGCCCTTCGGAATATGAACAACGATGCACTGTGGACGTATAGCACAAGTAATGGTGCGAGTTTTCTCCGTGGCCGTGAAAGTATTATCATCAAAATTGCAGATCAAACCCAATACGAGCAGATGATTGCAATGAACGCAGACAAAATACCAAGTACCTTGAACTTTGAATGCCGAGTAGAATACTCAACATTAGCAAATCAAAGAATTACCTATACCTACCAATGCGAAATACATTCCAGGGAACAACTTTGTGCCGGAAGTAGCCAGCATTTCCTATGACTTCGGTTCTGGGATAAAGCCTGCATTTGTGCTGTGTCTCGGAATTAACTCATACCCTTTGTCAATAGGCGGTTCTGCCGAATACATAACGAAATTGTATTCCCTTGTCTGGGGAAAAGATGACTTTTCCACTGCAAAAATTATTACAGATGATGTTTCTGACCAACGCGGCAGCATTAGAAGCGAACTTCAGACTCTGTTTCGCTACAATCGGAAAAACGACGGAGAAATGGTGCTGCTTTATTTCAACAGGAGTGGAGCATCAGGGTCCCCCCCTTATGCGAGTGGAGTAAATTTTATTTCCTATCCAGAGGGCATTTACGATACTTACAGAGAAGGTCTTTGCAGCTGGTCCGGTGCAGAACCGCTCCGCACTTCCGCTGTGGCCGGTAATGGGCGCTACATCTACCGCTGCTTCGTACAGAATGGAAAACTAAACCTGCGGGCGGGCAGCTACAACCCCAACGAGCCCTATGCCTCACCGGAGCCCATTGCCGCTGCCGTCCAGCTGCCCAGCCGGGCCAATGTCTTCCCGGATTCCATCTGTTATGCCGCGAATCAGGACCTTTGGTTTGTCTTTGTGGGAACGGGGATTGCGTTTTCGCAGAAGCCGGAGGAGGCGAATTCCTGGGGCTATCTGGACACGCAGGAAACCCTGGGCGTCATCACCCAAAGCGGCTGTCTGGAGTATGACCCGGAGGAAAACGTCCTGTTTATCTCCGGTCAGGATACCACGAATCAAGGTAAAATCGGTGTTCTGCAGCTGCCGGAGCTTTACAACTACGCCAATGACGGCGCTTGGCTGCCCTCCATTTCCTCGGATGGCATTCCGGCCTACATCAAGGCGAAGGAGGCGGTGTAATGGCCTTGAGCTGCGGCTTCTGCCTGGGGGAAGAGGCGGTGGACTACGATTCCCAGCAGTTTTCCGAATCCCTTCACGCCCTGGTGGGGAACGGCGTGTGCCAGTACGGCACGCAATTCGAATTAAAGCAGAACGGCGGATTCAGTGTGCTGATCGGCGCGGGATTTGCCCTCATCCACGGGCGGTACCTGAAAAACGACGGCCTGTTCCCATTGGAAATCCCGCCCTCCGGAAACAGTGCGGACCGCTATGACGCCATTGCGGCCCGGGTGGACTATGCGGCGAAAACGGCGGAGCTGACGGTACTGGTGGGGGTGGATCCGGAGGCCCTGCGTAAGGACCCCAGTCCCATCCAAAACGGCCAGACCTACAGCATTCTGCTGTACCTGGTTCACATCCGCCGGGGAGCATCCAGCATTCGGGCCTCTGATATCACCGATACCAGGGGAGAAGCTGTACTCTGCGGCTATGTGCTTCCGGCGCAGGCCATTGCTGCCGATACCTTGTATATTTACGACTTCCTGACCTCCGGAATTGACCGGGAGGTGGCCCGGCTGATTGGCCTGAGCCAGGCAGTGCTGTCTAAGGGGAACGCCGCCATCAACCGTCTGAACACAGCCATTCAAAGAAGAACGGGAAATGAAGTAGGGGATATTTTAACTTCTTTGGGCAGGCCGGAACCGGCGGAAGAATGGTTCCTTTGCAACGGCGGCCTAGTACCGGATGCGTATGAAAAGCTGAGCGAAATGCTGGGCGGCGTTCTGCCAGACATCCGGCATGCAGATGAACGCTTCCGCAGTTACATCTACGGCGGGAATCTGCTGGGCGGCGAAGAGGGGATGCCCATTCCTCCGGAGCCTGGAAAGTATCTGATTTCTCTTGCGGTGGAGCCCACCGTTACGGCTTTCCCGTCTAATGGCTACGAGTTTACGGAGTGGCAGGAGAACGGCGCGGCGGTCAGCACCGACACCTCCTACCGTTTCACAGTAACCGGCAACCGGGCCCTGACGGCGGTCTTCACCCAGACGGCGGTATACTACACGGTGGCAACTGCCGTGGAGCCCTCCGGCGGCGGCGCGGCCTCCGGATACGGCAGTTATGAGGCGGGGACAAGCGTCACGGTGACAGCGTCGCCCGGGGAAGGGTATTCGTTCTCTGCCTGGAAAGAAAATGGTGTTGCGATCAGCGAGAATGCGGCCTATACATTTACCATCAGCGGAAACCGGTCTTTGACGGATGTATTTGTGAAAGAAACCGCTTCCCGGCTTCCGGCAGGCTACAAAGAGCTGGAATATATTCAATCGGGCAGCCAGTGCGGCATTGATACCGGCGTGGAATGCCATCTGAGCCGGTCAAAGCTGGAAATGGATTTTGAAGTGATTGCTGACGCAGAGACAGCCAGTGAATTCCTGTTCTACGCTTCCTGGTCTTCGTACGCACTGTTCCTGAACCAATACAAAATGACCAGCGGCAGCACGTATTATAGCCAGCGCAGTTGAAAAGAATCCCGTGGGATTCTTTTCAACGAACCGCCGCAAAGGCGGCGGTTCGAGCCGCAAAGCGGCGGCCGGCGCATGGC
>JAAWLO010000149.1 GCA_022797935.1 Oscillibacter sp. | reverse complement strand
AAAAGCCATCCCCTAACGGGGACGGCCTGAGAGGCATTGCTGCAATAAGGCGGTTGGCCACTCCCTTGCGA
Organism: Oscillibacter sp.; assembly: GCA_022797935.1. Taxonomy (GTDB): domain Bacteria; phylum Bacillota; class Clostridia; order Oscillospirales; family Oscillospiraceae; genus Oscillibacter. The sequence goes on along the minus strand of JAAWLO010000149.1, from coordinate 3,513 downwards.
AAGGGGGTGAGGCTTGTGGGAAAGAAACAGTTGTACTTCGTACTCCGGTTTCTGGTGTGTCTGGCGTTCGCGCTGTACATGCTGACCATAAAAGCGTGTTGACCGTCCGGATGGAGCCCGAACGGTCAACTTTTTAAAGTTTAGACATAGGGGCTAACCGTCAGCAACGGTGCCTCTCTGTTTTTATTATACGCACCCACCCCGGCTTTGTCAAGTACGAGTGCAGGAAAAGCGTGTTGACCGTCCGGAAGGCACCCGAACGGTCAACTTTACTCAAGTTGAATCGTAGGGGCTAACCGTCGCCAGCAATGCCCCTCTGTCTTTTATTATACGCACCCACCCCGGCTTTGTCAAGTGCGGAGAGAGGCGTTTCAGGGTAATTGAAATGAGCCAATAAATTGTGAACGACCGCAGTCCCAAAGCCTCCCTCCTAGAGGGAGGTGGCGCGGCGAAGCCGTGACGGAGGGAGTCCTCCGGAGCCCTGCGCAGCCCCCCAGGAAGCCCTGCGTGCCCTTGGGGACTCCCTCAGTCAGCCTGCGGCTGACAGCTCCCTCAGAGAGGGAGCCTTTGGAGGCTGTCTATGGTACAAAGAGAATCGTATATTTCCCCGTCCCAGCCGCATCAAGCACGTCCCTCACCGGGTATCCCGCCCCGGCCAGAGAAGCCCCACGCCGGACAGCAGCAGATACACCCCGAAGGGCCTGCGCAGCATCCCGGCGTCCACGGTGTTGGAAATCCAGGCCCCCGCCAGAGCGGCCAGCACCGCCGGGGGAACCGCGGCCTTCAGCACCGGCTTGTCCAGATACCCGGCCCGGGCATGGCACACCAGGGCGCTGGCGGCGGCGGGAAGGAAAAACAGCAGGTTGATTCCCTGGGCCGTCCGCTGGTCCACTCCCAGAAACAGGGTCATCACCAGCAGCAGCAGGGTCCCGCCTCCCACGCCCCAGGCGGACAGCACACTGGCCCCCAGGCCGCAGAAAAAAGGCAGCAGCCATTCCGTCACAGCAGATACCTCCCCCCGGCGTAAAAGAGGAAGGCGGCAAACAGCCACTTCAAAAACTTGGGCGGCACCTTGCCGTAGAGCTTTCCCCCCAGCCAGCCGCCCAGCAGGCCCCCGGCCAGGTAGGGCGCCGCCGTCCCCAGGTCCGCGCCGCCCCGCCACAGGTACACCGCCGCCGACACCCCGCACACCGGGAAGATCACCCCCACGCAGGTGGCGTACAGCTTCCGCTGGTCCAGCTTTCCCCAGCGGGCCAGAATGGGCACCAGAACCATGCCCCCGCCGCCGCCGAACAGGCCGTTGGCCAGGCCCGCCGCCCCGCCTGCCAGACGGGTTTTCCATCTGCTTTCCATTCCGCCGCCTCCCTCTCCGGTCCCCGGGCTTCCTCCGGGGACGCCTATGTATAGCCAGCGCAGTTGAAAAGGAGTGGGTACTCCTTTTCAGCCGCGTTGACTATACCGGGGAGAGAGGGGGACGAATCCATCCCCCGTCTCTCCCCGCGTCCGCTTATTTCAGGCGGAAGCTCTGGCAGTCCACGCACTGGGACTGAGTGGGATTGCTCTCATGGGTGCCGATCTGGACGGCGTCCAGACCGCAGTAATCCTTGTCCTGGCAGTGATGGGCGCAGTTGTTGACGGTGCATTTCACACTCTGATTGGGCGTGCAGGCACAGCCGCTGTTGGTACAAGCCATGGTCATCATCCTCCCCAAAATCCATTCTGCCGGATGCACAAGCCGGTCCCGCCCGGTTTTCCGGGACTGCGGGGCTGCGGGCTTCTGCATCCCGGCGCTCCCTAGTGTGCGCCGGAGGGGAAAGACTATACACGCAAAATACGAACTGCAAAATTTTGTCAGATGGTCTCCGGCTCCTCCGGCAGGCGCTCCTCCTTGGTTCCGGCGTACCACATGTTCCACACCTGCCGGTAGACGGCGGCGGTCTCCCGGGTATGGCAGACCAGCCGCACCTGCCGGGGCAGCGCATGGTCCCGGAGGAAGTCCATGATGGCCTTCAGAGCCACTGGGGCCGCCTGGGTGAGGGGATAGCCGTAGACTCCCGTGGAGATGGAGGGGAAATCCAGGCTCTCGATTCCCCGGCTCTCCGCCAGGGTCAGGCAGGAGCGGTAACAGGAGGCCAGCAGCGCCGCCTCCCCCTCCTGACCGCCCCGCCAGATGGGCCCGGGGGTGTGGAGCACGTACCGGGCGGGCAGGCGGTAACCCCGGGTCAGCCTGGCCTGGCCGGTCTCGCAGCCCCCCAGGGTCCGGCACTCCGCCAGCAGCTCCGGTCCGGCGGCGGCGTGGATGGCCCCGTCCACCCCGCTGCCCCCCAGAAGGGTGGTGTTGGCGGCGTTGGCTATGGCCTGGGCGCGGGAGCGGGTAATGTCCCCCACGAGAATGGAAAAACGGTTCATAACGGAACTCCTCCCTGCTCTTGCGGCATGGCGCAAGATTTGTTATCCTCAGTATAAAGAAATTCCCGGCAGAAGCAAGAAAAATTTTTTTGCGTTTCCCCTTGACTTTGCCGCCGCGTCAAGGGCTATACTCCCCTTTGTCAGGAGGGATATCCATGAAGTATACCGTCAAAGCTCTGGCAGACCTGGCCGGAGTCACGCCCCGGACTCTGCGCTGGTACCACCAGAAAGGCCTTCTCCAGCCCCGGGAGATTACGGAGGCAGGCTACCGGCTCTACGGCCCCCAGGAGGCGGACCGGCTCCAGCTCATTCTCTTCTACCGGGAATTGGGCCTGAATCTGGAAACCATCCGAACCCTGCTGGAGGCCCCGGACTTCGACCGTCTGGCGGCGCTGCAAGGCCATCTGGCGGAGCTGGAGGCCCGGCGGAGGCGTCTGGACGCCCTCATCCTGACGGTGGAAAAAACCATACAGGACGCGAAAGGAGAAACCATCATGTCTGACAAGGAAAAATTTGAGGCCTTCAAGCGCCGGGCGGTGGAGGCCAACGAGAAACAGCACGGCAAGGAAGTCCGGGAGACGTACGGAGACGCGGAGGCGGACCGGGCCAACGCCCGGATTCTCGCCCTGACGGAGGAGGAATACCGCCAGTGGAAGGACCTGGGCGCGGAAATTCTCTCGGCCCTGGCCGCCGCCGTCCGGGCGGGGAAGGAACCCCAGGGCCCGGAGGGGCAGCGCATTGCGGAACTCCACCGCCGCTGGCTGTCCTACAGCTGGGAGACCTACACACCCCAGGCCCACCGGGGGCTGGCGGAGCTGTACACGGCGGATGAGCGCTTTACCGCCTATTACGACCGGGAGGTCCCCGGCTGCGCCGCCTTCCTGCGGGAGGCTATTGGCGCCTATACAGCTTATAGCCAGCGCAGTTGAAAAGAATCCAAGGGATTCTTTTCAACGAACCGCCGCAAAGGCGGCGGTTCAAGCCGCAAAGCGGCTGCCTGCGCAAGGCTTCCTAGGAAACGCAACTGCGCTCCGCGCAGCGGCGGACCCCTGGTCCGCCGGTTGAAAAGGAGTGGGTACTCCTTTTCAACTGCGTTGACTATAA
>JAAWLO010000148.1 GCA_022797935.1 Oscillibacter sp. | reverse complement strand
CTCTTGATTAGCGGCGGAGGAAATGGAACGGAATGGATGCCGCCGCGCCGCGGCGGCGCAATGGAGTGGAATTTCCGACGCCGCGGGACCGCAGTCCCCTCTTGATTAGCGGCGGAGGGAAAGTAGCGCAATGGAGCCGTCGCCGCAGGCGGCTGCGGAATGAAGCGGATTTTCCGACGCCGCAGCGGACTTTGCGACGCCTCCGGCGCCGCAGATAGGAAGGTGCTTTTATGTTTCGAAGCCTCCATATGAAGCTCACGATGATTCTCCTTTTGCTGATTACTTCCCTTATGGCTGTCATTGGCGCCTTCCTCACCATCAGTGTCTCCAGCTTCTTTACCGACACCTTTTACCAGCAAATCAACAGCGTTTTCGGAGAGGACCAAAAAGAATTCGTCACCTCCCTCCGCCGCGAAGCCGCCCAGGAAAACGGACCCCAGAATATCCAGGAACTGCTGGAGCTTACCGCCGGCCGCCTTGGTATCGATTACCGCACCCGCAACTACTTCGTCCTTGACGGAGAAACCGGCACTTACCTCACCGGCTCCGCAGACGAATCCCTCCTCCCCCGCGAACAAAGTGCCAACCTCCTCACCGCCCGAAACGCAGTCCTTCAACGGGATGAAACCGGCATCGGCGACGTCAGTGACATCACCGCAGACTACATGGACGCCGCCATCCCCATCTTCGGCGGTTCTCAGGCCTATATCATTTACATTCTTGACAACCGTGACACCGTTTCCGGTCTCAACGAACAGCTCTTCCTCATCATTATGCAGGCCCTGGTTATCGGTCTCGCCATCTCCGTTCTCCTCAGCTTCCTCCTTTCCAAAACCATGGTGGGCCCCATTGAAAAGCTTACCGCCGGTGCGGAAAAAATGGCCGCCGGCAACTTCGGCAGTGCTCTTCCCGTGGAATCCTCTGACGAAATCGGCATTCTTACCGGCACCTTCAATGAAATGGCCGGTGTGCTTCAGGCCACCCTGGCCGCCGTGGAGAATGAGCGCAACAAGCTGGACACCCTTTTCCTGCATATGACAGACGGCGTCGTCGCTTTCGACCACCGCGGCCGCCTCATTCACTGCAACCCCGCTGCCAACGCCATGCTTCAGCGTCCGGTCGATTCCGCCTGCACCTATGACGAGCTCTTTGCCTCCGTCCGCCCCTTTCAGGAGGTTTTAGACCTCCAGCGGCCCAATTTCGCCGAAGGTGGACTGGAAGCCGGGGAGAAAACCCTGGAGGTCTATCTCGCCCCGTTTTCCGACCGGGAGCGGGGCGGCGTTCTCATTGTGCTGCACGATGTCACGGAACAGCACCGCAATGAGGAGCGGCGAAAGGAATTTGTCGCCAACGTCTCCCATGAGCTCCGAACCCCCCTCACCAACGTCCGCACCTACGCCGAGACCCTCCGGGACGCGGAAGGCGACATCCCCCAAAACACAGCAAATGGCTTTCTGGACATCATTATCACGGAAACGGACCGCATGACGCACATTGTTCAGGACCTTCTGACCCTCTCCCGGCTGGACCGGGGGGACGCGGAGCTGGTACTCTCCCGCTTTCCCTTTGCTGAGGCGATTCAAAGCGTCGTTCGCTCCAGCGCCCTCAACGCCCGCCAGCGGGGTCACGCCCTTACCTGCGGGGATTTGAGTCATCTGCCTTTGATTGTAGGGGACCGCAGCCGTCTGGAACAAGTCATGATGAACATCTTGGGCAACGCCATCAAGTACACCCCGGACGGAGGGCACATCCAGGTCAGCGCCGGGTGCGGAGAGGACGACACTGTCTGGATGGAAGTTTGGGACGACGGAATCGGTATTCCGGAGAAGGATGCCGAGCGCATTTTCGAGCGCTTTTACCGGGTGGACAAGGCCCGCTCCCGGGAGTCCGGGGGCACTGGCCTGGGGCTGTCCATTGCCCGGGAGATTGTTCAGCGGCATCATGGCGTCATCGGCCTGGCCCCGCACCAAGGTCCCGGCTCAACCATCCGCATGACTCTGCCCATTGCCCAGGGCCGGAGCGCGGCAACGGAGGACTGACCCATGGACCAACAACAGCGCGGCCGGCGAAACCTTCTGCAAAACCTGTTCATCACGCTGCTGTCTTTGACGGCGGTCATGCTTTTCGCCCAAACCCAGCTCTACAGCCTGGATTTGACCGGCGGCTACCGAAACACGCTGGCGGGCGGGGAGTCCTCTTCCGCTCCCGCATCGGCGGCGGGCCTCACCGCTCCCGTGCGGGTGGCCGTGACGGGGGCCTTTGGCCGCTATGGAAACCTCACGCTTACCACGGACGCGGACGCCTTCGCGGACCCTCTGGGCCGCCGTCTGGCAGAGGCCTTGGGTTCTGCCAAGGAGTACGTTCCCTGTGGGAAGGAGGGGATTTTGCAGGCGCTGGCGGGCCCATCTCTTTACTATGACTTTCTGGAATCGCTGCCTCTGTCCATTCTGGCCGAACTGGTTGACGCCAGCGGAGATACCCGGGAGGACCTGTTTGCCCGGCGGCTGATCATCGCTCCCAAAACCGGCGGCGGCACAGCGCTGTATCTCTGGGACGGCGGGGACACCGGCTGGCGGGCGGACACCGCTGTGTCCTTGGACAGTCTGGAGCAGGTCATAGGCCGTTTTGAACTGGGCGGCGCTGCCTTCGCTCTGGACAGCCCGGAAGCGGAAGCGGTTCTGGACCCTTGTTCGCTGCTGCTGGCGGAGTCTCCGGTTCTGCCGGTGCTGCAGACGGACTCCTTTTCTCTGGAGAACACGGACTGGCTCCTCTCCGCTTTGGGGTTCAACCCCCGCACGCGGACCCGGCACACGGAATCCAGCGGCACAGAAATCATTATGGACGGGAACCGGACTCTGCGTATCCGGCCGGACTTCAGCGTGTTTTACCAAAGCCTCCGGGAACCCGTCCTGCGCGTAAAAGCCGAACAGGAGCTTCCCACTCTCCGGGAGGCGGCCTGCGGCGCGGCGGCCTTGCTGGAGAGCCTGCTGGAAAACATTCCAGGCGAGGCGGCGTTTTATCTTCAGAGCATCCGCCAGAGCGGCACCACCACCACGCTCCGTTTTGGCTATCAATCCCAGGGGGTGCCGGTTCGCTTTGCCAACGGGGGCTTTGCGGCAGAGGTAACCCTGACGGGGACGTCCATCAGCGGGCTGAATCTCCGGCTGCGGCAGTACAGCCCCTCCGGGGAGGCGTCGCTGCTGCTGCCCTTGGCTCAGGTGCTGGCAGTGGCTGCCGGGACTCCCGGCAGGGAGCTTTCCATTGGTTATGTGGACAGCGGCGGTGTTTGTGAGGCCGAATGGCTGGTGGATTAAAAGGTGGACGCCCCCTTTACGCCCAGCTTCCCAGGGATGGGAGGGGAGGCCCTCCCGCTCTTTTTCTTCCTGTGGGTAATCTTGGGGGGGCCCCGCAGGGGAACGGTGGATTTTTCTCCGATAGGGGAGATTTTGCTTTTCCCCCGAAGGGGGAAGGTTGTACTTGCCCTGACGGGCGGGGAGGTGCCAGCCAGGATGCTGGCTGGATCCATGCAGCACCGTCGCGGCGGGAGGATTCCCGGCCCCTGCCGGGGCCGCCAATCGTGCCGCATCCTCGAAAGCG
>JAAWLO010000147.1 GCA_022797935.1 Oscillibacter sp. | reverse complement strand
CCTTGTACAAGGAGGGCAGCGTCACCTGATGCCTCGCCTCAAACGCGGCGATTTCCTTCTCTGTGACAGCGGACCGCTCCAGGGCCTGGTCCGCCAGCCAGCCCCGCTCCCTCAGCTTTTGAAAGGCCCGCTCCACAAATTCGATTTCCTGCTGTTTGGTCATCGCAGATTCCTCCTCACGCTTTTTCTTTCCAGCGGTCCTCGTACCAGTGCCATCGAAAATCCCAGGTTTTCATCCGTTCAGGGGTTACCTTTACCCCGTTATCCTCCTCAAATTCCGCTTCCAGAGAACCGCAGAAGCACCACTCCAGCAAGGTCTTAAAGTCCGGAATACGTGGGCGGCCACCTTCCGTCCAGTATTCTTTGTCCCACTCTCCGTCATGAGCAAAAGTAACCAGCGCCCAGGTGCTTTCGTCTTCTTCATCTACCTGCTCCAACGGTTTAGACAAATCCCAGAGCAGCCAGTCGCTGTCCCAATACCCAATAGGCAGATACTTTCCATACTGTTCTGCACCAGCGGAGTAAGAATAACCGTTCGCTGCGCACTTCCGGAATTGAATCATAGAACTGCTCAAGAAATTGCTGTCAACCGTGGGCGACATATCAAACAGCGTGATAGGCCACGGCCTTAGTTCATCCTCCACAATGGCGATATACCAGAAGTCATCAAAGCAATCATGATTCATCTTGCAGGATTGAAGAAACGCCTTATATAGAGAAGGTAATTTGATTTGATACGTTTCCTCAAAAGCGGCAATTGCCTGGCAGCTGATTCCCGTGGGTTCCGGTGATCCGGACAGCCAGCCCCGCTCTCTCAGCTTTTGAAAGGCCTGCTCCACAAATTCGGTTTCCTCTTGTCTAATCATCTTGCAGATTTCCTTTCCATATTCAGCCAGGACTGCCCATCACAAGCAGCAGCAGGCCGTAAATCACCGGCTGGTGGAGCAGATACACCGGCAGGGAGTGCCGTCCGAGAAACGTCAGCAGCGGAATTTCCGGCGTGTTTCGGGGTTCCCCCCGGAGCCGGAAGAGAAACCAGCCGCAGAGAAACAGGAAAAACCAGGGCAGCAGCGGCACATAGTCCGTGGAGAAAAAATCCGGCGGAGGAAAGCCCAGCAGGGCGGTGAAGTGATTCCGGTAGAGGGACGCGGGCAGGGCGGCAATGCGGGCGCCCTCATAACCCAGCCAGCCCCGGGGCACGTCCCGGAGCAGCAAGAAGAGAAGAAAACTCCCCGCCAGCCCGGCCCGGGGCGGCAGGCGCTCCAGCAGCGGCGCTAGGGGGACCATCAGAAGAGCGGAGGCCCCCAACAGGGTCAGCACGCCGCAGAAGACCAGATTCTCCGGCAGGAAAAGCCAGGTGACCACGGTGATGGCTGCCCCGGCGGCAAAGACCTCCAGCCCCCGGCGGAGAGGATGCCGCCCCAGGGACCAGCAGTAGCCGGAGAGCAGGAGGAAGGTCCAGCAGATTCCCTGCTGCCAGAGGTACGCGCCAAAACTGCGGTACCAGGGCCAGTCCAGGCCGAATTGGTAAACCAGGTCCCAGCAGGCGTGGTAAGCCATCATGTTGAGCAGGGCGAAGCCCCGGATGGTATCCAGATGAGAAAGACGGGCGGTGGGCATAGGCGGGCGTCCTTTCGGCGTTGATTCGGTTTGTCCGGAAAATTCCGGGGCTGTATGTGGTATATTTTTCCCGTGGGGTTGGAAAACTGAGGCTATAGCCAGCGCAGTTGAAAAGAATCCAAGGGATTCTTTTCAACAAACCGCAAAGCGGCTGCCTGCGCATGACTTCATAGGAAACGCAGATGCGCTCCGCGCATCGGCGGACCCTGGGTCCGCCGGTTGAAAAGGAGTTGTGACACCTTTTCAACTGCGTTGACTATATCGAACAAAGGAGGCTTTGCAGGATGGTGAAAGGCATTTCCAGACGGGTCATTGTGGTGGACTCCCCGGACCAGCGTTTTTTTGAACAGGCGATTTTTATCGTCCGGAACGACGCCGCCGGGGAGGGCGTCACCGCCCGGGAACTGGTGGAGGAGGCCAAGCGCATTGCCAAGCGCTACACAGGGGGAGATCATGGACGGTTCAGCCGGGCCTGGCGGGATTTGACCCCAGCGGTTTATACACTCATGGGCTCAGCGGCGGTGGCTCTCATCTGGCTGGCAGTCGCCCTCATTTAAGAGGCGCTGCAGCGTCCGCTGCGCTTTGTCCCAAAATCAAGAGGGGACTTCGTCCCCCCTTGAGCATCCCCCTCCCCTGCGGAGGGACGGGGAACGGGGGATCCCTGCGGGGAATGAAGGACAGACCGGTTCTGGCTACAAGAGAACCTGCTTCGTGGCTATGGCAGATTGGAAGGCCCGGTCATGCTCCACGAAAAGCAGCGTCGGATGGAACCGCAGAAGCAGTTCCTCAATCTGTGTCCGGGCATCAATGTCCATGAAGTTCAGCGGCTCGTCCCATACATACAGATGTGCGCGCTCACAAAGGCTTCCGGCCAGCAGGATTTTCTTTTTCTGGCCGCTGGAGCCTTCTTCTAAGTTTCGTTCAAACTGCGTCCGCTCAAAACCCAATTTTCGCAAAATGGCTTTGAACAGGCTCTCATCCAGGCCTCGCTCCTGGATGAAGTCCGCCAGCGTCCCTTTCAAATGGGACGTGTCCTGCGGAACGCAGGAAATCTTCAGCCCCGATGCCAGGGCCAGCGTTCCATCCCGGCGGATATCCTGCCCCATAAGCAGACGCAGCAGGCTGGTTTTTCCGCTGCCATTCCGGCCCTCCAGGACTACCCGCTCTCCCTCTTCCACCGTGAAGCGGAGCGGTCCGCAGACCTGGCGGGAACCGTAATAAAGCGTCAGCTCCTCACAACGCACCAAAGTCTTGGCGTGATGGGTCAGGGGAGAGAGCTTCAGGGATTCCGCTGTCTCCCGGTTTTTGAGAAGCGCCTGTTTTTCCTCCAGGGCTTTTTCCTGCCGGGCCTCCAACGTTTTGGAGCGCTTCATCATTTTAGCGGCCTGGTGGCCTACATAGCCCTTGTCGGCGGCCCCGATTTTAGAGGCCTCAATCCGGTCGGACCATACGCCGGTCCGCCGGGCGGCCTGGCGCAGACGGCGGATATCTTTTCGCAGCCGCTCGTCCTTCGCCTCCTCAAACTGCTGCTGGCGGTCGAAATTTTCCTTCCAGGAGGAATAATTCCCCGCCTGGACCTGGATATCCGCCCGATTCAAAGCCAGAATGTGGTCTGTGCAGCCATCCAGAAAGCGCCGGTCATGGGATACCAGCAGGAAGCTCCCCTTCTTCCGCAGATAGGCGGCCACGCTTTCCCGTCCCTGTGCGTCCAGGTGGTTGGTAGGTTCGTCAATCAGAGGAAAGCAGCTCTCCCGCAGGAAGAGGACGGACAGCAGGGCTTTGGTCCGCTCGCCGTTGGAGAGGGTGGAAAAGGGCCGCCAGAGGAGGTCCTCCGCCGTATTCAGCAGCGCCAATTCCCGCTGAATCTGCCAGGTCTCCGCCTCCGGGCAAAGGTCTTCCAAAATCTCTGCCGTCAGCCGTTCAGGGTCTGGAACAGGGGTGGGAAAATAGTTGAAGGGACCGGGGGCCAGCAGGGTTCCGCTATTGGGGAGATA
>JAAWLO010000146.1 GCA_022797935.1 Oscillibacter sp. | reverse complement strand
TCGATTTATTCCGTTTTTGCCACGCTTGTAACATTGGCTTTGGGGACTGGACTTGGCTTCCTGTCCGTACAGGTAGTTGTAAAAACGATGAACCCATACTTTAATTATTCATTTCCGTGGCTGGTTGTATTGATCTATTTAGCGATTCTGCTGATTGTGCAGTTTATTTTGATTTCTTATACAACTGGAAATTTGAAAAAGCGATCTCTTGTTGAGCAAATCAGGGCAATGGAATAACCGTATAGAGGAGGTAGAGCATGACCTGGCCCTTTGAGAACGACACCAGCGCCATTGTGAGGAAACTGGCGAGGCGGAGCCTTGCCAGCGAGAAGCGCCGGAATCGGATGGTGGTGATTGCCGTGGCCCTGGCGGCGTTCCTGATCTCCTTTGCGGCGATTCTGTCCGTTTCCGTGGCGCAGATCCAGCGGGGTCAGGTGGCCGACACCTACGAGGCGGTGTTCACCGGCGTGGAGGCATCCGATGTGGCGGCGCTGAAAGGCCTGCCGGAGCTTGCCCGGGTGGGTGAATACTATCTGTTGGGACAGGAGCACTCGGAGCAGGGCTACAACGCCTCCTATGTGTACTGCGACAGCGACATGATCCATATTGCCCGCAGCCAGATGGAGCTGGTAAAGGGAGAACTTCCGGTGCAGGCGAACGAGGTCGCTGTCAGCGAATATTTCCTCTCCACCTACGGTTCCAATGCCAAGATTGGTGAAACGGTTCGATTGGACACCGAGAGCTTTCATGGCGACTATACCGTGACCGGCATCCTGTCCAATGTGGGAGAAAAGGAAGCAAATGCCTGCGCTATTGCCGTTTCCAAGGCGGCCTTGACCCAGTGGGCCGGATTTGATCCTGCCGGGTATCGCGCCTATGTGCATTTTCAAAACGATGAACAGTTGAGCCAGGAGGTCATGGCCGCCTACTGCCAGGAGATCGCCGCCCGGTACGGCCTTCCCCATGTGGGCATGAACAGCAGCTACTTTGCCTATTATTCCAAGTCTATTGACTTCGCCACCATCGGCGGTATTGCGATTCTGGTGCTGATCGGCGGCTATGTAGTCATCCAGAGCATTTTCCGGATCTCCATCCAGGATAAAATCCAAAGCTATGGGCAGCTGCGCACCATCGGGGCGACGCCCAAACAGATCCGGCGCATCGTCAAAAGGGAGAGCCGCCGGCTGGGCGGCATTGGAATTTTCCTTGGTGTACTGCTGGGTGCTCTCGGTGGCCTTCTCCTATTTCCAAAGGGGTTCCACGGGGCCTATTATGGGCTGTCCATCCTTCTCACCGTCTTGGCCTGCCGGTTCATGGTGTCCGTCTCCGTCCGCAAACCGGTGAAGATAGCTGCCGGTATTTCCCCTCTGGAGGCGATGCGCTTTTCCGCCGGACAGCAACGGATACGCCGCCGGAAAAAACACATCCGGCTCACCCCTGTATCCATGGGTTTGGCCAACTTCCGGCGAGACCGCAAAAAAGCGGTGAGCATCGCGACCTCTCTCAGCCTGGGAGGGATTTTGCTTCTGGTGGTGTCTTCCGTGGTTCTGACCCGTTCACCGGAGCAGGCCGCCAGGCTGTTCTTCCCGGACGGGGACTATAAAGTCTACCTGTCCTCCAAGCAGCCGGAGGAGGAGATCATGGCCGCGGGCAATCCGCTGAACGAGGGGCTGCGGCGGGAAATCCTGTCCCTGGACGGGGTGATGGATGTGCTGGTCACCCGCCAAGCTCTGCACGCAAAATTTGGAACCTCTGCAAGCGCCGAGGCCGGTATGTGCGATATGCTGACGGAGGCAAACCGCCCGGATGTAGAGGCCGCACTGGTATCCGGCGCCATGCCGGCGGACGCCCACAGCATTCTTCTGAGTACAAGCTATCAGAAGTACCATGGGGAGATGGATGTCGGGGCTGCCATGGAACTGTCCCTGGGCCGGGAGACCGTGACCGTCACCATATCCGGCCTGTTTGACCCGTTGAGGGTGGCAAACGGACACGGCGCACTTGCCATGGATTCGGTGGCTTTGTTCGCGCCGGAGAAACTGTTCCGGGAACTCCATCCTGAGATTGAAACCTTTGATTACTCCTGGAGCATTGTCAGTGACCCGAAAAAATCGGAGCAGGTGGAAGTCGGCCTTCAAGAAATTCTGTCCGGTCACAGCAATCTCGGGCTGGATACCATCGCGGTCCACATCGAGTACGAGAAAATGCAGAGCGGCCTTATTTTTGGCGGGTTGCGGGCCCTCTCCTGGTTGATTTTCCTGTTTGGCGTGGTCAATTTGATCAATACGACCCTTTCCAACCAGATGTCCCGAAAGCGGGAGAACAGCATCCTACGCTCCATTGGCCTGACCGGAAAGCAGCTCTGCCGGATGAACATCTGCGAGGGACTCTGCTATGCGGCCTTTGCCGCTTTGGCTGTTCTACTGGTTGGACTGCCGGCTGCAGTCGCAGTGTGCCGGGAGGCCAGCAGACAATCCTTTGCCGGTGAGATCGTGCCCTATCAATTTCCGATACTGGAAATGGGTTTGTTTCTCCTGGTGCTGTTCGGTCTGGAGTTTCTGCTGTCCGCCTGGACGTTCAGCAGGCAGAGAAAGCAGTCCTTGGTTGAGCAAATGCGGGAAATAGATTAACCTCTCAGAACCGTTCATAACATACAAAAAACAGTTCATGACAAAGGGCGTCTCATTCTCTTGTTGGTAGAGGTGAAACGCAGTATAATAATTTGCTGGAAAAACAAGAGGGATAGGAGGTCAACATGAGCAAATACGATGCGCTGTGGGCTTACATTCAAAATGATGGAAGGCATTCGTTCAAATTGACATTTATGCAGATTCAAGAGATTGCGGGAATCCCTATAGACCACTCCTTTTTGAAATACAAAAAGGAATTGACGGACTACGGGTACCAGGTGGAGAAAATCTCTATGAAAGAGCAGACGGTTATCTTTAAGAGGATATGAGTATGACAGGACTGAAAAGAGGAACGGTCATGCTGGCGCCGCATCAAGAAGAATGGACGCAGAATGCGGAGAGGACTATCCAAGTATTAAATCGGCTTTTAGGATCTGTTGCAGTTGACATTCAGCATATCGGAAGCACCGCCATTCCCTCCATTCATGCAAAACCGATTATTGATCTTGTCGTGGGCGTTCGTAACCTGGACGATATAACGCCTTATGTTGAATTGCTCAAACAGCATAATATTGTTTTTCGCGGAGAAGATGTTGCGGGACAGCTGCTGTTTGTAATGGGTGATTTTGAAAAAGATACCCGTACACACCACATCCATGTGGTCAGATGGAACGGAGCCGAATGGAATAACTACATCAATTTTCGGGATTATTTGAACCGCTTCCCTGATAAAGCAATAGAGTACGACGCCTGTAAGAAAGAGTTGGCGGCGCAATTTGCAGATGACCGAGGGAGCTATACCACAGGCAAGCAGGAACTGATAGGCCGCTTGCTGAAAGAGGCACATGCGTGGAGGTCTGGGACATAGTGTTGTAGACGATGCCATAAAGCGGAGAAATGATTATGTTCGGAAAGAAAGAAAAAAGATTCAACGTAAAAGAAGCAGAAAGCTACAGCGGAAGCGGAACCATCCGGATCATCGTTGATACAAAGAC
>JAAWLO010000145.1 GCA_022797935.1 Oscillibacter sp. | reverse complement strand
AGGCCGGAGAAGTTCAGGCTCACCACCGGCACCTGGGGATAGCCCGCCTTCACCAGGGCCTTGCGGAGGAGGTGGATGTAGTTGGAGGCCCGGCAGCCCCCGCCGGTCTGGGTGAGGATGAGGGCCGTGTGGTCCAGGTCGTACTTCCCGGAGGCCAGCGCGTCCAAAAACTGGCCAATGACCAGCAGGGCCGGGTAGCAGGTGTCGTTGTGGACATAGCGCAGACCCAGCTCGCTGACCGAACTGCCGCCGTTCTCCAGCAGCTCGCAGGTATAGCCCTCCTGCTCCATGACGGCGGAGAGGATGCGGAACTGCACCGGGGCCATGCTGGGAATCAGAATCTTGTGGGTCTTCTTCATCTCCGGTGTGAAACGGGGATAGCCTTCCATTGGTCTCACTCCTGTTCGTCCAGGGCGGCAAAGAGGCTCCGCAGGCGGATGCGCACCGCGCCCAGGTTGGTGATTTCGTCGATTTTCAGCTCCGTATAGAGCTTCCCCCCGGCCTGCAGGATGGCCTGGGTCTCGTCGGTGGTGATGGCGTCCACGCCGCAGCCGAAGCTGACCAGCTGCACCAGGTCGCAGTCCCGGTGCTCCACGCAGTAGCGGGCGGCGGCGTAGAGCCGGGCGTGGTAGGTCCACTGATTCAGCACCGTGGTGGGCGCCTTCTCCACCAGACCGGAGACGGCGTCCTCCGACACCACCGCCGCGCCGAAGCGGGTGAGCAGGGTGTCAATGCCGTGGTTGATCTCCGGGTCCGCGTGGTAGGGCCGCCCCGCCAAAAGGATGATCCGCCGCCCCTCCGCCCGGGCCTGCTCCAGAATGCGGGCGCCCTCCGCCCGGATGCGGGCCATGTGGCGGGCGTATTCCGCGTAGGCCGCCTCGCTGGCCGTCCGGACCTCTCCCCGGGTCAGGTCCGGGAAGGTCCGGCGGAGGATCTCGAAGATCTTTTTCGTGAAATCCTTGGGCCGGTGGAGGCCCACGTAGTCATAGATAAAGGCGGTCTGCCGGATTTCCGGGCAGTTTCCGGCGATTACCTCCGGGTAATAGGCCACTACGGGGCAGTTGTAGTGGTTGTCCCCCAGGCCCTCGTCCAGGTTGTAGGTCATGCAGGGGTAGAAGATGGCGTCCAGGCCCAGCTTCGCCAGGAACTGGATGTGGCCGTGGGCCAGCTTGGCGGGGAAGCAGGCGGTGTCGCTGGGGATGGTGGCCTGTCCCTTCAGGTACAGGTCCCGGCTGGACAGGGGGCTGTGGTACACGGCGAAGCCCAGGCTGGTGAAGAAGGCGTGCCAGAAGGGAAAGAGCTCCCACAGGTTCAGGCACAGGGGAATGCCCAGCTTTCCCCGCTTCCCGGGGACGGGCTTGTAGTCCAGCAGCAGCTTCCGCTTGAAGGCGTAGAGGTTCCGCTCCTCCGTGACCGCCTCGCCGGTGACGGGGCGGTCGCAGCGGTTCCCGCTGATGAAGCGGCCTCCTCCGGCGAAGGTGTTCACCGTCAGCTGGCAGTTGTTGCCGCAGAGGCCGCAGGCCCGGCTCTCCGCCGTCTGGGTGAAGGCCGCCAGGGCCTCCCGGTCCAGCAGGGCGCTGGTCTGGCCGGGGCGGGACCGGCTCCGCCCGTAGAGGGCCGCGCCGAAGGCCCCCATCAGCCCGGCGATATCCGGCCGGATGACCTCCAGGCCCATCTCCTTCTCAAAGGCCCGGAGGACGGCCTCGTTGTAAAACGTGCCCCCCTGGACCACCACGTTCCGCCCCAGCTCCTGGGGGCTGGAGGCCCGGATCACCTTGTAGATGGCGTTTTTCACCACGGAGATGGACAGTCCGGCGGAGATGTTTTCCAGGGAGGCCCCGTCCTTCTGGGCCTGCTTGACGCTGGAGTTCATGAAGACCGTGCAGCGGCTCCCCAGGTCCACCGGCCGGTCCGCGAAGAGGCCCAGCTCCGCGAAGTCCTTCACGCCGTGGCCCAGGGCCTGGGCAAAGGTCTGCAGAAAGCTGCCGCAGCCGGAGGAGCAGGCCTCGTTGAGGAAGATGCTGCTGATGGCCCCGTCCTCGATTTTGAAGCACTTCATGTCCTGGCCGCCAATGTCAATGATGAAGTCCACCTGGGGCAGGAAGTGCCGGGCGGCGGTGAAGTGGGCCACGGTCTCCACCACGCCGTAATCCCCGTGGAAGGCGTTTTTCGCCAGCTCCTCGCCGTAGCCCGTGGTGGTGACGGAGGCCACCTGAAGGGCGGGGTGCCCGTCGTAGAGCCGCTGGAGCGCCTCCCGGATGAGGGGCACGGGATTCCCCAGGTTGGGCCGGTAGTCCGTGAAGAGCAGCCGGGCCTCCTGGTCGATCACCGCCAGCTTTACGGTGGTGGAACCGGAGTCTATGCCGATATGGACCGGGGCGGCGTAATCCGGCCCGAAGGGGGCCCGTTCCACTTTCGCCCGGGCGTGCCGGACCCGGAAGGCCTCGTATTCCTCCCGGCTCTCGAACAAGGGCGGCTGGCTCCGGTAGGTCTCCGAGGCCCCCCGCTCCCGGAGGCGCTCCGCCGTCTCCAGCAGGCGGAAGCTGCGTTCGGCGCAGAAGGCCGCCCCCAGGGCCACGTACAGCAGGCTGTCCTCCGGGCAGGTCCCGGTCACCCCCAGGGTGCGGTCAAAGCTCTCCCGCAGGCACTGGGAGAAGGTCAGCGGGCCCCCCAGGTAGAGGAGATTCCCCCGGATGGGCCGCCCCTGGGCCAGACCCGCCACGGTCTGGTTCACCACCGCCTGGTAGATGCTGGCGGCAATGTCCTCCCCCCGGGCCCCCTGGTTGATGAGGGGCTGGACGTCGCTCTTGGCGAAGACGCCGCAGCGGGAGGCAATCGTATAGGTCTTCTCCGCCTGCCGGGCGGCGGCGTCCATCTCCCCGGCGGTCATCTTCAGCAGGGAGGCCATCTGGTCAATGAAGGCCCCGGTGCCCCCGGCGCAGGAGCCGTTCATCCGGACTTCCATGCCGCCGGTGAGGAAGAGGATTTTCGCGTCCTCTCCCCCCAGTTCGATCACCACGTCGGTCTCCGGGGCCAGACGGGTGGCGGCCACCCGGGTGGCGAAGACCTCCTGCACAAAGGGGACGCCCACGCTCTCCGCCAGTCCCATTCCGGCGGAACCGGAAATGGCCAGCTCCGCCCGGCTTCCGGCGACTGCCGCCGCCTGCCGGAGCAGCTCCTCTGTTTTTTCCAGGATATGACTGTAGTGCCGCTGGTATGTACGGTATACAATTTGACCGGCGGCGTCCAGCACCACGCATTTGATGGTGGTGGACCCCACGTCCAAACCGATTTTCAAGCTGGTTCCCCCTTTGGAGCAAGGCGCTCCCGGGGCGGAATGCCCTTCCGGCGTCCGGCCGGGAACACACGGGTTTCACAATTCTCTGGTATCATACAACGGCCCGGGGAAAAAGGCAAGAAACAATCCTACGAAAATCTGTAAAGAAGCTGTTAAAAATGCAGATTTCCCCTGGATTCCCCGCCCCGCCGGAGGGGACAGGGTAATTGAATGAGCAGATAAATTGTAAACGACCGTAGTCCCAAAGCCTCCCTCTTAGAGGGATGTGGCGCGGCGAAGCCGTGACGGAGGGAGTTCTTCGGAGTCCTCCGGAGCCCTGCGCAGCCCTTGGGGACTCCCTCAGTCAGCCTGCGGCTGACAGCTC
>JAAWLO010000021.1 GCA_022797935.1 Oscillibacter sp. | reverse complement strand
GAGCTGGCGCAGCGGGTGGGATTCGAACCCACGGTACCCTTGCGGGTACACCTGATTTCGAGTCAGGGCCGTTATAACCACTTCGATACCGCTGCATAAGCTGTTGATCTATTATGCCACACTTTTCCCATCGATGCAAGAGGGCGGGAAAAATTTCCTAACAGAAAAAAGCCAAAAAGCAAAGACAGGGAAGTGTTAAGGAAGTGCCAAGGAGCCGCCAAGGAAGCGCCAAACAAGCGAAGGACAGAGGCGAGACAAAGGAAAGACAAGTCCCAATCTGTTCCCCACAGGCGAAAATCCAGTTCGGTTTGTATATTTATCTATTATACTGCTGAATTTTGTCCAAACGTGACAGATATATTTCCACATAGCCGCATTCAGGGCAAACCGCCGCTTTCGTTTTTCCAAGGTTGTTCTTGGGCATTATCCCCAATGTTTCCGGCTTGGTCAATTTAAAACGAGGATTGGAACGCATTGCCGCTTTGGTATTGGCCGTGGTCATGCTTTTCCCGCTTTCTGTACCGGTTTTCGCCGCTGAAGCGGGGGGCTTGACGGCGGAGTCTATATTGGCGGCGGCGTTGGCGGACTAAAGGACACAGGGGAAACCACGGCGGCGGGGATAGTGGCCGGGATGCCTGACGGCGGGGCTGCTGTGGCCCCCGATATAAGAAAATCCCCCGGGAAGGCTTGTGGCTTTTCCGGGGGATTTTTTCGCTGTATAGCGTTGGGACGGTGGGGTATTAGATATCCGGTTTTAAGAGACGACCTTCATCCATGGCACGTGATAATTCTGCGAGCCGGCTTCCTGGCGTGAATTCCAGCCCGTATTCCTTTGCGAATCGGATGGCAAGCAGGTCATCGTTTCGTGTTCTGGTATATTGGTCTTTTTCGTATGGCGCGTCCGATTCGTCCATTACGATGCGCAATGTTTGTTTGGGATGTTTCATGTCTGGTTCACCTCACAGTAATCTTATATCAAATATCTTATGTTTTCGGGGCAAGTCGTCGTTTATTTGGTAAAGGTTCGTCATGGCAAGTTTTTTCGCCAGGACAGGATCTCCTGTTTGTGCTTCATATTTTTTGCAATGAGCCGTATATCGTTTTTCCAATTCGGGAGTTACAGCATATATTGCGT
Organism: Oscillibacter sp.; assembly: GCA_022797935.1. Lineage (GTDB taxonomy): Bacteria > Bacillota > Clostridia > Oscillospirales > Oscillospiraceae > Oscillibacter. The sequence continues at coordinate 30,095 of JAAWLO010000021.1, read as the reverse complement.
GGATGTTTCCATCATGACAGGCTATGATAGAAATTTTGACTTTTTCCGCTAACATAGAACCATGCATTGGTTCTATGATATCCAATCCCTCTAACATTTCTATATCGCACCGAATACATTTTCTCATGATAGTATTTTCCTTTTACCAGGATTTGTTGGCGTATACACCAGGAACACAAAGGCAAATTGAGAAAAAGACAAAAAAAGGCAAAGGAAAGAAACCGTCAAAGAAGAGGCAAAAAACCGCCTGAAAGCAGCATCCAATCCCCCGGCAGCGCCTCAGCGCCCATAAAAAAAGGCGTCACACTTGAGCATCCCATTATACAGCTTCCGCTTCTTGTCTGCCGGGCGGCCAAAACAGCGCTCAAACTCCGTGTGAGAACTCAGCACAATCACCCGCCACTTGGGGGGCAGGGTCTCCAGCGCTTTCCCAAAATCCCGGTACAGCGTCTCCGCCTCCTGCTTCTCCAAAAGCCGTTCCCCATAAGGCGGATTCGTCACCAGCTGTCCATATTCACTGTTCCGCTGAAACTTCCCCGCGTTCGCCGCTTCAAAGCGCACACAGTCCTCCACACCAGCCAGCTCCGCATTGTGCCGGGCCAGTTCAACGGCCGCCGGATCGATATCGCCGCCCCAAATGTCGTAGCGGCCGTGAAACTCCTGGTCCTGGGCCTCATCTGCGGCGTCCATCCAAAGCTTCGGCTGAATCATGCTCCACCGCTGGGCGGCAAAGCGCCGGTCCAGACCCGGGGCCCGGTTTTTGGCAATCAGCGCCGCCTCAATGGGAATCGTCCCGGAACCGCAAAAGGGATCGCAGAACGGATCCTTTCCCCGATAGCGGGAGAGCAGCACCAGCGCCGCCGCCAGCGTTTCGCGCAGCGGGGCTCCCATATTCTGGGCCCGGTAGCCCCGCTTGTAAAGCCCCTCTCCCGAGGTGTCCAGATACAGCGAAGCCCGGTCCTTGATGATGGCAAACTGAATCTGATAGCGCTGTCCCGTCTCCGGCAGGGTCTCGCAGCCATAGGCCTCCCCCAGACGCCGGGCGGCTGCCTTCTTCACAATGGCCTGACAGGCGGGCACGGAGTGCAGGGTGGAATTCAGCGAATATCCCTTCACGGGGAATTCGCCCTCCCGAGGAATCCATTCCTCCCAGGGCAGGGCCAGAACCCCCTGAAACAGGGCTTCAAAATCCGGGGCGGAGAAGGAACCCAGTTCCATCAATACCCGGGCGCCGCAGCGGAGATGGATGTTCAGCCGGGGGATATCGGCCAGGGTTCCCCGGCAGTGGACGCGGCCATTTTCCGCCCGAATCCCTTCCAGATTCAGCCGTTTCATCTCATCCGCCACCAGGCTCTCCAGGCCCAAAAGACAGGGGACAGTCAAGGTCAAAGGAATTCCAGCCTTTCTTCCGCAGATACGCGGCCGCCGCCCCAGAAGAATCGAAAGCAGCGCTGTTGAATGAGGCTGATTATACCACGGAGGCGGGGGAATGTCAAACTGGAGGAAGTCTTGTCCCTTTAAGTGTTGCTGGGATATGACTTAGGCAGTTTCTACAAAAGCACATTGATATAACAGAAACTATGCGCTATAATCAATTCGGCAAATCGGAATTTACGGAGGTAGTGTATGAAATTAGATGGTTTTGGACTATTGGTTAATGATATGGCAAAGATGATTCGTTTTTACAGGGATGTGCTTGGGTTTGAGATTAAGGAAGAGGAAGATACAGGAAATGTATATCTTGTAAAAGATGGAACCTTGTTTCTGCTATATGGCAGGAAAGACTTTGAGAAGATGACAAATCATCAATACAATTATAGCAAAGGGTTAAATGGTCATTTTGAAATTGCACTTTATGTTGATACATTTGAAGAGGTTGATGCGTCATTTAGACATACAGTAGAAAACGGTGCCGCACCGGTATTAGAACCCACAACGGAACCATGGGGACAGCGAACCTGCTACATTGCTGATCCGGAAGGCAATTTGATTGAGATAGGTTCGTGGAATAAGCCATATGAAGAGAAGGATTCATAAATTCCAGTTTATCGAACCGTCATCCACCAACAGGGATTGATCACTTTGGATATTTTGACGTGTGGTTTGATGAAGCGGCTTTCGGCAACACCAATCTGAAAAGGGAGGAAGTCTTCCTGGAAACCGTGCGGAAGCCGAACATACCGCTTGACTTGCTTCAGAGGGGATGTATGATGGCCGGATGAATGGATTTGGCGGCATTGCCGGGATTGGGATATAACCGTTAAGAAGCTGAAAGGCAACCCATAACAAAGGGGAAATCAGAATGGAGGCATCATACCATGGAGCTTATAAAGATACTGCGTGAAAATGATAACTTGCTGGCTTTGCTGAGTACGGTCTGTGATGTGGAGATACTCCCGGAATTGAGGGCTCCTGAAACCGAATTCGGACATTTGACGTATAACATTCCTGGAATGACATTTGCGGAGGCAGGCAATGGAAGCGAATACATTTTACTGGAAGACGGCTCCATTGGCTATTGGGGCAGCGAGGGTACAGGCGGAAGGATTGCAGATAGCCTGCATGACTTCTTTGAATTTGTGATACATTGCCCCTATTGGCAGGACTACCTTTGCGAGGAAGTCTATCAGGATAGAGAACGGCTGCGCGCGTTTGCAGGGGAAAATGTTGAGAGGCTCAAGGAAGGCTTTCAGGAAGCTGGAGTTGATCTGCCGGAAGCACAACAGAGGCTGGCAGATTCTTTGGGAATTGAAAAAAAGCCCGATGCGGCGGATATTCTGATGCGGTTTTATCACTGCACAAAGCGGGAACCCCGCTTTATTCAAACCTATACGGAGGATGATGGAAGCACCCATAGCGGCACAGAGTCGCTGTTTGACCGCTGAATATTCTCCCGTTTACGGGAGATATTCTTTGCAAAAGAAGGCTCTTAATTCTAGGAAAAGCATCCGTCAAGGGCGTCTGACGGCGCGGCGTTCCCAAAGAAAGGGTTCTGAATTGTTACCGAAATGAAATACTATTCCCTTGCAGGCTATGCTATACTGAACAAGAAAGCAGACACGCGGATGGAAAGGAGGCGTTTGCATGGATTTCATGATTTGGCTCTGGCTGGGGGCCATTGTACTCTTCGGTGTGGCGGAGCTGATAACAGAGGGAATGGTTTCCATCTGGTTTCTGGCGGGGGCGGCAGCGGCCCTGTTCAGCTGCATTGCAAACCTGTCCCTGGGAGGTCTGGGGACCACGGGCACACAGGTTCTGGTGTTCGCTGTGGTGTCCGCTGCCGCTCTGGCGGCCAGCCGCCCGCTGGTGAGGCGGTTCATGAACCGGCCGGGTGTTCCCACAAACCTGGACCGGGTGATCGGCATGAGCGCCAGAGTTACGGAGGACGTGGACAACGAGAGGGCCTCCGGGGCGGTGTACGTAGACGGAAAAACCTGGACGGCCCGGAGCGCCGATGGCAGTGTCATCCCCGCCGGGACGCAGGTGGATGTTCAGCGGATTGAGGGGGTAAAGCTCCTGGTCCATCTTTCAGAACGAACGGAGGCAGTAAAATGAATCATCTTTGGTGGATTCCGATTTCCATTCTAATTATCCTGTTGGTGCTGCTGTTCATAGCGAACTTCCACGTCGTGCAGCAGTCTCAGGCCTATGTCGTGACGTGGCTGGGCAAATTCTATGCCATCTGGAACCAGGGACCGCACCTGAAAGTCCCCTTCGTGATGCGGGTGGCCAAAAAGGTTTCGTTAAAGGAACAGGTGGCGGATTTCGCACCGCAGCCCGTCATTACCAAGGACAACGTCACCATGCAGATTGACACGGTGATTTACTTCCAGATTACCGACCCGAAATTGTATACCTACGGAGTAGAGTATCCCATGAGCGCCATTGAAAATCTGACGGCCACGACGCTGCGGAATATCATTGGTGAACTGGACCTGGAGGAAACGCTGACAAGCCGGGACCTGATTAACTCCCGGATGCGGGCGATTCTGGATGAGGCCACGGACCCCTGGGGCATCAAGGTGAACCGGGTGGAGCTGAAAAATATCATACCGCCCAAAGACATCCAGGTAGCGATGGAAAAGCAGATGAAGGCGGAACGGGAGCGCCGGGAGTCCATTCTCCAGGCGGAAGGACAGAAGCAGTCCCAGATTCTGGTGGCGGAAGGCGAAAAAGCCGCCGCGATTCTGAAGGCAGACGCGGCGAAGCAGGCGGCCATTCTGCAGGCAGAAGGCGAACGGGAAGCCCGGATTATGGCGGCGGAAGCAGAGGCGGAAGCAATCAAGCGGGTGCAGACGGCGCTGGCGGAGTCGCTGCGTCTGCTGAACGAAGCGGCGCCAAATGACCAGGTAGTCAAGCTGAAGGCGCTGGAGGCCATGGAAAAGATTGCAGACGGCAAGGCAACGAAGATTATCATACCCAGTGAACTGCAGGGCCTGGCAGGCCTGGCGGCGGGTGCAAAAGCGGTCTTTGAAAGCGATGGGACATCCCAGAAGCTAAACGAGACGAAATAGGAAAACAAGCATCATACCAGCTAAAAAGGACGGGATTCCTTTGGGAATCCCGTCCCTTTGCTTAGGCCTTGTATTTTCTTCGAACCGTTCTTTTTGCGGAGAAGTCCGTACCGGGAGAAAAAGCCATTCCGCAGGCGCTCTAAAAATACGTGAGAGGAAACAGGCCGAGACCTTTTAACGAGGAATCAGCAGACCCAGAAGCGGTTCAAAATCCACCCCTTCGCGGAGGGGGAGCTGCTGCTCCACGGTCCGCACCGCGCAGGCCCGGATAAAATCCACCGCCTGCTGCGCGGCATCGGCCAGATTTTTCCCCTGGAGCATTGCGCCTGTGAGCACACTGGCAAACACGTCGCCAGTCCCATGGAGGGGATGGACAATAAAATCCGTCTGCACCGGATGGATGTCCCCGGTACGGGCGTCAAAACACATGGCCCCGGTTTTCCCTGGAGCCAGGGAGGCCCCCGTCAGTGCGACGGAGCGTTTTCCATCCAGACTGAGAGCCTGGACCATCTTTCGCAGAGCGGCGTCTTCTTCCCCGGCGGGGAGCGGGACGTATTCCTGCCCCAAAAGAAAGGCGGCCTCCGTCAGATTGGGGGTGATGACGTCCGCCAGTGCCGCCAGACGGGCCATGCCGGCGCACATGGCAGGGGTGTAGGTCTGATAGGCTCTGCCGTCATCGCCCATAACCGGGTCCACGACCACCAGGGTATCTTCCCGGCGGAAGGTGCGGATAAAGTCCGCCACCAGATCAATCTGCCGCTCACTGCCCAGAAAGCCGCTGTAAATGGCCTGAAAGTGCAGGCCCAGGGATTCCCAGTGGCGGGCGGCTCGGGGGAGCTCCTCGGTCATGTCCAAAAAGGTAAAGCCCTGGAAGCCCCCTGTGTGTGTGGAGAGAAAGGCGGTGGGCAGGGGGCAGCACTGGACCCCCATGGCGGAGAGAATGGGAATGACGACCGTCAGGGAACAGCGGCCGAAGCCGGAGAGGTCGTGGATCGCGGCGGCGCGGGGAGTCGGCATGGCAGGTTTCCTCTTTTCCTTCGATTAGCGGAGCGCCGCAGAATGGCGTTCATGCGGGAATATTGTACTGCGGATTTGCCGAAAGCGCAAGTGGGGATGTTCTGCGGAAGCGTCATTCGGAGATTTTTGCGGGGACGTCCGCCCCGCGGCTGCCGGGAAAACCGGGGTATCCAGGGTGCCGGGCGGCGGACCGCCATTCCGATAGAGCGTCAAAAAACCATCCAAACTGGATAAAGTGCGCGGGAGGACATGCCTCTGCAAAAGTCCCTTTTCAGATCCGTGTTGCCGGAGTAGGACTCCGGCGGTTTCTACAGAGGCGCGTTGATATAACAGGAGGTCTTGTGTTATAATCGGGCCCGCAAATCGGAATTCTTTTGCAAAGGAAAACGCATATGGATAGAAAAACAATTGAAGGCTTTGAAAGAGAACATCACTATACATTGCCAGAAAGCTACATAAATTTTTTGCTTATTTCTGATAATAATCCGCAAAAGTATTGCACAAGTTATGGAGATATCTGCCTTTGTTCATTGGAAGAACTGCCAGGGGAAAGGCAAATGCACGAAATGGACAAATATTGTCCAGAGCATATTGCAATAGGATGGGGTGGCGGCGGAGAAGTCCTGATTATGAAGCAAGAGCGAGACAGTAATACCTTAATTATTACCAGCGGCGGAAATTTGCTCTCAAAATATATAACACCTAAATACTGCAAGTTTTTTAACGATTTTTTTGCGGGATGGGTTGCACGCAGATGCCCTGCTCATGAGATTGATTCTATGTATGATTAAATTCCCGTTTATTGGATAGTCCCCCACCCATGAATAGCTGCCCGTTTTGAGGGAGCTGCAAAACCGCCTCTTGTAAAAGCAAAAAATTCTGCTATAATAAATGATTACTCAATCCCATCAAAAATCAAGAAACGGGTGAATATTATGAGCTATATCAAAATTGCCGCCATCTTTGCGGACGCCGATACCCGCAATGGCCAGACCGTCACCGTCGGCGGCTGGGCCCGGACCATTCGGGATATGAAAAATTTTGGCTTTCTTGAGCTGAATGACGGTTCCTGTCTCAAAAACCTGCAGGTCGTCATGGACGCGAACACCCTGGCCAACTACAAAGACATCACGGCCCAGAACGTAGGCGCAGCGCTGATTGTCACCGGAACCGTTGTCCTGACGCCCGATGCCAAGCAGCCCCTGGAGCTGAAGGCCTCCAAAATTGAAGTCGAGGGCCCTTCTGTTCCGGAGTATCCCCTCCAGAAAAAGCGGCACACCGTGGAATACCTCCGCACCATTCAGCACCTGCGGCCCCGGACGAATCTCTTCTCCGCCGCTTTCCGGGTGCGCAGCGCGGCGGCCTTTGCCATTCACGAGTTTTTCCAAAACCGGGGCTTTGTCTATGTTCACACGCCCATCATCACCGCCAGTGACTGCGAGGGAGCCGGGGAGATGTTCCGGGTTACGACCCTGGACCCGGAGAACCCGCCCCGAACCGAGGACGGGAAGATCGATTTCTCCCAGGATTTCTTCGGCAAACCCGCCAACCTCACCGTCTCTGGGCAGCTGAACGCGGAGAACTTTGCGATGGCCTTTGGCGATGTGTACACCTTCGGCCCCACGTTCCGGGCGGAGAACTCCAACACGGCGCGCCACGCCGCCGAATTCTGGATGATTGAGCCGGAGATGGCCTTCTGTGATTTGGCGGGAGACATGGACATCGCCGAGGCCATGATGAAATACGTTATCAAAACCGTCTGCAGCCGCTGCCCGGATGAAATCAATTTCTTTAACTCCTTTGTGGACAAGGGCCTGAAAGAGCGCCTGGACCATGTCGCCAACTCCGACTTCGGCCGGGTAAGCTACACGGAGGCCGTGGAGATTCTGGAAAAACACAACCGTCAGTTTGACTACAAGGTCTTCTGGGGCTGCGACCTCCAGACGGAACATGAGCGCTTCCTCACGGAGCAGGTCTACAAACGCCCGGTCTTTGTCACCGATTACCCCAAGGAAATCAAGGCCTTCTACATGCGCCTCAACGATGATGGCAAGACCGTGGCCGCAGCGGACTGCCTGGTGCCGGGAATCGGCGAGATCATCGGCGGAAGCCAGCGCGAGGAGCGTCTGGACATTCTGGAGGCCCGCATCAAGGAGCTGGGTATGGACCCGGAGAGCTACTGGTGGTACTGCGACCTGCGGCGCTACGGCACCTGCCGTCACGCAGGCTTCGGCCTGGGCTTTGAGCGCCTGGTAATGTATTTGACCGGCGTTGCCAACATCCGCGATGTACTCCCGCATCCCCGTACCGTAGGCAGTGCGGACTTCTGATTTTTTCCGGCAAAAAAAGACCCGCCGTCTGGAGTATTCCAGGCGGCGGGTTTTCCGGTTTGCGTTTACTTGTCCAAACAGACAGACTCCTTTGCCAGCTGAAGCTTGTGGTCCTCTACGGTGAGGGCGGCGGTGTCCCCTTCCTTGAGGGTGCCGTCCAGCATCCGTTCCGCCACGGCATCCTCCACCTTGCTCTGGATGCAGCGGCGCAGGGGCCGGGCGCCGTACTTGGGGTCGAAGCCCTCCCGGGCCAGCTCTGCCACCGCCTCGTCCGTGGCGCTCAGATGCAGGCCCATGATTTCCATCCGGGCGGAAACCGTATCCAGCATTCGCCGGGCTACCTCCCGGATATCGTTCTCCGTCAGGGCCCGGAAAACAATAATGTCGTCAATCCGGTTCAGGAACTCCGGACGAAAGGTCTGGCGCAGCTCGGCCAAAACCGTCTCCCGAGCCTGCTGGAACTTTTGCTCGCCGTCCTGGGCGGCCTCTTCCTGCTGGCTGAAGCCCAGACGCTTTCCGGCGGCGGTGAGGTTTTTCGCGCCGATGTTGCTGGTCATGACAATGACACAGTTTTTGAAGTCTACGGTCCGCCCCTGCGAATCCGTGATGCGTCCGTCGTCCAAGATTTGCAGCAGAATGTTCCACACATCCTCATGGGCCTTCTCAATCTCGTCGAAAAGCACCACGGAATAGGGTTTCCGGCGGACCTTCTCCGTCAGCTGGCCGCCCTCCTCGTGGCCCACGTAGCCCGGGGGGGAACCAATCAGACGGGACACCGTGTGCCGCTCCATGTACTCCGACATGTCAATGCGGATCATGGCTCCCTCGTCGCCAAACATGGCCTCGGCCAGGGATTTGCAGAGTTCCGTCTTGCCCACGCCCGTGGGACCCAGGAAGAGGAAAGAGCCTGTGGGACGCTTGGGGTCCTTCAGCCCCACCCGCCCCCGGCGGATGGCCCGGGCCACGGCCTGAACCGCCTCGTCCTGGCCCACCACCCGCTGGTGGAGAATCTCCTCCATCCGCAGAAGCCGGGCCCCCTCGTCCTCTGTGAGGCGGGTGACGGGGATACCGGTCCAGCCTGCCACCACAGCGGCGATATCCTCGGCGGTGACAGGACGGTGCTGGCGGGGACTGCTGCGGCGTTTCTCCCGTTCCTGCTCCACCTGGTCCTGGTAGTTGCTCTCAATGTCCCGGAGCTGGGCGGCGGTTTCAAAGTCCTGGCGCTGGATAGCAGACGCTTTGTCCTTGGCCAGGGCGGCAATTTTCTCTTCCAGGGATTTCAGCTCCGGAGAAATCTCCTCCTCTTCCATGCGTACCCGGGATGCCGCCTCGTCCATCAGGTCAATGGCCTTGTCGGGAAGAAAGCGGTCCGCGATATACCGGGCGGAGAGGGATACGGCGGCTTCCAGAGCCTCGTCAGTGAGCTGAAGCTTGTGGTGCTGCTCATACTTCTCCCGCAGGCCCTTCAGGATCTCCAGGCTGGCCTCCTGACTGGGTTCGCCTACCTGGACGGGCTGGAAGCGGCGTTCCAGGGCGGCGTCCTTCTCAATATATTTCCGGTACTCGTTTAAAGTAGTGGCTCCAATGACCCGGATTTCTCCCCGGCCCAGGGCGGGTTTGATGATATTGGCGGCGTCCACGGCTCCTTCGGCACTGCCGGCCCCTACAATGGTATGGAGCTCGTCGATAAAGAGGATGACGTCACCGGATTTCCGCACCTCCTCCAGGGCTTTTTTGATGCGCTCCTCAAATTCGCCCCGGTACTTGGTGCCGGCCACCATGCCGGAGAGATCCAGGGATAAAATCCGCTTGTCCAACAGGTCGTCAGGCACATCCCCCATCACGATCTTCCGCGCCAGGCCCTCGGCAATGGCGGTCTTGCCCACGCCGGGTTCGCCAATGAGACAGGGGTTGTTTTTCGTCCGGCGGGAGAGAATCTGGATGACCCGCTGAATCTCGCTGTCCCGGCCGATGACCGGGTCCAGCTTGCCGTTCCGGGCGTCGGCGGTCAAATCCCGGGTGAACTCCCGCAGTGTCTTGCCTCCGGCGGCGCCGCCGGTTCCGCTGCCGCCCCGGTCCTCCCGCGGGGCGGGAGTCCGGCGTGCCTGGGGGTGCTCATTGAGGTTCTGCATCAGGGCGGCATAGAGCCCCCGAGGGTCTGCCCCGGCGGTGCGGAGAATGCGGACCGCCATGTTGTTCCCCTCCCGCAGCAGGCCTGCCAGCAGGTGCTCGGCCCCGACACAGGGGCTGCCGCCCCGGACGGCGTCTTCCACAGCGATTTCCACCACCCGGCGGGCCCGGGGCGTCAGTCCCTGCGCGGGATTGCCCCCCGGCAGGCCCGCGCCCACGCTGCGCTTGATAATCTGAACAATCATGCTGTCCGTCAGGCCTGCCTCCGCCAATACGGCATGGGCAGGGCTGCTCTCCTCCCGCATGAGGCCCAGAAGAAGATGTTCGGTGCCCACATAGCCGTGACCCAGTTCTCCGGCGGCTTCCTGACTGAGACGGAGGGCCTCCTCGGCACAGGGGGTAAATTTTCGTTCGTTCATATTCTTGTACGTCCTTTCTTCGTCACCGGTTACTGGTCCTTCTCCAAGGCGTGAATCTGATCCCGGATTTCCGCCGCCCGTTCGAAATTCTCCTCCGCCACAGCCTTCTGCATCTCCATCCGCAGAGCGTTGAGCTTCCGGGTTCTGGAAATCTGGTCCTGCTCCTCCCCGTCCAGAAGCGTTTCCTGGGGACGGCGGATTTCCGTCCGCTCCTCCGCCGGGGCCCCCAGGGCGGGCATGTCGGTGAAGAAATCGTCAAAGGGATCTTCCAGCATTCGGCTCATCCGTCCCAGCAGGGAGGGATAGGGCGTGAAAAAGTCCTCGAACAAGCCGCCGCTGAAGAGCCCCTGCATCATCCGCTGGCTTCGGGCGGCCAGCTTCTGGGTATAGCCCAGCTTTTCGGCGCAGTCGCTGCACAGATGCTTTTCCGTAATACGTCCATTGACATTGCTCTGGTAAACAAAGGTAACTTCATTCTTACCACAATTTTCGCATTTCATAATCGGTACCTCCTATATTGCACAAATGTTTTTGGAAACGTGTGAAAACCAGGTCCGCTCCCTAGTTTATGCAGTCTAAACCTGGAGAATCAGGACATTTTTCAGAATATCCGCCCGGACCCGGTTCCGCAGCTCCCGGGGAACCGCAGACAGGGCCTTATCCCCTATGGCGGCCAGCAGCGTTCGGGCTAAGTCCTCCTCAAGCGCTCCGGCCTCCGCCAGGTTTCCCAAAATGGCCCGGGCAGAGGACAGGTCCACTTGAAGCCCCAGGGAGTTGATGACGTGCATCAGCAGGGTTTCCCGGTCCACCTGGACCCGGGTGATGCGGATGTATCCATTGCCCCCCCGGCGGCTTTCCACAATGTAGCCCCGTTCCGGGGAAAAACGGGTGGACATGACGTAGTTGATCTGACTGGGTACGCAGTTGAAGCGCTGGGCCAGATCGCTGCGCTGAACCTCCAGCACGCCGTCTCCAGTCTCATCCAAGCACTCCTGAAGAAAACGGGCAATCAAATCGGAAATCCCCATGGGATGCACCTCTTTCGTGAAGACGCAAGGTCTTGTAATTGACTTTGACTTTCTTTGATGTTCTGTATGCTGTCAGTATACCACCGGCAGAGAAAAAGTCAAGAGGAATTCTTTGACTTTCTTTGACGTTTATGGAAACAATTTATGAACGGCTGCGCTGGGGGGCTTTGGGATTTGGAAGAGACCTCCGAGTTTGAAAAAAATTTGTGCCGGACTTCAGGAACCTCTTGCTTTTTTCTCAGAGTATGCTACAATGGGACTACAATTCTAATGGAGGTGCTTCCCATGGCCTATAAGATCACTTCTGCCTGCGTGAGCTGCGGCTCCTGCATGGACGCTTGCCCCGCTGGCGCCATCAGCCAGGGTGATGACGCTTACGTCATCGACGCCGGTGCCTGCCTGGACTGCGGTTCTTGCAGCGATACCTGCCCCAACGGCGCCATTGTCCCCGAGGAATAATCAGGGATACATAAAAAAACCCCGCAAGCTTTGCTTGCGGGATTTTTTTATATATGCAGCCGGATTTGCCGGTTTATCTGGTCTGATTCTGTGTGGTTCGGTCTTGCCCTTGTTCATGCCTATTGCGGTTAGATGTTCTCATATGCCCGATAGATCAAAAGCCGGCGTATATTCCTCCTTCGCGGAAGTCCTCTCTTGGGTATAGCCGTCTGTGATGCCGCAGTTTTCCATATACTCCGCCGCCGCCCGGTATTCCGCTTTTGTCACATGGCGGGCCAGTTTTCCTTGCGCTCCAGACTGGGGGGTGTACTGACTCATGAGGGAAAACAGCACTTCCCCCGGGCGGAAGGTCTTTGCAACCCAGTCTATACAGCGGCGGGTATTCTCCAGTTCCCCGGGCAGGAGCAGATGCCGGATCAGCACACCAGACTTCAAAAGCCCGTTCTCCAGACGGTAGGGACCTGTCTGGCGGACCATCTCCAAAATCGCCGGAGCGGCCCATGCAAAGTAGTCCGGGGCGGCGGAATACGTCCCGGCGGGGCCTGGCAGGGCATACTTCAGGTCCGGCAGATAGACTTGTACGGTTCCCTCCAGCAGGCGGAGGGTCTCCGGTTTTTCATAGCCTCCGCAGTTCCACACCACCGGCGCCGGCCAGGCTTCCTTCCCCAGGGCCTCCAGTATGGCGGGAGTAAAGTGACTGGGGGTCACCAAATCCAGACAGGCCGCCCCCTGGGCAATCAGCTCCTGAAAAATCTCCCGAAGCCGGGCGGCGGAAACCGTCTTCCCAACGCCCTCCTGGGAAATGGGTCTGTTCTGGCAGAAGGTACAGCGGAGGCTGCACCCAGAAAAAAAGACGGTCCCGGCTCCCCGCTCCCCCACCAGACAGGGCTCCTCCCACCGGTGGAGCATGGCCCGGGCCACGACGGGTTCTGACGGCATTCCGCACACGCCGCCGGGGCGGTCCGGCGTACGCTCCGCGCCGCAGTTCCGGGGACAGAGACGGCAGATCATATGGGTCCGAAGTCCGGGCCCAGGTCCCCGGCCATCCAGTGGCGGCGGCAGAGGCCAATGTATTTGTCGTTGGCTCCCAGGACGACCTGCTCCCCTTCCTTGAGTACATTGCCCTGCTCATCGAAACGGGCGTTGCAGGTTGCCTTTTTTCCGCACCAGCAGATGGTCTTGACCTCCTCAATTTTATCCGCCATCACCAGCAAAGCATAGCTGCCAGGGAAGAGGTCCCCCTTGAAGTCCGCGCGAAGGCCATAGCACATGACGGGAATGTCCAGGTGGTCCACCAGATACACCAAGTACAAGACCTCCTCCTTGGTGAGGAACTGGGCCTCGTCCACAATGATGCAGGCGTTCTGCTGGAGCTCCATAACCGTCATCTGCTGCATCTCGTCGAAGTAGATGCAGGGATGCTTCAGGCCAATGCGGGAGTGGACCATGTGCTCGCCGTCCCGGGTATCCAGACGGGGCTTCACCAGCAGAGCCTTCTGGCCCCGCTCCTCGTAATTGAAGCGGGCCATCAAGGCGTTGGCTGACTTGCTGGAGCCCATAGCTCCATACTTAAAGTATAATTGCGCCATAAATATACAAAGAGCGATTCAATCTGACGGTTTATTCTCCGCTCTCTTCCTCCTCTTTTGTTTCTTCGGCCTCCAGACGGTCCGTGAGGAACACAAAGGATTCCTCCTCCGGCATGTCGAAAACAGCTTTCTTACAGTTCCGGCAGAGCCAGACGGTTTTGTAACGGCCGCTCCAAACGCTGCCCTCGTTCAGCACATCTGCGGCGCTTCCCGCAAAACCGCGGAAGGGGCCGCATTTATAAATGCCGGGATACCACCGGACAGAGTCCCGCCCGCCGGACAGAAAACCCTGTTCCATGTCCTGCCCGCACCAGGGACAGGGCTCCGGAGAAAGGCGCTTGGCTTCCTCCCGTTCCTTCGCCTTGGATTTTCGCTCCGCATTCCAGGCTCTAAGGCTGTCAAGAGGATTTTCCATGGGCTCTCTGGGCGGCGGAGAAGGTTTTTCCGGCTTCCGGTCCCAGGGGTCCTGGCTTCTTTTTTTAGATAGCATCCCCATCCTCCTGTTCCTCCAGAATCTTTCGGGCCTCCTCGTTGTAACGGGCAAAGGCCGAGGGAATGGCGTGACGGTTCAGGGCGTCCACCCAGACGAAGTCCTCCGGACCCTCTCCGGCGGCCTCCAGGGTATAGCCGGTCATGTGCCATTCTACGTGGCTGAAAATGTGCTTCGCGGTCAGGCGGCTTTTCCAGACCCTGGGCTTCAGGCCCCAGGTCTCCAGTACGTTTCCGGCAGCCGTCTCCTCCAGGCTTCCTTCTACGTTGGGGAACTCCCAGAGCCCCGCCAGCAGGCCGGAGGCGGGACGCTTCCGCAGGGCAACGGTTCCCTCCCGCAGGAGGAGGAAAACCGTTTTTTCCTCCACGCGCCGGGCCTTTTTGGGGGCCTTGACGGGCAGGCTTTCCGCCGTTCCCCGTGCCTGGCCCAGGCAGAGGGCCCGTACCGGGCAGAACAGGCATTTCGGCGGGCCGTTGGGGACGCAGACCGTGGCGCCCAGCTCCATAAGCGCCTGATTAAAGATGCGGATATCGTCCTCGTTTTCCGGGAAAATGGCCTGCACCTGAGCCCGGATGTTCTTTTTGGTCTGGGGTGCGGTGATGTCGCTGCAGTCCTCTGTCAGCCGGGTGATAACCCGAAGAACGTTGCCGTCTACCGCCGCCTCCCGCCGGGCGAAGGAAGCGGAGGCAATGGCTGCGGCGGTATATGTGCCGACGCCCGGCAATTCCAGAAGGCCGCGGTAGGTGTCCGGAAAGCCGCCCCGCTCCGTTACCAGCCGCGCCGCCTTTTGGAGGTTCCGGGCACGGCTGTAGTAGCCCAGGCCCTCCCAGAGCTTCAGCAGGCAGTCTTCCGGCGCGGCGGCCAGGGCCTCCACCGTGGGAAAGGCCTCCAAAAACCGCGCGTAGTATCCCAGCACCGCCGCCACACGGGTCTGCTGGAGCATGATTTCCGAGACCCAGATCCGGTAGGGGTCCTGGGTCTTCCGCCAGGGCAGGTCCCGGGCATTCTCCCGGTACCAAGCCAGCAATGGCGGGGGAAGCTGTGATAATGTCATAACGTTTTCATTCATGGGGAGAGTATAGCACAAAATCCTGCGGATGGACAGAGCTTTTTTTCCAGACGGACCTTGACATACCTAGTAGTACTATGTATACTAAGCATAGTAATTCTAGGCATAGGAGGTTCTGTGATGAAGAAGAAAACCATGGAACATACCCGTCTGTTGGTGCTGGCTCTGCTGGCAGGGGAGGACATGTACGGCTACCAGATGATTCTGGAGCTGGCCCGGCGGTCCAATCAGGTCTTCGACATGAAGGAGGGCACGCTTTATCCTGTGCTCCACGGCCTGGAGCAGGAGGGGTTTGTAGAGGCCTACCGCCAGGAGGCGCCCACAGGCCGGGAGCGGAAGTATTACCATCTTACCCGGAAGGGCCAGGGAGCCCTCCGGGAGGAGGACACTGCTTGGAAGCGCTATTCCGGAGCGGTCAACAACGTGCTGCAGAGCGGTGCGGAGGCGGAACCGGTATGACCCGCCAGGAGTTTATGGAGCGGGTGCGCCTGCCCCTGGGACGGCTGACGGCAGAGGAGCAGGAGAACATTTGCCGGTAGCTGGAGGAACACCTGGAGGACCGGATGGAGGTCCTGCTGGACATGGGCTGGAGTAAGGACCTGGCGGAGGCGCGGAGCCTGGAGGCCATGGGGGCCCCGGCGGAGATCGGCCGGGAGATGGCCAGGCAGTATCCGGGCCGGTGGTGGCTGTGGCTGGGCCGGGCGGCGGTGCTGCTGACGGTGGTGGTGTGCGTCCAGGCCCTGCTGGGAATCGGTATTTTATGCAACGCCTGGGACAGTCTGGCGGCCCGGATTTACCCGCAGCTGGAGAGCGATTTGAACCGGGTGGAGGCGGAAGAACGAGTGAATCTGCGGATGGACATGGGGAACGATGTTCTGCGGGTGTTCCGGGTATCCATAGGAGAGCGGGACGGGCAGCGGGTGGCGGAAATTTCCCTGTGCGCCTATGACCGCTGGCCCTTCGGCATTGTGGCCCTTGGATGGCAGAACTGCGTGAGGCTGAGCGCATCGGAACGGGAGGCCGGTTTTAACGGCGGGAACGGCAGAGGCAGCTATGGGGCGGACTACTGTCACAGGTATGTGGAGCTGGCGCCGGAGGACCGGAGCGTTGTGCTCACCTATTCCCGTTATGGCGAGACGGCCAGGCTGGAAATTCCCCTGCCGGAAAGGGGGGAGACGGCATGAAGAAAACAAAAATTCTCTCCCGGAGAAGGCGGACTCTGCGGCGGGTTCTGATTTCGGCGGCAATCATTCTCCTGATTAACCGGATTTTTATGATCGGCCTTCTGTTTCCCATCCAGGCCATCCGGCATTTCGAGGAACGGGCAGGCACGGGGCGGACGGCGGTTATCTGCCGGGACTGGGCCCCGGAGATTCACGGGAGTCACCTCCTTTACCTGACAGAGAATGAGAACATCCTTATGCTCAGCGGGACTTACCTGACGGTTTACGGCTGGATGGATGCCTTCGGCGTGGCGGCAGACTGCACGACCCCCGCCCCGATCCACGGCGGCAGGTGGAGCATGGACCGGGAAGGGCGGACCAACCTGGTTTACGCCTTTTGCCGGCTGGAGGACCCGGAGATCATTCGTCTGGAGGTCCTGGCGGAATATGAGGACTGGAGTTCGGGCCAACCGGTGCGTCAAAGCGCCTTCCGCTGGGACAGGGAGTGGGTCTGCGGAGAAGAGGACCGTCATTTCCTCTTCCGAAAGCGCGGGGTAAACTGGAGCACCTATCCCTCCCCTCTTTATCTAACCGCTGTGGGCTATGACATAGCGGGAAACGAGATCGCCCGGGTGGAGCTGGACCAGGGCGCGTCGTCCAATTTCGGATAACAGGCGAGGCCGGGGGGATGGTCCCTCCGGCCTCTAGTTCAGTTCCTCTTCAGATGCGCGTGTCAGAGACGCAGTCCCGCGCCTCCCGGGATGTTCTCCAAGGCGGCGGGGCGCGGATTCCCCGGTCACTTTAGAACAGACCGGTAATTCGGCCGTTTTCGTCCACGTCGATTTTCTCGGCGGCAGGGACCTTGGGCAGGCCCGGCATGGTCATGATGTCCCCCGTCAGAGCCACCAGGAAGCCCGCCCCGGCAGAGACCTTCAGATTCCGCACCGTGATGGTAAAATCCCGGGGAGCCCCAAGCAGAGACGGGTCGTCGGAAAAACTGTACTGGGTCTTCGCCATACAGACAGGCAGCTTGCCGAAGCCCAGGGACTCCAGCTCCGCCATCTGCTTTCGGGCGGCAGGAGTCAGGACGGCACCGCCGGCGTGGTAAATCTTCTTTGCAATGGCGTTGATCTTATTTTCAATGGTATCCTCCGCGTCATAGGCGAATCGGAAGGCATGGGTTTCCCCGCAAAGACGGAGGACCTCCTCTGCCAGGGCCTTGCCGCCCGCGCCGCCCTTGGCCCAGACCTCGCTGAGGACCGCGCGGACCCCCAGTTCCCGGCACCGGTCCTCCACCAGCTTCCATTCAGCGGCGGTGTCTGTGGGGAAGGCGTTGATGGCCACTACGCAGGGCAGGCCGTAGACGTTCCGGATGTTGTCCACGTGCTGAAGCAGGTTGGGCAAGCCCCGCTCCAAGGCCTCCAGATTCTCGGCGTTCAGCTCCGCTTTGGGGACGCCGCCGTGGTTTTTCAGCGCCCGGACCGTAGCCACGACCACCACGGCACAGGGAGTCAGGCCCGCCAGACGGCACTTGATATCCAGGAACTTTTCCGCACCCAAGTCCGCGCCGAAGCCCGCCTCCGTGACGGTGTAGTCCGCCAGACGCAGGGCAAGCCGCGTGGCCATGACGGAGTTGCAGCCGTGGGCAATGTTGGCGAAGGGACCGCCGTGGATGAAGGCGGGGGTGCCCTCCAGGGTCTGAACCAGATTGGGCTTCAGCGCGTCTTTCAGGAGGGCGGCCATAGCTCCTTCGGCCTTCAGCTTATGGGCGGTGACCGGTTGGCCGTCATAGGTGTAGGCCACGATCATCCGGCCCAGACGGGCTTTCAGATCCAGAAGATCGCTGGACAGGCACAGAACCGCCATGATCTCACTGGCTACGGTGATGTCAAATCCGTCCTCCCGGGGAACGCCCTGCATCCGGCCGCCCAGACCGTCCACAATGTTCCGCAGCTGCCGGTCATTCATGTCCACACAGCGTTTCCAGGTAATTCTCTTTCCGTCAATCCCCAAGGCGTTTCCCTGCTGGATGTGGTTGTCCAGCATAGCCGCCAGCAGATTGTTGGCCGCGCCGATGGCGTGGAAATCCCCGGTGAAATGAAGGTTGATGTCCTCCATGGGCACTACCTGGGCATATCCGCCTCCGGCGGCGCCGCCCTTCACGCCAAAGACCGGGCCCAAAGAGGGTTCCCGCAGAGCCGCCAGGGCATTCTTTCCCAGACGACGGAGGGCATCGGCCAGTCCCACGGTGGTGGTGGTTTTACCCTCTCCGGCGGGGGTGGGATTGATGGCGGTGACCAGAATCAGCTTCCCATCCTTCCGGCTGCTCTCCCGGAGAAGGCGGGGGTCCACTTTGGCTTTGTAATGGCCGTAGAGCTCCAAATATTGGGGATCGATTCCGGCAGAGGCGGCAATTTCCGCAATGGGGCGCATGGTACAGGACTGGGCAATTTCGATGTCGGATGGAATCTGCATGGCACGGCCCTCCTTTGAGCGATACAGGCGTAAAAGGTATGGCTTATTATAAACAAAACGATGATAACATACTCCGAATCGAAAGGGAAGTGGGAGATTTCACAAGGAAACACCTCCGTTCAAGTGGGATTTTGCGGAAATGCGAAGAAGGCGTGAGCCTGTATACAAAACCAGATTCCGGAAGCGGCCGAACATTTTTCTCGCCGGGAAAGACCTTTCTTCTCCGTTGGCTTGCAAGAACGAAGGCTTTATGGTATCATCAACTGGTAAGCCGCCGGAGGGCGGAACCCAACAAGGAGGATGTGCCATGCGCATTGACTATTACAAAGAATACAGCTCCCGCCTGGGCCGGGACATGGAGTTCAAGGTCTATGGCCACGGCGGCAAGCCTGCTCTGGTCTTCCCCTGTCAGAACGGCCGCTTCTTCGACTGGGAGGGCTTTGGAATGCTGGAAACGCTGGGGGATTACCTGGAGGCCGGCCGTCTCCAGCTCTTCACCGCCGACACGATTGACACGGAAACCGTCTCCGACGTGGACGGCAATCCCTATGACCGGGTCCGGCGGCACGAGGCCTGGGTGACCTATCTTGTGGAGGAGCTGGTTCCTCGTATCCGGGACATCAACGGGTCCGGACAGCCCTTGCTCTCCACTGGCTTCTCTATGGGAGCCTATCACGCCGGAAACCTGTTCTTCCGCTTTCCGGATATCTTTGACAGCGTGATTGCGCTTTCCGGCGTCTATGATACCCAGGCCATGTACCGCAGTTATATGGACGAAGTGGTTTATGCCAACGACCCATGCGCCAGCCTCTCCGGCATGGCCTGGGACCACCCGTACATACAGCTGTTCAACCAGCGGAACATGATATTCTGCGTGGGACAGGGCGCCTGGGAGGAGCCGCTTCTGGAGGGGACCCGCCGTCTGGACGCTGTTCTGCGGTCCAAGGGGATTCACGCCTGGGTGGATTACTGGGGCCTGGATGTGAACCACGACTGGCCCTGGTGGAAAAAGCAGATCCGCTACTTCCTGCCCCAGGTGATCGGGGAGCCCTGACCGGGAGGCGAAAGCGGGAGACTGCGGACAAGAGCGGAGGAACCGGATGTTCCGAAAATCCCTGGGCAGACAGCAGATCAACGGAGAGTCTGAAAAAACAGGACCGCCTTCAGGCGGTCCTGCTGCTTTTTCCGGAAGTGCCGGGGAGGACGGGCGTTACTCGCCCATAGGTGCGCCGCACTGGGGGCAGAACTTGCTGTCGGATTCCGCGCCGCAAATGGGGCATTTCTTCCCGGCGGGCGCCTCGGGTTCCGTCTCTTCCCGCACCGGACGGCTGTTTTCCAGCTCGGCAATTTTGGCCTTGGCGGCGTTCACAGCCTCCACAGCCTCCCGCACAGCGTCGGGGATTTCGCCCTCGTACTCGCTGACGAACCACTCGCCAATGGCACGGTAATTCTTGTCAATCTCCTTCTGCTCACCGGCAATCGCCACGTTGATGCGTACTTGCTCCGCAGCATCCTTGGTCTTGTCCGCCGCCTTGTTGGCAACGTCCTTTGCCTTTCTGGTCAGTTCATCAATGGAAAACGCCATCTTGAAAGTCCCCTTTCCTATTTCAGCCCGCAGGCCGGACAGATTTCTTGAGCTGCTGGATGTAGTATAGCGTATTTTCCTGGGAAAAGCAACCGGATTTCCGGATGTTTACACTTCGTTTTCATTCTGGTTCCGCCGGGACTCCTCAGTGGTCCCACTCCGCCTTCAGCACGGCGCCTGTAGCGGCGTCGATTTCATATTCGTATTCCGTCCGTCCTGCCTGGAACTCGATTTCATACAGCCAGAGACCGTCTTCCTCATCCAGCTCACACTGCTCAAACCAGACATTGCCGGCGCTGACGCCGGCATGGTCCAGCGCCGCCTGCTTTGCGGCCTCTGCTCCAATGTCCTGCCGCTGAACCGCGGGCGCAGGGGCTGGCTGGCCTTCCTGTTCTGCCTTGCGGATAGCTCCGTTAGACGCGCCGATTTCGTATTCGTACTTCACGCCTCCGCAGTGGAAGTCAATTTCATACACACCGTCCTTGCGGTCCAGCTCCAGCTGGAAGCCGGTAATGTCCGACTCCCGAATTCCGGCGTGGGTAAAGGCGGCGGCTTTGGCGGCGGTTTCGCCGATGAGTCCGTCCTGAGGCCCGCCCGTCTGGGAATGATGGTAAGCTTCCTGTTCACTCTTAAGGACCGCGCCGTCCGTAAGGCCGATTTCGTATTCATACTTCCGGTCATCGGCGGCAAACTCCACCTCATAATAGACCGGACGGCCATTGTCATACTCCAGCCAGACATGGCAGAAAGCTGCGGCGCTCTCCTTTACGCCCGCATGGTCCAGGGCAATGGCCTGCGCCTGTTTCTCGCCAATGAAGCCGCCGGAAACCGGTGCGCCGGCTGCCGGTTCCCCGTCCACATATGGGGATGAGACGCCGGATGGAGCAAACAACGTGAGAATATCCGCCGTACCGGTGAGCACTTCGCCGGTATAGGCATCTACTGTGTAGTCAAAATCTCCCATTTCCAGGTGGTGCAGTTCCACCTCATAATGGGCGGGAAATTCATCCAGCTCCGGCTCCACATCCCAGGTGATGGAGTCCAGCGCCATGGTGCCGGCGTAGGTTTCGGCGGCCAGGGCGGCGGCAGAGGCTCCAATGGGCATTCCCGGCGCGCCGCTGTCCCGCAGCTGTTCCAGCTCCTTCCGGCTTAAAGACATCAGATTTTCAGCGGGAAGCGTGTCGTTGAGGGTTTGAATGTCCTGAATCAAACGGGAGGTTTCCTGGGAAGAGGCGGCCGGAACAGGGGGCGTTCCGGCATCGGTCACAGCCGGCGCGGCGGGGGATTGGGTGTGCCGTCCACCCAGGAAGCCCACCGTCAGGCAGACGGCCGCCAGCAGGAGAAAGGCCCCTAATAAAAGCCAGCGCGGTTGTTTCTTCTCAGAGGACATAAAATCACCATCCTTATACAAGATACAATTTTGGTTACCACATGCTATTTCATGGTATCCGCCGTCACTTCCGCAGCAGTTTCCGCAGTTTGGTCTTTACCTCCGGCGAGAGGACCCTGCTCACAGCCCGGACCGGAAGGGGCGGCAGGGCGCAGAAGCGCTGAAGTACCTCGTCAAAAGGCTGAAGGGCATAAGCGGCGAAGAAGGCCCCCCGGCCGGCAGGCTGGGCAACCGGCACGGCCAGACGGGGATTCCCCGCCACGGCCCGTTCCACAGGGAAGGGCTGCCGCCGCAGGGGCAGCTGGTCAAAGATATGGCTGCCGTGAGGGGTGTTTACCAGCAGGAGGCTGATGCCTTTCTGCTGCTGCTCCGGCAGTTCATCTGGAGACAGTCCCCAGAAATCCCCCAGGGTGAAGTCCCCGGGGCGGTTCAGGTTCGTATAGGCACAGCGGTAACAGCAGGGCCGCAGGAACAGCGCCCGGCCAAAGGCCCGGCCATACTCTGTCTGAAATAGGGGATGGGTATCCGCGGTTCCATCGTCATAAACAGCGGTAAAGTGGCTGTTCTTCCATCCTTCCACCTTGTTGCGGAACCGGACTGTCTGAAGGGTCCGGCCCCGGACGCCCTCAATGTGACGGACCATATCCTCCCACACGCCGGGGGACGGCACGCCCTGACAGACCAAATCACAGGTAGTAAGGTTTTCCGGGCGGCCTCCCAGATAATGGTACAGCCCGTCTACCTGACAGGGGGTGCCGGAGAAGAGAACCTGCCGGGTTTCCAAACACTTCTTCACATCCCGGAATACCGTATCCAGGTCACTCTGGACGTACTTGGCTCCTCGAAGCCGCCAAAGGTCCTCCTTTTGGAAACAGGCTGTGTGCCGCAGGTGCTGGCGGGCGTCCATGGCCGCGCCGAACACGACGCCGCCCCCCTCCAGCACGTAGTCCGCCAGGGCGGAAAAGGCGCCGCCTGAGGTGGAGTCCCGCCGGATATCCCCATTCTGATTCCAGGCGGCGAAGGCGGCAGGCAGCGGCCGGGAGGCCCTGCGGGGTTCCAGGGCGGGACAGACCGCCGTACAGCGGCCGCAATGCACACAGGCCTCCGGGTTTACCGCTGGATACGCAAACCCCTCCCGGTCCCGGGCCAGAATGATGGCGTCCCGGGGGCAGATGTTCCGGCAGGCGGAACAGCCGGTGCAGTGGGCGCGGTCTGCCAGCCGGGGATCAGCCGGCAGATTCTGCGGTGATTCCTCCGGCACGGGGACATCCGCCAGGGCGGCCCGAAGATAGGCCAGCGAGCTTTGCCGGGCATCTTCCAGATGAGTCTTCACGGCGGGCCAGTCAATCGAATCATCCAGGGCGGCGGCATCCCCTTTGCCTACAATGCGCTCGGTCAGACCCAGACGGCTCAGCAGGCTGTAGGTTCGGGAGTGTTCCAGCGCCTGCAGCTCCGCCGGGGCCACCGAGGTGAAAAAGGGACGCTGAAACTGAATGGAGAATACCGTTCCATGGAAGGAATTTGTGCAGACGAAGGCGGCGTTTTGGAACAGGCTGAGAAATTCCGCAGGACCGGCGTCCAGAATCATCCGGGCCTTGGGATGCACCCGCCGGCGGGTACCGCAGAGCTGAACCACTGGCAGGCCGGTTTTTTCCGCCATCTGGCGAATATAGGGTTCCAAAGCCCCGGGGGAGTTGATGCAGTAGCAGAGAAGATACGAGCCTTTGGGTTCCGGCTGCGGGGACGCCAGAGCGGACCAATCCTCCGCCGTGGGCAGAAGCGTGGGGTCCAGCACCACCTGGGCCTCCCGTCCGGCAATTTCCCGGATGATCTCCCGCCCCTGGGACTCCCGAACGGAGAGATGCGAAAAAGCGTCCAGATAACCCCTCAGCTCCGCTTCCATGCCCTCAGGAATCCGTGGAACGCCAAAGGAGGGGGCGTAGGCGATCTTCCGCAGGGAGGAAAAGGCGCCGAAAAAGGCCGGGTCAAAACGCCCATCGGGGAAGATGACCGGATTCCAGATCTGGTCACTGCCGGCGATAATTAGGTCATAGGGCCAGTTCTCCCGGAACAGCGCATCCCGGGACTCGTAATAGCGGGACGTGAGATGAAGATGCGCCTTCGAAAAGGACTCAAAGCGCAGCCAGCGGGTCCGCAGGGCTTTGTAGTGGAGGGCGCTGTGGGCGTCGGACGCCGCCCGCCCCGGGGAGGTAGGCGGCTTGAGGATGCGGTTGTCCTGATTGACGAAGTAATCAATGGTCTCACAGTCCCAGCCCAGATTTGCCAGGGCCTGCTGTGTGGCCACGGCTTGGAGCAGCGCTCCGTAGTGATGGAGGTGGTAGAAGGTGACAAGTCCAGCCTTCAAAGAGACCCTTCCTTTCCGGCCCCGCCGGGGCGGGGGGATTCTGCGGCAGTATCGTCTTCTGCGATCCATCCGGCCACGGGAATAACATCAAAGGTTTCGCGGCTGCGGCGGATGACCACTCGTTCCAGGCCCGCGTTGATGATGAGGCGGCGGCACATGGAGCAGGAGGTGGCATCATCCAGCAGCTGGCCGGTCTGGGCGTCCCGGCCCACCAGATAGAGGGCGCCGCCTGCCATGTCCCGCCGGGCGGCAGAGATGATGGCGTTGGCCTCGGCATGAACACTGCGGCAGAGCTCATACCGCTCGCCCCGGGGAACCTGCAGGGCCTCGCGGGAGCAATAGCCCATGTCGACACAGTTGGCCCGCCCGCGGGGAGCGCCGTTGTAGCCAGTGGAAATGATTTCATCGTTTTTGACGATAATTGCACCGTAGACCCGCCGCAGGCAGGTGGCCCGGCCCAAGACCGTTTCGGCGATGTCCAGGTAATAGTTTTCCTTGCTGATTCGCTCCATAGACAGTCTCCTATTGTTTTTTCAGCCGTCAGCTGTCCGCCGGGCGGCACTGCCGCTGTAAGTATGATTGCCGTAGGTTTGAGTGTACTATTATAGCATAACGGGGCTGATTTGGCAAGGAGGGAAACCGCGGGGAAATGTCCCCATTCATGACAAAAGTAGAAAGTCAGCACCTGCGTCCCCCGTCTTCCATCGGCCACGAACCCAGCGAAGCGAATTGGGGCCGAAAAGCAAAAAAACTCCCAACATAGCGCAGTTTTCCGCCCGCAGGCGGGAAACGGAGCGGTAGCGGGAATTTCCGAGCTGTCAATTCTTAAAAAAAGATACCGTTTTACAGCCCTTCGAAAAAACGTATATTCTCATCAATCCACTTATCAAACAGAGAAAATTTCCGATATATTTTTATAGATGCCAACTGCGGATAACGAAGTATAAGAGGAGATTGCAAAGATGATTCGCTACATCAAAAACTTAAAAATCAGACTGAAGCTTTACATTCTCATAGGAGTTGCGCTGTTCGGAATGCTCATTATCAGCGGGATGTCATTTTTTCTCATGGGCCGGATGAACGACATGACAAGCGACATTGCAACAAGCTGGCTTCCCAGTGTAGATGCAGCGAGGGAACTGAGCGCTACCATTTCCGATATTCGGCTGAATGAGCTGGAGTACCTTACTGCGGACTCTGACCGCGAAGCGGAAACCAGCCTTCAGTCCATCCAGGATGGAATTGAAAGCATAGACGCTCTTTTAGCCGCATATGGGGATATGATCGATGAGGAAGAACGAAATTTCTATAACAACGCAAACAATCTGTGGATACAGTATCAGGCGGCGGAAGAAGAAATGATGGCTTTCGCCAAACAGGGCCGCGCTGAGCGTGCCCGTGCGATTCTGGACGGAGAATGTGAGACGCTTTTCAACTCTTTGAACAGCGCCTTTGATGATATTATCGCCTACAATACAAAGGGAAGCGATGATGCGGCGGCAGAAAGCGCTTCCCTTTACAGAACCGCCACCTTGACCATGACGGCCGTTGTCACTGCCATCATCCTCATAGGCGTCTTCTTCTCATTTGTGATTATACGCCTGATCAAAATCCCTATTTCCGAAATCCAGAATGCCGCCATAAAAATGGCAGAAGGGGATTTGGATGTAAAGATTTCCTATACATCGAGGGATGAACTGGGTGTTCTCGCCGTTCAGGTAGGCAGATTGATCCACAAACTTCAGCTTATTATTGAGGATGAGAATCAATTCCTTGCTAAAATGGCCGAGGGAGATTTTACGGTGGATTCGACCTGTGAGGAAGCGTATACAGGCGGCTTTCATCCTCTGCTTGTCTCGTTCCGGGGCATTGCAGACAAGCTCAATGACACCATGCTGCAAATCAGCCAGAGTTCCGCTCAAGTCGCGGGCGGAGCGGACCAAGTATCGAATGGCTCTCAAGCGCTTGCTCAGGGGGCGACGGAGCAGGCCAGTTCTGTGCAGGAACTCGCTGCCACGATTGATGAAATCTCCAACAAGGTAAATCAAAACGCAGACAGTGCGCGGCAGGCCAGTAAAGCGGCAGACGGTGTCAGCGTAAAGATGAATGTGAGCAAGGAAAAAATGCAGCAGATGACGCATGCAATGGAGGATATCAGCAGCTGCTCCAGTGAGATCAGCAAAATCATGAAGATCATTGAAGATATTGCGTTCCAAACCAATATTCTTGCCCTGAACGCCGCCGTGGAAGCCGCCCGCGCAGGCGCTGCCGGAAAAGGGTTTGCCGTAGTAGCCGATGAAGTCCGAAATCTGGCAAATAAAAGTACCGAGGCATCCGAAAATATCGCTGCTTTGATTGAAAATTCTTTGCAGGCAATCGAAAACGGAACGCAGATTGCGGACGATACGGCGCAGTCCTTGATTCAAGCGGTCAATGACGTGAACGAAATGGCCGGCATTATCGAACAGATTTCAGAAGCCAGCAGCGATCAGGCGGATTCCATCGCTCAGCTCACGGTGGGAATTGACCAGATCTCCAATGTTGTACAGACAAATTCGGCAACCGCGGAGGAAAGCGCGGCGGCAAGCGAGGAACTGTCCAGTCAGTCACAGCTTATGAAGCGTCTGGTAGGAAGGTTTCAGCTGAAGAAAGACCTTTCAAAGTGAACCCGTTAAGCTGACGTGTTGGGATAGAGTCTGGCTTGATATTTTGCGTGAGAGCGTCCAAAATCTGTGTGCCCCACAATTGAAAGTGAAAACCTGCAGCCCTTGAAATATAAGGGTCATAGGGAAAGAACGACCCTATACAATCCGAGCGACTGACAACGATTTGTTCAGAATGTGTAGGGTCATTCAAGAATGGTGCCCTAACCCGCATCCCCCCGTCTCCCTCTCGGCCACGAATCCAGCGCAGCGAATCGTGGCCGAAAAGCGAAGAAATCACAGACAAAAAAGGATGGGCTCTAACCCGCATCCCCCGTCTCATCTCCGCCGCGAGTCCAGCAAAGCGAGTCGCGGCGGAAAGCGAAGAAATTCCCAACATAGCGCAGTTTTCCGCCCGCAGGCGGGAAACGGAGCGGTGTTGGGAATTTCTGAGCTGGTGCGTCTGAAGGGACTCGAACCCACACGCCAAACGGCACGAGAACCTAAATCTCGCATGTCTACCAATTCCATCACAGACGCAAACATAAACTTATTTTCTCATTATATCATAACCATGGCTTCCGCGTCCACCCCCATTTTTGTCCTGAGGGTGTCCCGCAGTCCGCAGTATGGAATGCGAAAGAACACAAAGCGGCCTGAAGAGGCGTGCAGCATCCAGACGCTATAAACAGGCCGGAAAATCAAGGGCGGCCGCCAAAAGAGGAGGTGTTCTCCCGCGCACGGTATCCGCTTTTGACGTTAACGTACAGCCTGAAATTCAGGAACCGGAAATGAAAAAGCAAGCTATTTTCATGGATATAAGCTAGGCTTTGTTTGAAACTTGGCGGAAAAAGATGCCTTAAGACGGCGTTTTGCCATTTTTCAAACAAGGCCTATACTCAATCGAAATATTTTCGAGCTGATATGTGCTTTTTAGAGGGTCATTTGTCTGTGCTTGAATCACATAATCCCGCATGTCATCATATCCTGATGGAATTTTCCCTTTAACAGTTTCTTTTTTACTGACGTATGTGCAATCTTTAAGCTGCAACACTAATTCTATGATTATTTTGGGAAGTTTTTGAACATCTATGTTGCCTTCAAATACGATTTCGCCATAAGCATCAGAAGATACCAATTCATTTCGTTGTTCATCAAAAATAAAACATTCGTTACACCAGTATAAGCGGACATGATTTGTTCCATAATGTGTAAAAAGAAAATCTTCCCGTTCTCCATCCAATATAAAGGTTACAAAATGCTCATGATCCTGTATCATGCGGAAGCAGTCCCCCAAAATTGGACGAAGTGTCTCTTCATACAGCCTTTCGAACTCTTTCATATCCATGTTGGTTTTATCCGTCCTAACGAAATAGCACGCTTCATTATAGATGGGTCAGACGTTATTTTCAAGGTGTTTTGATGAAATCGCCGGAGCTTTTTTAAAAGGAATCGCGGAAAAAAGTGCTTGCATTGGAATTGCCTCTATGATATACTATTTCAGCATTCCACACGGTGTGCCAACGTCCCGTCTGTGCTGGGAGGGTCTTTTCCGCTCCAGTTAGCGGGCCGGATGAAGCCGCCGGAGGACCAACTAAAACTGATTTGGAGGAATCATCAAATGGCAAATTCCAGTGTTGTATCCATGAAAGCCCTGCTGGAGGCAGGCGTCCACTTCGGCCATCAGACCCGCCGGTGGAACCCCAAAATGGCCCCCTATATTTACACGGAGCGCAACGGTATTTATATCGTTGACCTGCAGAAGACGGTCCGGAAGCTGGAGGAGGCGTATAACTTCGTTCGCCAGCTCAGCGAGAGCGGCCAGGCTCTGCTGTTCGTGGGCACCAAGAAGCAGGCTCAGGAAGCCATCCGGGAAGAGGCTGTCCGCTGCAATCAGTACTTCGTCAACGCCCGTTGGCTGGGCGGCATGATGACCAACTTCAAGACCATGCGTACCCGCGTGGAGCGGCTGAACCAGCTGAAGGCCATGCAGGAAGACGGTACGTTCGACATGCTGCCCAAGAAGGAAGTCATGAAGCATTTGGGTGAGATTGCGAAGCTGGAGAAGTATCTCGGCGGCGTGAAGGAAATGAAGAAGCTCCCCGGCGCCCTGTTCATTGTGGACACCCGGAAGGAGCGCAATGCCATTGCCGAAGCTCACAAGCTGGGCATCCCCGTGGTGGCGATTGCGGATACCAACTGCGATCCGGATGAGATTGATTACGTCATCCCCGGCAATGACGATGCGATCCGCGCAATCAAGCTCATCTCTTCGATCATGGCCAATGCCGTGCTGGAGGGCCGCCAGGGTGAGCAGACCGGGGAGTCCGCCCCCGAGGCTCCTGCCGCTGAGTAAGATACGACGATACAAATAAATTTGGAGGAAAGCAAGATGGCTTTTACCGCAACGGATGTAAAAAACCTGCGCGAGATGACCGGCGTAGGCATGATGGACTGCAAGAAGGCGCTCGCCGCTTCGGACGGCGACATGGATAAGGCTGTGGAGTGGCTCCGCGAAAAGGGTATGGCCGCTTCAGTGAAAAAGGCTGGCCGTGTGGCCGCCGAGGGCATGGCTTACGCCGCTGTCATCGATGGCGTGGGCGTGGTGGTCGAGGTCAACGCCGAGACCGACTTCGTGGGCAAGAATGAGAAGTTTGTGGACTTTGTCAAGGGCGTGGCCGCCACGGTGGTGAAAGAAAAGCCCGCCGACCTGGATGCTTTGATGGCCTGCCAGTATAATGGCACGGATCTGACGGTGACACAGCAGCAGCAGGAGATGGTTCTGGTTATTGGCGAGAATATCAAGGTCCGCCGCTTTGCCAGCTTCTCCAGCGGCGTGTCTGTTCCCTATGTGCATGCCGGAGGCAAGATCGGTGTGCTGGTGAACCTGGAAACCAGTCTGAGCGCGGAACAGGTCACGGAGCTGGGCAAGAACATTGCCATGCAGATTGCTGCCCTGAACCCCCGGTTCTGGGATAAAGCCCAGGTGACCCAGGACGTTCTGGACGAGGAAAAGAAGGTCATGATGGCCCAGATGGAGAACGATCCCAAAATGGCTAATAAGCCCGAACAGGTTCGCGAAAAGATTGTCATGGGCAAGCTGAACAAGTTCTATGCTGAGAACTGCCTGCTTCAGCAGGACTCCGTTCGCGCGGACGTGTTTGAAGGTTCGGTAGAGGCCTATATTGCTCACGTGGCCAAGGAGCTGGGTGGTTCTGTCACCTTTAAGGATGCGATTCGCTTTGAGAAGGGCGAGGGCATTGAGAAGAAGCAGGAGAACTTTGCCGACGAGATTGCTTCCCTGGTGAAGGGCTGAAACAGCTGTCCCCCACCCTCGCAAAACGGACAATGTATTCCAAATAAAATGACCAGATGCGGCTTTCATCATACGGCTTTCAGCCGTACATGGCTTGCAGCTGAAAG
Source organism: Oscillibacter sp. (assembly GCA_022797935.1). Taxonomy (GTDB): domain Bacteria; phylum Bacillota; class Clostridia; order Oscillospirales; family Oscillospiraceae; genus Oscillibacter. Next base: position 7 of record JAAWLO010000021.1, on the reverse strand, counting down.
CTGTGTG
>JAAWLO010000144.1 GCA_022797935.1 Oscillibacter sp. | reverse complement strand
AGTATTCCAGAAATGACCGGGCAGAGTTTATCAAAGCGGTTCAGGAAACCCAGGCCGAGCAGCAGGCCAGCGACATCACCAGAAAGCGGAAACGGCTGGTGGCGGCACAGAAACGGGCCAGGGAACTGGAAAAACTGATATGCAAGATTTATGAAGACAACGTAGGCGGGAAATTATCTGACAGCAGATTTCAAATGCTCTCTGACGATTACGAACAGGAGCAGGAAGAACTGCGGGAAAAGCTGTTGCGATTGAATGAAGAAATTAACGAACAGGAAGAACAAACAGAGAACATTGACAGGTTCATTAGCAAAGTACGGAAGTATCTGGACCTGGACGAATTAACGCCCGCGGTTTTAAATGACATGGTAAAGGCGGTGTACGTTCACGCGCCGGATAAATCAAAGGGGCATAGGGAACAGCAGATTGACATTTCCTATGACCTTGTGGGAATACCCCCCCCCGCATCTTTACTGAATGATCTGCAAAACGGAGAAACGGCATAGCCTGCAAGCTACGCCGTTTCCCGAAAACATTTCTAATACTGTCTTATGGGTGCCGCTCGAAGGGTCTTGCTTTTTTCCGTCTGCCGGCAGGCGGAATTGCTCAGCGGGAGAACCATTCCCGCATGGTGCGCAATACCTGCACCAATTCCATCTCCGAGATCACGTAGGGTACCATAGCATACAGATACTGCAGGAACGGCCGGCTGAACACCCCCCGGTCATAAGCAAACTGCTGGTATCCCCGGAGGGTGTCCGGGTCCCACACCTCCACACAGACACAGCCGCCCATTATACGCACTTCCCGGACCCGGGGGTCGGCAAATCCCGCCATCTCCCGCCGGGTAATTTCCTCAATCCGGCGGATTTTGGACAGATAGTCCTGCTCCTCGAAAAGCTGGATGGATTTCAGCGCAACGGCACAGGCCAGGGCATTGCCCATAAAGGTGGGACCGTGCATCAAAGCGTGGGACGGGTCGTCGCTGTAAAATCCCTCGTAAACCTTTTGATTGGCCACGGTCACGGCGTGTCCGATATAGCCGCCTGTCAGCGCTTTGCCCAGAACCAAAATGTCCGGCAGCACCAAGTCCGCCACAAAGCGGTTTCCGGTCCGCCCAAAGCCTGTGGCTACCTCGTCGAAAATCAGCAGCACCCCATACTGGTCACACAGTTCCCGGGCCCGCTTCAGAAAGGAACGGTCGTACATGCGCATCCCGCCGGCGCCCTGGAGCAGCGGCTCCACCAGCATACAGTTCAAATACTGGTGATACTGGAGGAACGCCTGCTCCAGCGCTGCAGTTTCCGTGGGAATGTGGATGACATGCCTGCTGGGGCCGTAAGCGCGGAGTACGAAGTGGTAATCCTCGTCGTCCCCGGCCTCCATAGTTTTGAACGTATCGCCATGATAGGCATGCTCCAGGGAGAGAATCATGGTGCGCTGGGTCTGCCCCTGGTTCATGTAATACTGCAGCGCCATTTTCAGGGCCACTTCTACCGCCACGCTCCCGGAATCGGAGAAAAAGCAGTAATCCAAATCCCCGGGCAAAAAGCTCTGCAGCTTGTCGGAGAGCCTGCGGACCGGTTCATGGGTCAGGCCGCCCAACATCACATGGGCAAAACGGTTCGCCTGGGAAGTCAAGGCCTTCGTCAGCTCCGGATGCTTGTACCCATGAATCACGCTCCACCAGGAAGAGACGGAATCAATCAGCTTCTGGTCCTTTGTGTACAGGTAAACACCCTCTGCATCCAGAACTTCATAGGGCGCGGGCATGGTTTTCATCTGCTGATAGGGATACCAAATCATAACGCTTCCTCCGATTCATACAGCGCCGCCAGCTGTTCCGCCGGGATACGCAGATCGGTATCTCCCTCCCGAACCAGGGCGGCGGTTTTCACGCCGGTCAGATGTTCGCACATGACCACATTGTCCTCATGAAGACGGTTTCCCGGCTGAAAGCGGTTGAACACCAGCCCCTGCAGCGGAATGCCTCGCTGGCGCAGATAAAAGGCCGTCAGCCCCACGGCATTGATGGTCCCCAGTCCGGCGTCCGCTACCAGCAGGCAGCCCAAACGGCAGGCCTGTATAACGTCAGCCAACCAGAGTTCTTCTTGATCAAACCGGAGCGGGCAGAGAATCCCTCCGGAACCCTCCAGCGTGACATATTCATAGGCGCCGGCCAGTGTGTGAACATCCTGAAGCACCCGCTGCAGACAAACCGGATTGCCTTCCAGCCGGGCAGCCAGATGCGGTGAGACGGCGGCCTCGTAAACATAGGGGCACATCTGCTCCAGAGGCTGGCTGATACCGCTGACATCCTTGACCGCCAAAGCGTCTCCTGGTAGCAAAGTTCCATCCGGCAGACGGCGGTTGCCGCTCATGGCGGCCTTGTAGTACGCCGCTTGGAAGCCGCCTTGCCGCAGCTTTTTCAGAAGCAGGGCGGTGACATAGGTCTTGCCCACATCCGTTCCAGTCCCGGTGACAAACAGGCCCCCTTTCACAGCCGCACCTCGTATCCAAGTTCCTCCAGCATCTGGAGATCCGTTTCCACCGTGATGCCGGCCGTGGTGAGCATGTCCCCCGAAATGGCCGCATTGGCTCCGGACCGGAAACAGCTCAGGCCTTTGTCCTCCAGCAGTCCCCGGCCCCCCGCCAGACGTATGGAAGCCTCCGGCAGCAGGAAGCGGTACACCGCCACAATCCGCCGCATGTCTTCTGTTGTCAGCCGCTGGTTCTCCTCCAAAGGCGTGCCGGGAATGGGATTGAGCAGATTGATCGGAACGCTTTGGATACCCAGGTCCCGCAGCGTAAGCGCCATGTCAATCCGGTCTTTCACGGTCTCCCCCAGACCCATGATGCCGCCGGAGCACACCGTAAGTCCAGCCGCCTGCGCCGCCCAGATGGCACGGAGTTTGTCATCAAACGTGTGGGTAGTGCAGACACTGGGAAAATACCGCCGGGAGGTCTCCAGATTGTTGTGCACCCGGTCTGCCCCGGCCTGCTTCAGCTGCCGGTACTGCGCCTCTTTCAGCAGTCCCGCAGAAACACAGACGGAGATATTGCTCTCGGCCCGGATGAGGCAGATCGCCTCACACAGGCAATCCACCTCGGCCTCCGACAAACGCTTTCCCGAGGTAACAATGGAGTAGCGCAGCACCCCCTGGTCCGCGTTTACCTTCGCTGGAGCCGCCAGAGCTTTTGGGGAGAGGAGGGGGTACTCCGCTGCGCCGGTGTGATGCCGGGCGGATTGCGCGCAGAAGCGGCAGTCCTCGGAACAGCGGCCGCTCTTGCCATTGAAGATGGTGCAGAGGTCAAAGCGCCAGCCGCAGAAATGGCGGCGGATCTCATTGGCCGCCTGGCACAAATCCTCCAAAGGCTGGCTGTACAGCTCCTGTGCCTCCTGGCTGGTAAGCTCCCGGCCCACCAGGACCTGCTGGGTGAAGGTCTCAAGTCTGGTCATCCGTTTTACCGCCTTTCTCTCTAACCAATGGAATCAGCCGCTTTCCCAGAACAGCCCCCAAAATGCACAGGGCAATATCCCCTGGAACGGCCAGCAGGAAGCAATACAGAAACAGCGGCCAAAGGCCAATGGGGTTTCCCAGATAGAAGTTGCTCATCAGGTAGTAATAGACCATTCCGAAGAGGTAAACGATTCCCAGACCCGCAAAGTTTGCCGTCAGAAGGAGGCCGTAAG
>JAAWLO010000143.1 GCA_022797935.1 Oscillibacter sp. | reverse complement strand
GGCGGGTGACGTGAAAAAAGCACTTTATTATGAGCAAAAAATCGACTATTTTTTCAACACTGTTATTCCCCAAGGAAATGCGATTTGTGCCGCACAGGGTTTGGTTTTTGAGCCTTGCGGAGTGGTAGTCCATGAGGACGGAACCGTGACTTATATTTGTGGGTGCAGCGATTCCCCGGAACGCGTGGCCGAGGTAAACAGGATCAATGCGGAAAAGGCAAAGAAAAAAGCGGAACAGCAGCGGCAGTATCAGGAGCAGTCTGCGGCAGCAGCACAGCGCAGGGCCATTTGGGAGCGTACCGCAGAAACGGCGGCGCTGGAAAAGACCTTCTCCAATATTGGCGATCTGCTGAAAACGCGGATGGTATCTTCCACCGCAGTCACGCCGGAAGTGTCTTTACCGGCAGGAACAAATATGTTCTTCCTCAATATGTGATGTAAAGGAAAGGGTGATACAATGAGCAACACGATTCAGCCAAGTTATGGAACGCAGGCATATAGCGCCCCCACAAAGGCCCGTGAAGCCAAGCAGACCGGGACACAGGCCAACCGTTTCCTTGACATGGCGGCGCAGGCCAGCAGCCGCAGAACGGACACGCTGACCACCAGCATGAGCGGCCTCATGGGTATGGCGGGTCTGCCCACCAGCCTGATGATGGATTTGTCTGTGCGGGCTGCCGGACAGGCGGGGAGCGTGGAGGCAGCCGAAGCAACGGAGTCTCCTTCTCTGGAGGCTATGCTGAAAGCCAAATATCCCAACATCCATTATCATATCTTTGACGCCAGCAGCGGCTATTGGAGAACACGGAACGACTACCCCCATTACCTGTTGTACCAGGATGGGGACAAAGCCAAGGAAACGCTGGAGAATTGGCAGCCCACCGGGGCCAATCCCTTCTACGGCTCCATTGACGGCAGATTTACCGCTCCGAAGGAGATTCATGCCCTGGGCAACGTTCCGCCCGGGAGCACGGCCGTGGTCATTCACCCCAAGGTGCAGGAGCGCATGGAGCAAGACCCGGCCTACGCCCAGGAGATTTTTAAGAAGATCGACACCTGGTTTGCCTTTGACGTGGCGCGGAACGAGGCCATCATGCCAGGGAGTACATGGGATATGTCGCAAGCCGTTGCCATCGGAGAGGACGGGAATATTTGCAACGCCTGTTCTTCCAGCGCAGGCGGGGAGATCACCTATTCCAAGAGCGGTTCTGACGATGAAGAAAGCTGGTGGGATCTGCGTATGGCCCGCCACGCCGAGTTTATGAAGCTGGCGGTAGAAAAACAGATTGAGTGCCGCATACAGGCATCTCAACTGGCCGCGTCCGCCGCAGCGAAGTCCCAGCTTGCCTCTATGCTGAATAACGGAAATCTGCGGGCGATTTTTGGCAGCGAGATTGCCGGTATTCCCACCGAAACCGTTCTGGCGGTCACGCAGGCCCAGGTTTGGGGCGGCGGGGCAATTTTGTGATGACCCTCTCAAAATAAAGCGGAAGGGCAAGGCCCAACTCGCGCCTTGTCCTTTTACCATATTTGCTTAGTTACCAGGGCCCGCCAGGTCGAGCAGTGGTGCGCAGGTGTTTGTGATTTCGTACCACTCACCGTAGGACACGGAGAAACCGACCGATATAAAGACGAAAAAATTTCAAATCTCTCATAGTTTCTCAAATTCTTCTTGGAAATCTGCTGCCTTAGGCCCTTACACCGGATGCGGATAATGCCGTCGGAGGAAGCTGCAGAGGAGCATGTACCTTTTCAGGGGGGATCCTATTGGGGCAACTCCTGTTTTTGTTTACAGGATAAGCATTTCCCGGCTGCTTTTTCCCGGCCGGCCTCCTTGCGGTTTGTCTTCTGGCAGAAACTTATCCTTGATCCTGTTCCATTATTTTTCGCTTATTTCATGTCTTTTCATGTGCTTTATTTTATCATCTCAGCTCTTTACACACAATATCTAAATTTTAAAACAGACTCCAGCGTGCATTGGAAAAAAGAGCGGTCAAATGAAGAAGTCCCTGGATTCCACCTGGGCATGCCTGCTGGGTCAATACGGCGTGGAGCTGCTGGCCCCTGCTATACGGAGTACCATCTGAAGCTGGGCGAGATCTCTTCCTACCCGCCGGGCTACAAGGAAAATGGCTCCGTCTTCTGCCGCAACAACTCCTGGATCGTCTGCGGCGAGGCGGTTCTTGGCCGCAGAAAACGAAGCCTTCAACATCTCCAGGCGCATCTGTCCCTCGTGGCTGGAGGACGAGAGCGAACGCCGCGAAACGGAACCCTACGTCTATGCCCAGACGGTGACGGGCCGTGCCTCCGGCAACCCCGGCCACGCCAAAAACAGCTGGCTCACCGGCACTGCCTCCCGGACCTTCCTGTCTGTCAGTCAGGCGATTCTGGGCGTCCAGCCGGATTTCGACGGCCTGCGGGTCCGGCCCTGCCTTCCGGACGAGCTGATGGAATATACAGTCCGGCAGCGGTTCCGAGGCGCGGAATATGTGATCCATGTCCGGCGGACAGGGACATGGTCTATGACTGCGGGAGGGCTTGCTGTGGAAGGAAATTTGATCCCAGCTGCCTCCACAGGCACAAGGGTAAACGTAGAAGTCACGGTCTGAGCAGCCCATTTTTGAAAGAGGGCCGTATAGAGCATTTGCTTTTGATATTCCTCCATCCGTTGGGAGCACGCTTTTCCGGATCGAAAACCGCCAAGGTCCCGGATATCACCGGCCTTGGCGGTTTTAAATCAGCTATGTTCTTTGGCCCCGAAAACCAGAGTAACAACAATTTTGTAAAGGGGACATAAATTCATGGAAATGGATAGAAAAATCATCGTTGGCTTTAAAGCCATCGTCTTGGGATTGTGCCTTTATGTCATCGAGCTGTTATCTCTCCCTGTTTTCGGTACATTACAAAAAGCACAAGTAAACGGAGATGGTTTTATTCTGATTTTTGGAAGTAAGCGGGGGAACAACCTTATCCCATTATCTTTGTGTTGACTGGGAATCGTTTTGGTATTCTTAGGCTATAAAGAAAAGCCTCCGCCATTGGCGTGGAACCAACCGGCAAAGCGGGCGCTTCTAAATCTGATGGACTGTATGACAAAAAAAGAAGCAGCCGCCCTCAACGAAATCGTGAGAGCGGCTATGAAACTGCACGAGAAAAAGAAACTTCCCGTCTTTTTATAATTCGGAGAACTTTTCGAAGCTGCCAGTTCTGCGATCACCTATATTCTGACTCATTCCTGGTCTCAATTCATTTCCTTCAATCCCTCTTCCACGAAAACCTCTTTTTATAGTTCCGTTTCGTTCATAAGGAAGGTTCTACTTTACACTATCTCCTGCATTCCAGAACCCCGCCAGCATCACGCTGTAGCCGTCTCCAATGGGATACTTCCGGATGTCTCCCGTGTACTCAGAAAAAAAGCGGTCCACAGCCGCCCGAACGCCTTTATATTCACCCGCGTCATAAAGCGAGTAGTAATCATGCACCAGAATGACCCCGGAATCCGTCATTTTGTCCTGGAAAAACCATAAGCCCTGATAGGTTGGATCATAAAGATCCAAGTCCAAATTCACAAAGCAGAATTTCTCGTTAAGACCTGCCGCTGATTCTGGGAAATAGCCCTTATGGATACGGCACTGTTCGGGCTGCCGCCCAGCATCCGGGAAGCGGGCACGCGGACATCCTCGAAGATCATCTCCGTGGTGGGCAGACC
>JAAWLO010000142.1 GCA_022797935.1 Oscillibacter sp. | reverse complement strand
CAATGCGGTGACAAGCCCCAGGACAGCGAGAAGAATGTAAAACACGAATTTCTCCCCGATAATCTGGCCTCTGGACACCGGCATGGTGATCACATTTTTATTCCACTTGGAGGCGGCGTCGCTGGTGATGCTGATAAAGACTGCGGTAGTGGAGGCCACCGGGGCCAGAACCAACAGCGCACTTGTCTCCAGAAGGAACGACAGACCGAACCCCAGAACGACCAGACTGACGACGGTGACCAGGATATTGCTCTTGGCGATATAGAGGTCTTTCAACAGAACGCCTTTCATCACTTCTCCCCCTTTACATAGAGCAGCATGATCTCGTCAATGGTGGCCGGAACCACCATGGCCTTCGGATACTTCTTCTGCATCTTCTCCCGGTCAGCCACCAGCACCTGCCATTCATAATCCATTTTGCGGTACACGATGATGTCGGCCTTGTCCAGCGCGTCAAACTGCGCCGCTCCGCACTTGAGGATGCCGTACTGCTCTGCCAACTCGTCCTTGGGCCTGGAAAAGACCACTTTTCCCTCATGGATAAACACAATATAGTCTGCGATCTTTTCCAGGTCGCTGGTAATATGGGAGGACACCAGGACGGAATGGTTCTCCTCCTGCACGAAATCCAACAGCATATCCAGAAGATCATCCCGAACAATAGGATCAAGGCCGCTGGTGGCTTCGTCCAGGATCAGCAGCTTGGAGCGATGGGAAAGGGCGACAGAAACCGCCAGCTTCATCTTCATCCCCTTGGAAAACTGCTTGATCCACTTGTCAGTGGGCAGGGAGAACTGCTTCAAAAAGTGGAAGTAGGCCGTTTCATCCCAGGAGCGGTAGATGTTCTTCATGACCCCGCCCAGCTTCCTGGGGGAGAGTACCTCAGGGTAGTTGCTGCCGTCAAACACCACGCCGATTTGTTCCTTAATGTCAGCATCTAATTTCTCTTCGCCAAAGATAGAAACCGTTCCCGATTCTCTCTGGATAAGCCCTAACACCGCATTGATGGTCGTGCTTTTCCCAGCGCCATTTTCACCGATCAATCCCACAATAGACCCAGCGGGGACGGAAAATGAAACATGGTCCAGAAGGAAATCGTTGTATGTTTTAGTAAGTCTCGAAACAGTCAGAGCGTTCCTCATTGTCCATCCTCCTCGTATAGCAGCGTCAGCAGATGAAGCAGTTTATCCAACGATATTCCGCTGGTGCGGGCGATCTCGATCGCCTCATTAAAATGCTTCTCGATTTTCTTTTGCTGTTCTTCCAGATAAAAGTCCTGATTCTGTGCGGAAACAAAGCAGCCCTTTCCTGCCGTTGTTTCGATAAATCCGTCCGTCTGTAGAAGGTCGTATGCCTTCTGCACCGTCAAAATACTGATTTGCAAGGATTTTGCAAGGGAGCGAATCGAGGGAAGCGGCTCTCCGGCTTTCAGTTCGCCGCTCATGATCTGCGCTTTGATCTGTATGGTGATCTGTTCATACAGGGGACGGCTCGTTTTGTTGCTGACTACGATTTCCAAATTCCCACCGCCTATCCGTTTTATACTGTATTGTATTAACAAATACAGTATAAAACGGATAGTAACGGTCGTCAAGAGGGATCATCAAAAATCAGGAAAAAATCGGGCAGGAACTTGCCCGCTGTAACATTTTGCGGACATTTATCTGTTATACTGACCTTATCACCAAAAGGAGGCTGGACCATGAAACGGATACTGATTGTTGAGGATGACGCTCTTTTGAATAAAACTTTAGCTTATAACCTGATTTCCGATGGCTGGGATGTTACCCCTGCTCTGAACGCCAGGACTGCCGCCAGCTTGCTGGCCGGGAGGTCATACGACCTGGTGCTGCTGGACATCAATCTGCCGGATGGGAACGGCTACGACCTGTGCGGGCTGATCAAGCCGGAGTACCCGGACACGGTGGTGATCTTCCTCACCGCCAACGACCAGGAGAGCGACCAGATCCGAGGCTATGAGGCTGGGGCGGTGGACTACATCACCAAGCCCTTCTCCATCGGGGCCTTGCAGCGGAAGATCCGCGCCATGTTCGCCATGCTGGAGCACCACAAACCGGCAAAGGACCTCTACGACGACGGCAGGCTGTTCCTGGACTTTTTGGAACAAGCGGCCACCCTGAACGGAAAGCCGCTGGCTCTCTCCCCCATGGAGTACAAGATGCTGTACCTGTTCTGCAAAAATCCACGGCAGGTGCTGACCCGGCAGAGGATTTTGGAGCGGCTATGGGATGTAGATGAAAAATTTGTGGACGAGCACACCCTGACCACCTCCATCAGCCGTATCCGAGGCAAGATCGAGGCGGAGGGCGATACCTATATCAAGACCATCTACGGCATCGGCTATCAATGGACAGGGGGTGAACGGAAATGAAGCATATTTCGGTCAAAACCATGTTTCTGCTGGTGGAGGCCGGCGCGGCTGTCTCCATGCTGGTACTCACTTTCCTCCTCTCTGCCATGACGGGTCAAGGGTGGGTACTGCTGGCCGGTGCGTTGTTGACGGCCTGCGCCCTGGTCTGGCTATTCCTGCTGACGCTGTTTTTTGCCGAGCGGCTGTCCCAATTTACCAGCGACCTGTGCCAGAGCATGGACAGAATGATCAGCGGTGGCGAAGAGCCGGCCAGAGCTGAAGACCGTGAGACCATCTTTGCCCGCATCAGCTACCGCCTCTCCCGGCTATATAACATTCTTCAAGAAAACCGGCGCAGGGTGGATGAAGAGCGGCAGGAACTGCAAACCCTGGTGTCGGACATTTCCCATCAGGTGAAAACGCCAGTGGCAAATCTGAAAATGGTGGCGGACACCCTGCTGGCAAAGCCCGTCACAGAGCAGGAGCGACGGGACTTTCTACAGGGTATCCGCAGCCAGACAGACAAGCTGGAATTTCTGGTGCAGTCCATGGGGAAAGCCTCCCGCCTGGAGACCGGGGCGATCACGCTGGAAAAGAGGGACGGCCCGCTGCTGGATACGCTGGCGATGGCTTGCAGCGGCATCGTCTACGGGGCGGAGAAAAAGGGCATCGCCGTAGAGGTGCATTGTCCGGAGGATCTACGAGTTTCCCACGACAGCAAGTGGACGGCGGAGGCCCTGTTCAATCTGCTGGACAATGCGGTAAAGTACACCCCGGCGGGCGGGAAGATCAGCGTGTCCGTGGAGCAGTGGGAGATGTATGTCAAACTGGATGTGGCCGACACCGGCAAGGGTATCCCGGAGAGCAGGCAGGCCGCCATCTTTCGGCGCTTTTACCGGGAGGAGGAGGTACACGACCAGCCGGGGGTGGGCATCGGCCTGTATCTGGCTCGGGAGATCGTCACCCGGCAGGGTGGCTATATCAAGGTAACCTCGGAGGTTGGTCGGGGGTCTACCTTTTCCATGTTCCTACCTGTCCGATGATGTTTTATGAAATGTCCGCACTATGTAACAATTTGCCCTGATTTTAAGGAAGTTTTTTCGCTGGTACGGACATTTCTGTGACATTTATATTTTACAATGCCCTTATCAAGAGGCGAACAGCCGTGAAAGGAGCAGAAAAAAATGAACATATTACAGACCATCGACCTGAAAAAGCAGTATGGCACCGGGCCCAACATTACCCGCGCTCTGGATGGGGTCAACCTCTCGGTGGAGCAGGGGGAGTTCGTGGCCGTGGTAGGGACATCCGGCAGCGGCAAGTCCACCCTTCTCAACATGATGGGCGGCCTCGACACTCCCACCTCCGGCAGCGTCATCGTCCGGGGGGA
>JAAWLO010000141.1 GCA_022797935.1 Oscillibacter sp. | reverse complement strand
GCACGGCCCGTTTTCTCTTTTTGGCGCAACCAAAAAGAGAAAATGGGGGGTGCAATGAACCAGCCAGCATCCTGGCTGGCATCCCCCCGCCCGTCAGGGTAAGTATAGGCTTCCCCCTTCGGGGAAAAAGCAAAATCTCCCTATTCGAAGAAAAAGACCACCGTTCCCCTGCGGGGAAAAACCCAGTCCCCCCCCTCGAAGAGGGAACCCCCAACAAAAAGTTTACACCCTTATCAGAGAGGACAACATCAATTTATGGAGCCATTAAAAAAATCCAGCATCCACACCGCCCTCGTAGAGGGCTACTCCGCCGAAGGCCACGGAGTGGTCCGCCTGGACGGCGCAGTCGTCTTTGTCCCCCAGACAGTCCGGGGAGAAACCATAGACCTCCGCATCACCCGGGTGATGAAAACCCATGCCCTGGGAGAGCTTGTCAAACTCCGTACCCCCTCCCCAGAACGTGCAGTCCCAGACTGCCCGTATTATGGAAAATGCGGCGGCTGTGATTTCCGTCATCTGACGTATGCCGAGGAATTGAGCGCCAAGCGCCAGCGCGTCCAGGACGCACTGTCCCGCCTTGGAGGCTCAGACGTCCTGGTGGAAGCGATTATCGGGGCGAAAAACCCGGAACACTATCGCAATAAATGCCAATACCCCGTGGGCCCCGGCGGAGAAATCGGCTTTTTCCAGGCCCGGACACATCAGGTGGTGCCAATCGAGCGTTGTCTTCTTCAGCCGGAAACCTGTGACCGCACGGCCGGTGCCGTGAGAGGCTGGATGCGGCGTTACCAGGTCCCCGCTTATGACGAGCGCACCGGCAAGGGCCTGGTTCGCCATGTATACGTCCGGACCAACCACCGGGGCGAAAGTCTTTGCTGTATCATTGCCAACGGCAGAAAGCTGCCCCGGGAAGCAGAACTGGCCGCTTTGGTTCTGGCCGCCGCACCCAAGACGGTAGGCGTGGTGCTGAATGTGAACACAAAAAAGGGGAACGTCATCCTGGGAGAGCAATATAGAACCATCTGGGGACAGGATTTTATCATGGATACCCTCTGCGGTCTGGAATTCCGGCTGTCAGTTCCCTCCTTTTATCAGGTGAACCGGGAGCAGGCAGAGGTTCTTTACAGCAAGGCGTTGGAATTTGCGTCGCTGACAGGGGAAGAGACCGTATTGGATTTGTACTGCGGAGCGGGGACCATTACTTTGTGTCTGGCAGGCCGGGTGAAGCGGGTCATAGGTGCGGAAATTGTGCCGGCTGCTGTCCGGGACGCACAGAAGAACGCGGAGCGGAACGGGGTGAAAAACGCGGAGTTTTTCTGTGGAGACGCGGCTGATACAGCCGCCATGCTGAACGCCCAGGGCCTGCGGCCGGAAGTCATCACCGTGGACCCGCCCCGGAAAGGTCTTGCCCCGGAGGTCATTGCATTGGCGGCGGACATGGGGCCGGAACGAATTGTGTACATTTCCTGTGACCCGGGGACGCTGGGACGGGATGTGCGGATATTTGAGGAGTATGGCTATAAGGCAGTGCGGGCTGCGGCGGTTGATTTGTTCCCAGGGACGCGGCATGTGGAGACCGTTTGCCTTTTAACCCGCGCGAAATAAGGGTTTTAGCCGGTTTGTTTGCCGCTTAATGGACTGCACGGAAGCTATAATTGACCAGGGTATCCGGGGAATCTGGCGTACCCGCAAGCTGCCCAAGCCATTCTAACGGCGGAGGGGGCAGAAAAAGAAATCTGATTTATCCAAAGAATAATGCCTCTGGTGTCTTGCACACCAGGGGCATCGTTTTTCTCAACTTCTTCCAGTCGGGGAGATAAGGCCGCTGGCACTTACCAGGAAATAGAAGAGCGCCCGGATGGCACAAGATCACCCGGACACCCGAACCGCTCCTGACAGGTCCGTCTCTTCATCGTTCGTTTCTGCTCATCACGCAAAACAGAATGAAACGTATCACCGTCAGCGCGAATATGGTTCCAACAAGTGCATAGCCCGCCGTTCTTCCGTCTATAGCTGCGGCGGCGGACGCAAAGGCAATGGGAATGGCGGCGGCCACCATAATTTTCAATCCGATTGCGTCGGCCCGGCGCAGGATTTGAATGGCCTGTTCGTTCTTTTCTTCTTTGCGGTACTTATGGATGCGGCCTGCCTGCAAGGCAAAAAACAGAATGGCAAATGTGACAATCATATTCTGAATCACGTCATAATAGTCCTGCCAATCCCGTCTTGCCCACGTCCAGTAATAGCAGACAAGAAGCAGTGCGCAAATGATGGTTCTCCCCACCAGTTCCTTTAAAGTCACGTTTCTTTTCATAGTTCCTCCTGTGTTGATTCATGTTCCTGTTTGACAAGGGGTGACAATGGGCTTGCCGTCCGGACCGACCAGAACCGTCAATCCGGTTCCCATTTGCTTTTCATGGGAGCCCAACAGGTAATTTACGCCGGTTTTCGTGTCGACAACAATCTTTGCCACGTTCAAAACGCCCTGGGAGTAGACTTCTACAAAACGGTCCTTCGCCACAGGCTCACCTCCTTTCTCTTTCTGCCGGCTGACAAGGAAACCATACCACACAGGCGCGGTCATGGGGCGCTTATTTCCGGAATGAACCAAAAAGCTTCCGGAATGGAAAGAGAGGAAGCCTTACAGGCTTCCTCCCAATTTCCGGCGGAGTTCCGCTTTTCCAGTGCGGGAAAGCAGGCACTCATGGCCTCCGGCCCACAGTTTGCTGTGCTTCCAATTCACCGCTTCGATTTTGTCCGCCGCCACCAGATAGGCCCGGTGCGTGCGGATGAAACGGTCTCCCAGGGTGCGTTCCAGTTCCTGCAGGCTGCCTAAAAAATCCATCCGGCTGTTGGACGTATGGAGCAGGACATGGTGGGGGATGGCGGCAGTTTCGAAAAAGAGAATCTTGCTCAGGGGAACGTGGCGCACCGCTTCGCCTGTCCGCAGGGTGAACATCTCCGCCGGGTCCTGGCGTTCCGCCAGCAGGCGCGTGTGAATCTCGCCCAGACAACGGGACACAGAGGAGCCAATTTGTTCCGGTTTCTTCAGGATGTAATCAAAGGCCTCCAGATGGTATTGGAAGGTGCGCCAGGCTAAGTCGCCATAGCTGGTGATATAGACCAGTGTGCCGTGAGGGTCGCGCCGCCGCAGCTCCTGCCCCAGGCGGAAGCCGTCCCATTCCCCGTCCTTTAAGTCCACGTCCAGGAAGTAAATCCCGCGTTTTTCGTGTTCCGCCGCAGCCAGTAATTCCCGGGCGCAGGCGGCGCTGCACACCACCTTCATGTCATAATTCTCTACAAAGATTTTCCACTCCAGGGCCGTCTGAATCTGGTGCCGGACGGCGTCCTCGTCATCACAGAGATAAATTCCAATCATGCGCTTTCCTCCACCGTCAGTTCCTGCACAAAGACGCCGTTTTCCCAACGGGTACAGGGGGAGGCGTTGGGATAGCCCTCCAGAATGTGCTGATAGCTGGACAGGCCTAGCCCCCGGCCTGCGCCCTTGGTGGACCAACCCTCCTTCCACATGCGTTCCGGGTCTATGCGGTTCTGATAGGGGTTGGATACCTGAAGGAATACCTGCCGTCCCTGGGCCAGCAGGATGATGTCCACCCAGGGCTGTTCCGTCTCCAGGGCGGCTTCCAGGGCGTTGTCGGTCAAAATTCCCAAACAGCGGACAAAATCCCAGACATCCATCTCCACAGCCACAATGGGATAGAGGGCTTCCAGACGGCATGCCACTCCCTTTTCCTGCATAGCGGCCAGTTTGCTGAACAGGAGGCCCCGGACCTCGGGAATCTGCAGATTCCC
>JAAWLO010000140.1 GCA_022797935.1 Oscillibacter sp. | reverse complement strand
GTCCTCCGGCCGGAGGACGGCGTCTTTCTTAAATCAATAGCGGTTTCGGATTACATCCCGGCAGCTTCCGTCCGTAAGGTCCACAAAACGCACAAACAAGGACACTTTATTGTCCGCGTTCAGCGCTTCCCAGACTTGGTCCGCCAAGGTCTCAGGCTCGTCTGCAGGCAGAGTCACCCGTACCGGCTCTCCCTGGAAAGAGGGCAGGGGGTCCCCGCCGCCCAAGTAGGTGTGAAGAAACCGGCCTTCGCCGGGGAGAGGCGCGTCGTAGTGGTAGAAATACCGGCAGCAGCAGGCGGGGTCTCCTGCCGTGCTCTTCAGAATGGAGAGCTGAAAGCTGCCGTCCGGACTGAGCAGGCCGGAGATGCGGGGGGTATAGTGGGGCTTGTCGGGCTCAAAGGTCCGGGTCTTCAGGGCCCCGGCAAACGTCTGGCCCGCCAGAAGGTAATCCCGGATGGTGTCCGTCTGGTCGCCGTTGGTGACGATCAGACCCTGTCTCACCTTTCGGACGGGATGGTAGAGGATGAGGCTGGGGTCCGTCACTTTGGCAGGGTCATAGGCCTGGGTGCGGATACCGTCCTCCGTGGGAACGAAGATGCGGTTCCGGGAATTTTCACTTCGCCCCATGATGAAGTAGAGAGCCGCGGCGTGTCTGCCATCCGGGCTCTTTCCCAAGAGAATGCCCCTTCCCGGATAGGGATTGCCCCGCAGCAGGTCCAGCAGATGTTTCTTCTCCATAAAAACCGCCTTTCTAGTCCTCCGGGGAAGACTGGGATTCCCAGAGAGTCTCCAGAAACTGGTGCTCCCGGTTGTCATATACGTACAAGGTGTCTGCCCGCTCCACACCGCCGGAGTCCTTGGTGTAAAGACAAGCGTAACGGGGCGCGCCGTCTTCCGGGACCAGCTCGTAGAAAACGCCGGCGTAAGACTCTGCATTGGGCGGGCCAAAGTGCTCCGCAAAGGCCTCCCAGCGGTCCTCTGTTTGGAGGAATTCCAGAAGAGCTTCCCTGGTGATGGTTCGGTCAATGGGCGTGAAGCGGTAGGGAAGGTCCCCGATACGGCGGGTCTCATAATCTCCGGGGGCATCCGCGATTACCGTCAGGCCGTCTTCAATTTCCAGCGTGTCCAAAAATTCTGCATTAGCAGCGGCTTTCTCTGTCTGAAAAACCACACGGGTAAGGCCTATATTTCCCGCGTCGGTCTCATCCTTGGTGGTGTAGGAGAATGAGCAGTAGTAACTAACGCCCTGGCAGACCACCGGAACACGATTGTGAACCCGGGTCATCCGCTCGCCCCAGCCCAGACGCTTAGACGCTCCCACAGGGGTCCGCATGAGACAGTCCTCGGTAGGGCCAGGGTAGAGCGCAAAGAGCGCCTGGATCATCTGGTCCAAATCCTGGTCCTGCAGCTGGACATTGGGCGAGAACAGGGCCCGCACCGCCGCCGCATCCCGGGCGTCTGCGGCAGCAAAAAATTCATCAATGGGGTCCTGAAGGCTCCATTGGCTGGCGGTCCAGGACTGAATTCCCTCCAAAGCGGCTTCCTGAAGAGCGGGCGGCAGGGCCTCTATGCCCGCCTGAAGCGTCTCTCCGCAGCCGCTGAGGCACAAGGCCAGCAGCATTGCGGCACAAATACCGCACATGACATCCATCCCCTTTCCATCAGCAGGCCATAAAGAGCTGCTTTTTGCGCTCCCGCCAGTCGGGAAGGTACCGCTCCAGCAGGGCGTAAAAAGCCGGGCCATGGTTTTTCTCCCGAATGTGGCACAGCTCGTGTACCACCACCAGGTCCACCGCCTCATCCGGGCAGTTCATCAGAAAGCAGGAAAAACAAAGGCTGTTTTTCGCGCTGCAGCTGCCATACCGCTTCCGGGCAGCGGTAATCTTCACTCCGGTGGGACGCAGGCCCATTTTCTCGCTCCAGAAGGCGACTTTTTCCGGAAGAATCGCCCTGGCCCGCTCTTTTAAGGCCTCAACCGCAGCTTCCGTGGGGACAGGCGGGCGCTGGGCGGCCCGCTGGCGCTGAATCTCCCGATGCCGGGCAATCCAGTCCTCGTGAGCCGTGACGAAGGCGTCAATCCGGGCCTGGGACAGCCGCAGGGGCGCTCGAACCAGCAGACGGCCATCGCTGGCAATCTCCAGGGCCAGCGTTCTGCGGCGGGAACGAATGAGTTCGTAGGATTCCATCATTCAGATTCGGCAGCGCAGGGCTCAGAAAGCCTTTTTCCGGTCCTTGGCCGTATCGCAGTAAGCGCAGCGGTAGACGTGCTTTTCCGGGTCGCTGAGGAGGAAAATGGCGTCCAGCTGGGTCTCTGCCACGGTGATGCAGCGGGGATTCTTGCAGCGGATGATGTTCACCAGCTTTTTCGGAAGCTCCAGATGGGTCTTTTCGACCCGTTCTCCGTCGCGGATGACGTTGACGGTGATGTTGGCGTCAATGTAGCCCAACACATCCACGTCCAGGTCCATGGGAGAATCAATCTTGATGATGTCCTTTTTGCCCAGCCGTTCACTGCGGACATTTTTGATGATGGCTACAGAGCAGTCCAGCTGGTCCAGGTGGAGATAGCGGTAGATGTCCATGCTCTTTCCGGCCTGGATGTGGTCCAGGACCACACCATTTTGAATGCTGTCAATATTCATAAGATCCTCCATTTTCTTACACATGGATATCCAACAATTTCAGAATCAGGGCCATACGGATAAACTTGCCGTTTTTCACCTGCTTCCAATAGGCGGCCCGGGGATCCCGGTCCACGGATACGGCGATTTCGTTGACACGGGGCAGCGGATGGAGGATCGAGAGGCCGGACTTGGCATTTTCCAGCTTTTCCGGCGTCAGGATATAGCTGTCCTTGAGGCGGAGGTAATCCTCTTCATTGAAAAAGCGTTCTTTCTGAACCCGGGTCATGTAGAGGATGTCCAGCTCCGGCATAACCGCATCCAGACTGTCGGTCTGCTGATAGGGAATATTCTGTTTTTTCAGCGCCTCTTCCTTGACATAGCGGGGAAGCTTGAGCTCCGTGGGAGAGATCAGGATAAAGCGAATATTTTCGTAACGGCTGAGGGCGTTGACAAGGGAATGGACGGTGCGTCCAAATTTCAGGTCGCCGCAGAAGCCGATGGTAAAGCCGTCCAGCCGGCCTTTTTCCCGGTGGATGGTCAGAAGATCGGTAAGCGTCTGGGTAGGATGGTTGTGGCCGCCATCTCCGGCGTTGATGATGGGGACTTCGCTGAACTGTGCGGCGGCATAGGGGGCGCCCTCTTTTGGATGCCGCATGGCAATAATGTCGGCGTAACAGCTGACGGTGTGAACTGTATCGCCGACGGTTTCACCTTTTGCGGTAGAGCTGGAAGCGGCTTCGGAGAATCCGAGAACGCTGCCACCGAGCGCCAGCATAGCGGATTCGAAGGAGAGGCGAGTCCGGGTAGAGGGCTCAAAGAAGAGTGTGGCCAGCTGCTTATGTACGCAGGCGTTCTGATATTTAGCAGGGGATGCAATCATATCTTCAGCGACAGCAATCAGCTGGTTGATTTCGTCTACGGTAAGGTCTGTGACATCAATGACATTTCTGGGCATAAAAACTCCTTTCAAAAAATAAGGCCTATAAAAATCAGTGCCGGAAGCGTCGCAAAGCCCGCTGCGGCGTCGGAAAATCCGCTCCATTCCGCAGTCGCCTGCGGCGACGGCTCCATTGCGCTACTTTCCCTCCGCCGCTAATCAAGAGGGGACTGCGGTCCCGCAGCGTCGAAAATTGCACTCCATTACGCTGCCGCGTCGCGGCAGCATCCATTCCGTTCCATTTCCTCCGCTGCCAAT
>JAAWLO010000020.1 GCA_022797935.1 Oscillibacter sp. | reverse complement strand
ATCGGCGTGTTCCCGCTGCTGTATCTGGGCATCGGCATTTGGGTGGTATTGAGAAGAAGGAGGCTGCAAAATGAACCGGTCTAAAAAGCTCTATATCCTTCTGGGAATTTTAGCTGTGGCCTGCATCGCCACCTTTGCGGTGATGCAGATGGAGGAACGGAAGGAGCAAATCAAAGAAACCGGAGAGATCATCCTGGAACTGCCCAGCGAATCAGTGCAATCCCTCTCCTGGGAGTACAACGAGGAAACGCTGGCATTCCACAAGGATGAAACATGGCTCTATGACGAGGATGAAAACTTTCCTGTGAGCGAGGAAAAAATCAATGAGCTGCTGGAACAGTTCCAGTCCTTCGGCGCGGCCTTTATCATTGAGGACGTGGAGGACTTTGGACAGTATGGGTTGGACGATCCCATCTGCACTATCAATCTGTCCACCGAGGAGCAGAGCTATGAGGTCAAGCTGGGCGATTACAGCAAGATGGATTCCCAGCGGTATGTCTCCATTGGGGACGGGAACGTGTATCTGGTCAAGTACGACCCTCTGGACGAATACGACGCGGTTCTCAGCGACATGATCGACCACGATGAGATACCGTCCTTTGACCATGTGACCCAAATTCAATTCACAGGTACGGAAGCATACAGCATTGCCTATCAAGAAAACAGCGCAGATAGTTACAGCGCCGCTGATGTTTACTTCACCCAGCGGAGCGGCAAAAATCTGCCGCTTGATACGTCCAAGGTAGACAGCTATCTGCGGAGTATCACCAATCTGAATCCGGTCAACTATGTGTCATATAACGTAACAGATGAGGAATTGCAGACATATGGCCTGGATGCCCCCGAATTGACAATCACCGTGGATTACACCACGGAGGGGGAAGATGGCGAAGAAATTGCGGATACCTTTGTCCTCTATGTCAGTCCGGACCCAGAGGATGTCGAGGACCAGGAGGCCGAAATCTCGGCATATGTCCGGGTCGGGGAATCGCAAATTGTCTACAAGATTTCCTCCAGCAGCTACAAAACGCTGGCCGCAATGTCTTACAATGACCTCCGGCATCCCGAAGTGATATGGGCGGACTTCTCCGATATCCAACGGATCGACATTTCCCTGGAAGGAAACACCTATACACTCACCTCCGAAAAGGATGGAGAGGAACGCACCTGGGCCTATCAGGAGGAGGAACTGGAAATTGCCAATCTTCAATCCGCACTGGAAGGCTTGACCGCAGATGAATTTACCGATGAGTGGCCTGCGCAGAAAGAGGAAATCGGCCTGACTGTCCACCTGGATAACGAAAACTTCCCCCAGGTTGAAATCAAATTATATCGCTATGATGGGAGCCGCTGCCTCGTGGTGGTAGACGGCGAGAGCGTATCCCTGGTGGATCGTACCGCCGTGGTTAATCTGATTGAAGCGGTTCACGCTATCGTGCTGAACTAAGGCAGTCAGAATAGGGGCAGCGCGGCGAGAACTGCTGCGCTGCCCCCAAAGGGAATATACTCCAGCTGCGAAGACGGCCGGCGTACTGGGTGCTCCACATTTGAATAGAAGCGAAGGGGAGTGGCGAAATTGCTGTCCTTCATGCCGAATAATATAATGCCAAAACTGATATTGCTGGTTTTGGGAGCATTAGTTCTTGCGATTATTGCGGTTAGTATAGCTGAAAGGTACGGAAAAAGCTATTACCAGGACCACCAAGGAACCATGCACATGCGAAGCATATGCAACAAAGGCAGAGAACCACAGATAAATAATAAGGCCCACCCTTGGCTTATCTTAGCCTGGGGTGGGTGATGATGCTTTTACTCCCGTGATTTGCATCCTGGAGTCCGTTTTAAAACCGGCGGAATGTCGGATTGGGGCAGATTTTTCCGTCAGGCAAGGCGATTGGACGCAGGAATCCTGACGGAATCAGATACCCCTAGACGGCGTTTTGACCGTTTTAAAACAAACTCTAAGGTCTGTTCCCATTGAATCTGCCGGAAAACCGTGTGTTTTGCCTTATGGGAACAGACCCTGGAAGAGCTGCGGCAGGTCACGATTTCCAGTCCAGCAGCGCCTCCCGCAGAGCCGCCAGTTCCCCTGCCGTCAGCGTTACCCCTTTGCCGCATTTGCTGTGGTCCGCATTCCAAGCCCGGATGTCGTACACCGGCTCCCGGTCGTTCCAGCTGACCTGATTCAGCTCCTTTGTCCAGCCGTTGTTGGGCCGGGAGAGGTCCGCCAGGCGCCGGTAAATCACAAACTTCAACATCTCTCAGACTCTTTCCGCCAGCTTTTCACTGTACACCGCCCGGAACTCCCCAAAACGGTCTTCGTCCAGAGCCTCCCGGATTTTGGCCATCATCTCGTTGTAAAAATACAGGTTGTGCAGCACCGCCAGCCGGAGGGCCAAGGTCTCTTCCGCCTTGAACAAGTGGCGCAGATAGGCCCTGGAAAACCGCTGGCAGACCGGACAGCCGCAGCTTTCGCTGATAGGCCGCTCATCCTTGGCGTATTTGGCATTGAGGATATTCACCGTTCCTTCCCAGGTGAAGAGCTTGCCGTGCCGCCCGTTCCGGGAGGGCATGACGCAGTCGAAAAAGTCCACCCCTCGGGCAACCGCTTCCACGATATTGCTGGGCGTTCCCACCCCCATCAGGTACCGGGGTTTCTCCTTTGGCATATGGGGCTCCACCGCGTCAATGATATCGTACATCACCTGCGTGGGCTCCCCCACCGCCAGGCCTCCAATGGCATAGCCGTCGCAATCCAGCTTTGCGATTTCCTGCATGTGCCAAATCCGCAGGTCTTCAAACGTAGCCCCCTGGTTGATGCCAAACAGAAGCTGTTGGGGGTTCAGGGTCTCCGGCTGGCCGTTGAGCCGGTCATGCTCCGCCTTGCACCGGGCCAACCAGCGGAGGGTCCGCTCACAGGAGGCTTTGGCGTATTCGTAGGCTGCCGGGTTTTCCACGCACTCGTCAAAGGCCATGGCAATGTCACTGCCCAGATTGGACTGAATCTGCATGGATTCCTCGGGTCCCATGAAAATCTTCCGCCCGTCCACGTGGGAGGCAAAATACACCCCCTCCTCCTTGATGCGCCGCAGAGGCGCCAGGGAGAACACCTGGAAGCCGCCGGAGTCTGTCAGAATCGGACCGTCCCAGTTCATGAACTTATGCAGTCCTCCCATTTGGCGGATGAGCGCATCTCCGGGACGCAGGTGGAGGTGATAGGTATTGCTCAGCTCGATTTGGCAGCCAACCTCCCGCAAGTCAAAGGCATCCACACCGCCCTTAATCGCGGCCTGGGTGCCTACGTTCATAAACACCGGGGTCTGTACCACGCCGCCGTGGGCGCAGAAAAACTGGCCGCGCCGGGCACGGCCCTCTGTTTTCAGAACTTTAAACACGCAAAAACTCCTTTATTTAAATCTTTCGTCAATTCCGCGCGCTCCATTCCCAGCGCGGTCCGGACAGCGTGCCCGGTTTCTTCCGTCAGCAGTCCTTCCAGCTTCCTGACGATTTTCTCCGCATCCAGCCCCTTCTCCACATAATTCAGGGCTAAAAAATGTGGATGCAGATGTTCTCCGTGACGGAAAAACCCTCTCCGGCACGGTATTCATCCAAAACGGCGGGAAGGATCCGTTCTCCCTGGAAGACCAGCTGATAAAAGCGCTCAAAATCCTCCTCCACGTATCTTTTCAGCCCGGCATATCGGAAAATCATGGCCCGGCCTTCTCACAGTCCGTCAAAAAAGGCCCGCAGCGCCGCCTGTTCCTCTGCGGGGATGGCCTTCTTGGGGATTCCCAGCTCCGCCCCGGCTAGGGCGGTGAGCTGATGGAAACAGGCTGTAGGGGCCACCTGGGCCCGCACGCGGAGAAAGGCCTCCCGGGCCCCCGCCGCCCGGAAAGCCTCCGGAGTCTCCAGTCCCACCCGGCGGAGATTCTCCGCCAGCTTGGGCCTACGTTGGGAAGATCCGTCAATACCATCGGTTCCCTCCTCACAAAAGCAGCATGGCGTCCCCGAAGGAGAAAAAGCGATACCGCTCCTCCACCGCCTCCCGATAGGCCGCCAGAACATGTTTCCGCCCCGCAAAAGCCGAGACCAACATAATCAGCGTGCTTTCCGGCAGGTGAAAATTGGTAATCAGGCCATCCATTACCCGGAAGCGGTAGCCCGGGTAAATATAGATGTTCGTCCAACCCGACTTGGCCTCCATATGGCCGTCCTCCCCCGCCCAGGACTCCAGCGTCCGGCAGGAGGTGGTTCCCACACAGATGCAGCGTCCTCCCGTTGTTTTTGTGCGGTTGATGAGGTCCGCCGTCTCCGGGGGAATTGTGCAGAATTCGCTGTGCATGGCGTGGTCCTCCAGCGTATCCTCTTTTACCGGCCGGAAGGTGCCCAGCCCCACATGGAGGGTCACATAGCCAATGCCCACGCCCTTGGCCGCCAGCGCCGCCAGCAGCTCCGGCGTGAAGTGCAGCCCCGCTGTGGGAGCGGCGGCACTGCCCAGCACCTTGGAATACACCGTCTGATACCGTTCCCGGTCCTGCAGCTCCTCCTTGATGTAGGGCGGCAGAGGCATCCGCCCCAGCTGCTCCAGCACCTCCAGAAAAATCCCCTGGTAGGAAAACCGAACCAGGCGGTTCCCGTCCGCCTCCTCTCCGGTGACCTCGGCCGTGAGCATGCCGCCGCCAAAGGTCATTCGCGCACCGGGGTGCAGCTTCCGTCCGGGACGGACCAGACACTCCCAGACATTCTCACCCCGGTCCGTCAGCAGCAACACCTCGCAGGCTCCCCCGCCGGGCAGGCGCTGGCCCAGCAAGCGGGCAGGCAGGACGCGGGAGTCATTCAAAATCAAACAGTCTCCGGGGTTCAGCAGCTCCGGAAGTTCATAAAACCGCCGGTGTCCGGTCTTCCCCGTCTCCCGGTTCAGCGTCATAAGGCGGGAGCCATCCCTCTGGGAAATGGGCGTCTGCGCAATCAGCTCCGGCGGCAGGTCGTAGTAAAAATCACTTGTTTTCATGCAGTATCCTCAGGCAATGGTAATATTGGTGTAATAGAATTCCAGAATTTCCCGATAGCTGTGTCCCAGCTCCGCCATGGCCTTGGCCCCGTACTGGCTCATGCCCACGTTATGGCCGTTGCCCGTGCCAGTAATCGTAAAGCTGCCGCTGCTGCCGGTAGGCGCGGCAGGCTGGCCGCCTCCCGAAGCAGAGACTACTGCGGTTCCGGAAGCGGAAATAACGGAAGCGCTGTTTCCCGTGAGCGTACTGAGCGTTCCGCTGCCGGAAATGACGCTGACTCCGTCCAAAGCGGGAAGAGGCGTACTGCCGTTGACCACCAGACCGCCGGAAGAAACACTCTGGCCTCCCTGACGGCCATTGATGTCGAAGCGAAGGCTGCTGACGGATTTGTGATAGGTACTGCTGTAGAAAATGGTCCGGCAGGTGTCGCCCGTGACGGTTTTCGTTCCGCCGGTGCCCACAAAGGTCACCTGTTTCACGTTTCCGGTGGGTGTGTACTCCGATACATAAGCATTTTGCAGCGTGCCGACCGAATAGCCTTTCTGGTCCAGAATCCAGCCCAGCTCCGCCGCCGTGTAGGTGACGGTATACTGGTTGTTGGGCACGGAGGTCTGCGCCTCGTAAGGGTCCAGCTTTCCCTTCAGATAGCCGGTGTCCGTACCCCAGACGTTGGCTCCGTCCTCGGTGGCCCCGCCGTCGGATGCGTGGTACACCGCGTCCTGCACCAGCGCACCGTTGTAATAGATACACTGTCCGGCCGTATTGGTTACTGCCTGATCGCTGGCGGCGGTAGGGGACGCGGCGCCGCTGCCCCGGCCATTGTAGACCTGACAGTCCGTGCCGCCGCACACGTCGAAGCCGCTGCCGCTGAGGTGCTTGCTGTGGCCGAAGACATAGGTCCGGGCACAGACCGCCTGCGCCTCCAGCGCCGCCAAGGGCCAGTCCCCTCCCATCTCGTAGGGGATGACGCCCTTGACGTAGTCCTCCACATGCAGCACGTTGACCACGTTGAGATTTCCGCCGGTCACCCGGGGATACTCGAAACCCCCGGCGTACTGATAACCCCGGAACCAGGTGGCGGTCTCCTGCCCGGAGGGCCGGACGCCCAGAGCCAGCACGCCGCCGCAGTCGAACTCGAAGAGGACATCCGCCGACCGGGTCCGCGTTACCGTCACACCGGTGGAGGAGGCCCGTACCGCCCGGCCTCCCAGGCGTTCCGCCGCGCTTTCCGCCTCTCCCTGGCTGTCAAAGCCGCCCAGACGGACCACGTACGCCCAGTCTGCCCAGGCAGGCCACCCCCCCTCGGACCGGGCCCGGGAGAGGGCCTCGTCATAGGACGAGAATCCCTCCAGCTGGACACGCCAGGACCCCAGACTGCGATAGCCTCCCGCCGGGACGGAAGAGGAATAATTCCCGCTGCCATCCATATAAATAGCACCGGAAGCGGTCATGGAAATGGCGGTCTCCTCCGTCCAGCCCAGAGACGTAAAGGTCCGGCTGTCGTCATAATACCCGAACTCGTAGCCTGAGCCCACCGCGTTTTCCAGATTGGCGGAAAACATGGCGGAGCTGCCGTAGCGCAGGCCCACCTTCACCATGTCATTCACCACTGCGGAGGCGGGAACCGTCTCCAGGGCGAAAAAAGTCACAACGAAAAAGAGCGCCAGAAGCAGTTTTTTCATGGAACCTCCCAATGCCCCCCGTCTTGACGTGCCGGGGAAATCATGTTATCATACCTACAGCAGACATTTGTCCGTGCGTCAAGCACAAACGTTGCTGTTTGCGAATATTATAATACAAAGCCGCTGTTTATTCAACCCAGAATTCCACATCCCCTCCGGCGGCGGAAGGAGTGTCCCATGAAACAGTACAAGGTTGGCGTCATTGGCTGCACCGGCATGGTGGGCCAGCGCTTTCTCACTCTTTTAGAGAATCACCCCTGGTTTTGCCTCACGGCGGTGGCCGCCAGCGCCCGCAGCGCCGGAAAAACCTATGAAGAGGCCGCCGGTCCCCGCTGGGCTATGATGTCCCCCATGCCGGAGGGGGCCAAGAAGCTGGTCATTCTGGACGCGGAGGCCGACGCGGAGAAGCTGGCCGCCATGGTAGACTTCTGCTTCTGCGCCGTGGACATGAAGAAGGAGGAAATCCGGGCCCTGGAGGAGAAATACGCCAAGCTGGAGTGTCCCATTGTCTCCAACAACTCCGCCCACCGCTGGACGGACGACGTGCCCATGGTGGTGCCGGAGATCAACGCCGGACACCTGGAGGTGATCGACGCGCAGCGCAGGCGCCTGGGCTGCAAACGGGGTTTTATCGCCGTGAAAAGCAACTGCTCCCTCCAGAGCTATGTCCCCGCCCTGCATCCCCTGCTGAAATACGGCATTGACCGGGCTCTGGTCTGCACCTATCAAGCCATCTCCGGCGCAGGCAAAACCTTTGCCCGCTGGCCGGAAATGGTGGATAACTGCATCCCCTACATCGGCGGCGAGGAAGAGAAGAGCGAGCAGGAGCCCCTGAAGCTGTGGGGCCGGGTAGAAGACGGCAAAATCATCAACGCCGCCGGTCCCGCCATCACTGCGCAGTGTTTCCGGGTAGCCTGCCAGGACGGTCACATGGCGGCGGTATTCCTGAAATTCCAGGAAGGCAAAAAGCCCTCCGCGGAACAGATTAAGGCAGACTGGGCCTCTTTCCGGGGTCCCGCCCAGGAACTGGCCCTGCCCTCCGCCCCCAAGCAGTTCCTCCACTACTTTGAGGAGCCGGACCGGCCCCAGACCCGGCTGGACCGGAATCTGGAAAACGGCATGGCGGTCTCCCTGGGCCGCCTGCGGGAGGATACCCAATACGATTACAAGTTCGTGGGCCTCAGCCACAACACCCTCCGGGGCGCGGCAGGCGGCGCGGTCCTGCTGGCTGAGCTGCTGTGCGCCAAGGGTTATATCGAGACGGTTCGATAACGCTTATACACTTTCCATATGTCTACAAAAGAGGCCGCTTGCGAATACCGTGAGCGCCTCTTTTCCGTTTGGAATTTCCAATTCCGGAAAGGGTCCTGCTCTATGAAACATCCAATTTTTACCGGTTCCGCCACTGCCATTGTCACGCCGTTTCAGGACGGCGGCATCAATTATTCCGTGCTGGGGGACCTGCTGGACTTCCAGCTGGAAAATGGCGCGGACGCCATTGTTGTCTGCGGCACCACTGGCGAGGCCAGCACCATGACCTATCAGGAACGGACTGGGACCATCGAATTCTGCGTCCGTCACGTGGGCGGACGGGTCCCCGTCATTGCCGGGTCCGGTTCCAACTCCACGGAAAACACCATCACCCTTTCCCGGGACGCGGAACGCTGCGGCGCCGACGGCCTGCTGCTGGTAACTCCCTACTACAACAAGGCCTCTCAGACCGGTCTCATCCGGCATTTCCACACCGCCGCCAGCGCTGTGTCCATCCCCGTCATCCTCTACAACGTTCCGTCCCGGACGGGAGTTTCCATCGCGCCGGAGACCTATGCCGTTCTGGCGGAACACCCCAACATCACCGGCGTCAAGGAGGCGTCCGGAAATCTGGGGAACGTCCAGCGGACCCGGGCCCTCTGCCCGGAGGATTTTACGATCTGGTCCGGCAACGACGACGACACCGTCCCCATCTGCGCCCTGGGGGGCAAGGGGGTTATTTCCGTGGTATCCAACATTCTCCCGGCGGAAATGCACCGGATGGCCCAGCTATGCCTGCAAAACGACTTCGCCGCCGCCGGAAAACTCCAGGTTCACCTAAAGGAATTCTGTGACGCCATGTTCTGCGACGTGAATCCCATTCCGGTGAAAACCGCCCTGAGTCTTCTGGGCTGGAAGGTCGGGGACCTGCGCCTGCCTCTCTGTCCCCCCAGTGAGAAACAGCTGGAGTGCATCCGGACTGTGCTGTCCAAGTACGGGCTGGCGGTCTGACTCCGCCTCACCCGCTCCCCTGCATCTCCTGCCAATAGGCTCCCAGGCTGTGGATATTCTTCTCCAGGGATTTCTCCGCGTCATACAGAGGGTCCTCCGTCCAGATATTCAAATCGTCCTGAAACGCCGCACCAGGGCCGCCGGAGCGGAATGTACCGCCTTCTGTGGTCAGCAGCAAATCGCTGTCCGCCAGAAGACCACGGACCTCCTCCAAAAAGGAGGCAATGGCCGCCGGGTCAAAGCTCTCGTGCATGGGACTGCCGAAATTGATGTCGAAGTCCGTGTTCCTCTCCTGCTTTGCGCACAGACCGCCGTGTTCATCCAGGGAGAACAGCCGATACTGATAATTCGCAAAACCCTGGTACATCACGGGTTCATAACAGAGCAAATAATCTTCCCCCTCCACCCGGCAGGCAAAAAAGGACCGCCAGCCCGTATGACTCTCGTGGGCCGTTTCGGACCACAGCAGTTCCCCCGCCTCCGACCAAAGCCGAAGGCCGTATCCGCCGGTGGAGTACTTTCCTCCACCCTCATACATGCGGATCAACTCCAGGCGCTCCGGCCTTCCGTCGCGGTCAAAATCGTAAAGCCCTGGAAGCGTTTCCCAATATTCCCGCCAGACGGTTCCCTCTATGACGCCCCTTGCGGCGCTGAACGCGCAGAGGTAATGCAGATCTTCTCTGCCGTCTCCGGTGAGCGTAAATACCAAAGCGTTTTCCCACTCCCACCATCCCCAAGGCGCGTTTTCCGGGAAAAACAGGTCCTCCGAAATGGGACTTCCATCCGGAAAGGCAAAGTCCCAGCTGGTCCAGTTCTCTGTCTCGAGAACGGTTATCCCGCACCGGGTTTGTCCGCTCCGGGCCAAAGCAACAAAGTCTCCTTCCGGAGACCAGAGGAGGGACCGTACATCGACCCCCTCCCCTTCCCAGAGAACCTCGCCGCTCTCTGCGCTGGTAATCTGTACGCTCCCGGCCAAGCCGGCATCTGCCATTCGAACCAAAAAACATCCGTCCGGGGACCGGTTCTCTCCCTCTGAAACCACCGGCTGAGAAGGCACATGCTCCGCTGGAAGCTTCTGCCCACAGGCTGCCAGAAGCAGCAGCCCTGCCAAAACACCCAGTATCCGCCTCAAAACAACCGCTCCTTTCCTGTCATTCCGGTGTTGCATCATCAGTATACGGTCTTCAGCACCTGCCGTAATCTCAAAACTGTAACACTTTCTTACAATCTGGTAACGCCTTTGTTCTCTCTTTGCAAATCTTTGCAGGATACAGGAATATTTTCGCAAAAAAGTGTTGACCCTTACAGAAACGTGTGCTATACTTGACTTTACCTGTGAGCGGGGCTTTTTTGTTGTGCGCTTTTTCGCTTTTCAAGCCACGGCGGACAGGTCCCGGCAGGGAGGCAGACGGCCTTCCCCCGAGGAAGGTCAATATAAGGAGGTGCCGATCAATGCGAGTCAAGGTGACCCTGAGATGCAACGAGTGCAAGCAGAGAAACTACAATACGATGAAGAACAAGAAAAACACTCCGGACAAGCTGGAGCTGAACAAGTATTGCCGTTTCTGCCGGAAGCACACGCTCCACAGCGAGACCAAATAATTTGAGAAAGGGCGTATTGTAAAGAATGGCAGAAGCGAAAAAGAAGGATCGCGGCCTTTGGTTCCGCGAGATGAAAAGCGAACTGAAAAAGGTCGTCTGGCCTGACCGGAAGACGGTGGTGAAAAACACCGGCACCGTACTGCTGTGCTCCGCCCTCATCGGCGTGTGCATCTGGGTATTCGACTTTGCGGCGGTCTCCCTCGTTCAGATCATCCTGAGCCTCTTCGGCGCCTGAGGAGCGGACAATGGCAGACAGCGCGAAATGGTATGTCGTCCATACCTACTCCGGCTATGAAAACGCCGTCAAAACCAGCATTGAGAAGTTCGTCACCGGGCGGAACATGGCCGACCGCATCCTGCGGATCGAGATTCCCATGGAAAACGTCACGGAGATCACCGAGAGCGGCAAGCCCAAGGAAGTCGCCCGCAAGGTCTTCCCCGGCTATGTGCTCATCAAGATGATTATGACGGACGAGACCTGGCACCTGGTGCGGAATGTCCGGGGCGTCACCGGCTTCGTGGGCACCGCCAACAAGGCCATCCCCCTGACGGAGGAAGAGGTCCTGGCTATGGGGATGGAAAAGCACGAGATTGTCGTCAAGTACGGTTTGGGCGACCACGTGCGGATTGTGGACGGCCCGCTGGCCAGCTTCACCGGCATTGTCGAGGAGATTGAGCCCGAGAAAAACCGCGTCAGCGTGATGGTTTCCATGTTCGGCCGGGAGACCCCGGTGGATTTGGAACTGGACCAGGTGGAAATTCAGGACTAACTGCGCTCCGGCGCAGGTGGGAGGGACGGAACAGGTCCCGCCAGGGCGGCCCTGCGGCCGCCGCACCACATTTCTAATTGTAGGAGGTGCCGCTCCATGGCACAGAAGATTACCGGTTATGTAAAATTGCAGATCCCCGCGGGCAAGGCCACGCCCGCTCCCCCCGTCGGCCCCGCTCTGGGCCAGCACGGCGTGAACATCGCCGCCTTTACCAAGGAGTTCAACGAGCGTACCAAGAATGACGCGGGCATGATTATCCCCGTGGTCATCACCGTGTACGCCGACCGTTCCTTCAGCTTCATCACCAAGACGCCTCCGGCGGCGGTGCTGATTAAGAAGGAGTGCAGCATTGAGTCCGGCTCCGGCGTCCCCAACAAGACCAAGGTGGCCACCATCTCCAAGGCCTCCATTCAGAAGATCGCCGAGATCAAGATGCGGGACCTGAACGCCGCCAATCTGGAGTCCGCCATGAGCATGATCGCCGGAACCTGCCGTTCCATGGGCGTCATCGTCGGCGACTGATTACAAACAGCAGGCGCGCCGTGCGCCGCCAAGCAGAGCGGCTCTGGGCCGCTTCATACAGTGGGAGGATTCAACTCCGAAGAACCACTATGAGGAGGAAGTAACAGTGTTTAGAGGCAAAAAATACAAGGAAAGCGCCAAGCAGATTGATAAGAATACGCAGTACGAGCCCGCCGAGGGCCTGGCCCTGGTCTGCAAGACCGCCAGCGCCAAGTTCGACGAGACCGTAGAGCTGCACGTAAAGCTGGGCGTGGACTCCCGGCACGCCGACCAGCAGGTCCGCGGCGCCATCGTCCTGCCCCACGGCACCGGCAAGACCGTCCGGGTGCTGGTCTTCACCAAGGGTGACAAGGCTGAGGCCGCCAAGGCCGCCGGCGCTGACTATGTCGGCGAGATGGACCTGGTGGAGAAGATCCAGAAGGAAAACTGGTTTGAATTTGACGTGGTGGTCGCCAGCCCCGACATGATGGGCGTGGTAGGCCGTCTCGGTAAGGTGCTGGGCCCCAAGGGCCTGATGCCCTCCCCCAAGGCGGGTACCGTTACCCCCGACGTGGCCAAGGCTGTCACTGAGGTCAAGGCCGGTAAGATCGAGTACCGCCTGGACAAGACCAACATCATCCACTGCCCCATCGGCAAAGTCTCCTTCGGCCCTGAGAAGCTGGCGGAGAACTACAATGCCCTGATGGGCGCCATCGTGAAGGCCAAGCCCGCCGCTGCCAAGGGTCAGTATATCCGCAGCTGCGTCGCCGCCTCCACCATGGGGCCGGGCGTCCGGATGAATACCGCCAAGCTGGTTTGATACGGCTTTCGAAGGAGGAGACTGCGGTCTCCTCCTTTTTCGTTTCCGCTGCCGGAACGCTTTTCTCTGCCGCGCGCTCCTTCCGGCTCTCCTCCGCCTTTTGGGGGATTTTGATTGTGAACTTTTTTCAGAAATCGCCAATTTCCTTTGCAATTTCAAGGAAAATGTGGTATGCTAATTATTGTTTGTGCATATTTTCAGCCTCTGTGAGGGGCGCAGTATAGAAAGGAAGTTTCAAGCAATCATGGGTCTGATCAAAATGCTGTTCGGTGATTACAGTTCCCGGGAACTGAAATCCATTTATCCGATCGTGGACAAAATCGAGGCCATGTCCGACGAATATAAAGCCCTGTCCGATGCGCAGCTGCAAGCCAAAACCCAGGAATTCAAAAACCGTCTGGCCGCCGGTGAAACCCTGGACGACATCCTTCCCGAGGCCTTCGCCACCGCCCGGGAGGCCTCGGACCGGGTGCTGGGTATGCGCCCGTACCGGGTGCAGATGGTGGGCGGCGTCGTTCTCCACCAGGGCCGCATCGCCGAGATGAAGACCGGTGAAGGCAAAACCCTGGTGGCCACCCTCCCCGCCTACCTCAACGCTCTGGCAGGCAAGGGCGTCCACGTCGTCACCGTCAACGACTATCTGGCCAAGCGCGACAGCGAGTGGATGGGCAAGGTCCACCGCTTCCTGGGCCTGAAGGTGGGTCTGATTGTCCACGGCCTCACCTCCAAACAGCGGCAGGAGGCCTACGCCGCCGACATCACCTACGGCACCAACAATGAGATGGGCTTTGACTACCTGCGGGACAACATGTGCATCTACTCCTCCGAGCTGGTGCAGCGGGGCCACTCCTTCGCCATCGTGGACGAGGTGGACTCCATCCTCATTGACGAGGCCCGGACGCCGCTCATCATCTCCGGACAGGGGGAAAAGTCTACCCAGCTCTACGATATGACAGAATTGTTTGTCGCCAAGCTGAAAAAACAGGTTGTCGTACAGGTGGACAACAAGGAGGAGGAATCCTCTGAGATTGACGCGGATTACGTGGTGGATGAGAAGGCCAAAACCGCCACCCTGACCGCCCGGGGCATTGCCAAGGCCGAGGAATATTTCCATCTGGACAACCTCTCCGACCCCTCCAACTCCACCATCAGCCACCACATCAATCAGGCCCTGAAGGCCCACGGCACCATGAAGCGGGACATTGACTACGTGGTCAAGGACGGCGAGGTCATCATTGTCGACGAATTCACCGGGCGGCTGATGCTGGGACGGCGGTACTCCAACGGCCTCCATCAGGCCATTGAGGCCAAGGAACACGTCAGCGTCAACAGTGAAAACCGGACTCTGGCCACCATCACCTTCCAGAATTACTTCCGCCTCTATGACAAGCTCTCGGGCATGACCGGTACCGCCATGACGGAACAGGAGGAATTCGGCACCATCTACAATCTGGACATTGTGGAAATTCCCACGAACCGGCCCAACCAGCGGAACGACCATCACGACGTGGTCTACAAGACCGAGGCCGGCAAATTCCGGGCGGTGATTGAGCAGATTAAGGAATGCCACCAGAAGGGCCAGCCGGTGCTGGTGGGTACCGTCTCCATTGAGAAAAACGAACTGCTCTCCAAGCTCCTGTCCCGGGAGGGCATTCATCACAGCCTTCTCAACGCCAAGAACCATGAGAAAGAAGCGGAAATCGTGGCGCAGGCGGGCAAGCTGGGAGCCGTCACCGTGGCCACCAACATGGCGGGCCGCGGCACGGATATCATGCTGGGCGGCAACGCCGAATACCTGGCCAAGGCCGACCTGGTGAAGGCCGGATATTCCGAGGAAATCATCACCGACGCCACTGGCTACGCCGACACCGACAACCAGGAAATTCTGGAGGCTCGGAAGCTCTTCGCTGAAAAGCTGGCCCAGCACAAGGCGGAAATCGAGAGTGAGGCCGCCCAGGTCCGGGAGGCCGGAGGCCTCTTCATCATTGGCACCGAACGCCATGAGTCCCGCCGGATTGACAACCAGCTCCGGGGCCGGGCCGGCCGGCAGGGAGACCCGGGCGAGACCCGCTTTTATATCTCCCTGGATGACGACCTCATGCGCCTCTTCGGCGGAGACCGGATTACCGGCATGATGGAGCGCTTCGACCTGGACGAGGACACGCCGATTGAAAACCGGATGCTGACCAAGGCCATTGAAAATGCCCAGACCACTGTAGAATCCCGGAACTTCCAGTCCCGAAAATCCGTGCTGGAATACGACGACGTCATGAACAAGCAGCGGGAGCTGATTTACAGCCAGCGGCGGCAGGTTCTGGACGGCATGGACGTGAAGCAGACGGTGCTGAACATGATGCACAGTTCCATCGAGAGTCATGTGAGTCTGGCCTTCGGCGAAAAGACCCAACTGGACGCCAGCGGATACCAGGAGATGCTGCGGGGCGTGGAGGGCATGTACTTCCCCAAGGGCGCGGTAGCGCTGGAAAACCCCCAGAGCAAAACCCAGGAGGATTTCTGCCAGACCTTTATCGAGGCCGCCGAGCGGACCTACGAGGCCAAGGAGGCGGAAATCACCCCCACCATCATGCGGGAACTGGAACGGGTCATCATGCTGCGGGTGGTGGACGAGTACTGGATGGACCACATTGACGCTATGGATGACCTGAAGCAGGGCATCCGGCTTCAGGCTTACGGCAATAACAATCCGGTGGACGTATACAAACGGGAATCCCTGGATATGTTTGAGGAGATGGTTTCCGCCATTCAGGATGAGACGGTCCGGCGGCTGTACTCCGTGCGCCTGCGGAAGGATGAGGAGGTCAAGCGGGAACGCGTCGCCAAAGGCATGGTGGAAAACGTGGGCGGCGACGGAACCAAGCCGAAAAAGCAGCCTGTCAAGGTCATCAAAATTGGCCGGAACGACCCCTGTCCCTGCGGCAGCGGCCTGAAGTGGAAGAAGTGCACCTGCCCGGAGTACCACAGCAATTAACAGGGGATGTGCCCCTTCTCCACAGGGCAGACACCCCAAAAATGGATCTTCAATCATCTCTCCACAAAGCGGAGAAACCGGGTGGCTACGTCCCCCCCCCCGACTCTTATGGGAAAGCGAGGCAGCTTATGGAGCAGAGAGATGCTGTTTTGAACACGCTTCAGGACATCAAACAGGAGCTTTTGGGAATTGCCCTGATCCTGATGGGCGGCTTTCTGATGCTTCCGGCAGTCTTTGGCGGCCTCCTCACCTGCTGGATTGGTGTAATCATTCTGTTTTTCTTCGGCTTTCTCCAGGTCTGGCTTGGCTCCAGAGCACGTGACTTTAAACAATAGGAGGGTAACCCATGCCCTTTGAAACCCACGAAGAAAACGGCCTGGTCTGGCTCACCGCGCCCAATCTGTCCGGTGTCCGCCACGGCTTTTCCACCCGCCTGGGAGGCGTCTCCCCCGCCCCCTGGAACAGCCTGAACCTCCGACCCGGCATGGGGGACGGGCGAGACGCCATGCTCACCAATTACCGCCGTTTCTGCGCCGTTTTGGGGCTGGAAACGGAAAAAACCGTCCTCAGCAAACAGATTCACGAAACGACCGTCCGTGTCTGCACACTGGAGGACGCTGGGAAAGGCCTCTTTCGGGAACGGGATTATTCCGCCGACGCTCTTATCACCAATACGCCGGGACTGGCCCTGTTCGTCTTCTCCGCCGACTGCGGCACCGTGCTGCTCCATGACCCGGAAGCGAGAGCCATTGGGGCCGTTCACGCCGGATGGCGGGGCTGTGCCGGCGGCATTGTGGAAAAAACCGTTCAGGAGCTGGTCCGCTACTTCGGTGTAAAACCGGAAAGACTGCGGGCCGCTCTGGGCCCCTGCATCGGCGCTTGCTGCTTTGAGACGGACGGCGACGTTCCCTCCGCCATGCGGAAAGCCCTGGGGCAGGATGCGGAGCCCTATCTCCAGCGGCGGGGCAGCAAATGGCATGTGGACCTGGAGGGACTGAACCGGCAGTGGCTGCTGCGGGCAGGTCTTGCGCCGGAGCAGGTGGAGAGCGCCGGGCTCTGCACCGGCTGCCGCCCGGACCAGTTCTGGTCTCACCGCAAAATGGGTGAAAACCGGGGCGTTCAATGCGCTGCAATCTCTATTTAAAAGGAATTTTACCTGTGCAACGAAGGTGTTTTTATGAGAAAACTGCGCAAGCTCGCCGTTCTGTGCCTGGCCCTTCTCTTGCTGTCCGGCTGCTGGCAGGAGGAACCGGAGACGCCGGAACTCCTGCCCCCCGTTCAGGAGGAGGAAGAGGAACCGCCGGTTCTGCTGCCGGAACGTTTTGCCCTTCCCTATTCCCCTGGTCAAAGTCTGAACCCGAGCACCTGCGCCGACGGCATGCAGCAGGTGGCGGCGTCCCTGCTGTATGAGGGGCTCTTCCGGCTGGACGCCGCGTTCACCCCGCAGCCTCAGCTCTGTGTCAGCTACACCTATGACCCGGAAAGCTTCCGCTATGTCTTCACGCTCCGGTCCGGAATCCTCTTTTCCGACGGTTCTCTTCTCACCGGCCGTGATGTTCGGACCTCTCTGGACCTGGCCAGAACCTCTCCCCGCTATCAGAGCCGTCTGTCTGAAATTGTCTCCATTTCCGCCAAGGACGACACGGTCACAGTCGTTCTCTCCGGCCCCAACAGCGGATTTCCCTCCCTGCTGGACGTTCCCATTCTCAAATCCGGCACCCAGGACGCCGCCGCACCGGTGGGCACCGGGCCCTACTTTTTCTCCGAAGAGGAAACCGGAGCCTATCTGATCGCGAATCAGTCCTGGTGGAAAAACGAGGAACAGCCCGTGGACCGGATTTCCCTGGTGGACGCCTCGGACCACGACGCCATGCTCTACCGCTTCTCCTCCCATGAGGTTCAATTGATTGCCGCGGACCTGACCGGCATTTCACCGGTCAGCACCACCGGCAGCGTGGCCTGCCTGGACGCCGCTGCAACGCTGCTGCAATACATTGGCTGCAACACCGCCCGCGCCCCTCTGGACAATCCCGCGCTCCGCCGCGCCCTGTCGGCGGGAATCAACCGCAGCTATGTGGCGGTGGCTTTCCTTTCCGGCCACGGTACCGCCTCTCACTTCCCTGTGTCTCCCGCCTCTCCCCTCTATCCAAAAGAGCTGGAGGAGAAGATGCCCGCGTTCTCCGAAGCCCTTGTGAACACAGGGGAACTTCAGCGGCCCTTGACCCTGCTGGTCAACCAGGAAAACAGCTTCAAGCTGGCAATTGCCAATTATCTGGCGGAAACCTGGACGGCAGGGGGACTCTCTGTAGAGGTTCAGGCCCTGCCCTGGGAGGAGTATACCGCCGCCCTGGCCGCTGGAAATTTTGACCTCTACTATGGAGAGGCCCGCCTTACCGCTGATTGGAACCTCTCCAGCCTGCTGGCTCCTGCCGGAACGCTGAATTACGGACACTGGTCCCATCCTGAGACCAGCCGCCTCCTTACCGCCTACGCCTCTGCTGAGGACCGGACTGCCGCTATGAAGGCCCTCTGCGCTCACTTGCAGGACCAAGTCCCGATTTTACCGGTTTGCTTCAAGTCTGTCTCTGTACTGACCCAGGCTAACGTGGTGGAAGGCCTTCAGCCCACGGCGGCAGAGCCTTTTTACAACCTGGGGCAGTGTGTCATCCATCTGAAAGAAGCCTGAACCCCCTCCCCTTTTTAAGAAAGAGGCATTATTTGATGGAGTTTTTACAATGAGTATTTTTTTCTACGGCTGTATCACCTTGGATGGCTACCTGGCTGGAAAGTCCCACGAGTTGGACTGGCTTCACCAAACCGGCGCTGTGGAAGAAACCGGCTATGACAGTTTCTATGAGACTATGGACGCCACGGTCATGGGCCGCCGTACCTTCGAGGAACTTGCAAAACAGGAAAATCCTTCTATCTTTTATCCCACAACCCAGAACTATGTATTTACTCACAGGCCTCTCACTCAAGAAGGCTTTACCGCCGTCAGTGGTGACGTAGTCTCTTTTGCCAAAGAAACCAGCAGCCATCAAAATCTATGGGTAATTGGTGGGAACACCATTCTCACACCGCTTCTGAATCAAAATCTGGTGGATTATCTGATTCTCCAAATTGCACCGGTCCTCCTGGGCGAGGGCATTCCCCTGTTCACCCAAGAGGCGGTTCAGAAGCGATTTCGTCTGGAAGAAGTCCGAAAATACGGACAGTTTGCCGAACTGACTTACCACAAACCATAATTTCCCCTATAAAAAAGAGCTTGAAAGCCACTGCTTTCAAGCTCCTTTTCTTTCGTCAGCGCCGTCTCAGGAATTCGCACACCAGCCGGTAGACTCGCTCCGTAGAGGGTACGCTGAGCCGCTCACGGGGGGAGTGGATATCCTGGAGGTCCGCACCCAGGGACACGGCATCCAGACCGGGAATCTTCTCGATAAACAGGCCGCACTCCAGGCCGCCATGGGTGGCGTCAATCACGCCCTCTTTCCCGCTGAGCTCCCGATACACGGCCAGCAGCCGCTCCCGCATGGTGGATTCCTTGGCATACTGCCAGCCTGGGTAATCGCCGTGAACCGTGGACGTGCCGCCGCCCATAGCCAGAATCGCCTTTACCCGCTGGCACACCATCTCCTTCTGCGATGCAATGCAGGAACGAATGGACAGCGTGATATGAAGCCCCGTCTCCTCCATCCGCATCACACCCAGATTCAACGAGGTCTGCACCAGGCCGGGGAAGTCCGTGCTCATGGCCTGCACACCCTGCGGCAGTGC
Organism: Oscillibacter sp.; assembly: GCA_022797935.1. Taxonomy (GTDB): domain Bacteria; phylum Bacillota; class Clostridia; order Oscillospirales; family Oscillospiraceae; genus Oscillibacter. Next base: position 13,760 of record JAAWLO010000020.1, on the reverse strand, counting down.
CACCAGAGTCCGCAAAATCCGCAGGGTATCCTCCCCGGACAGAGCGCCCTCCAGTGCGGTCTTCTCACAGCTGAGGGTCACCCCCGCGTCACAGCCCGCGTACTCATTTTTCAAGACGGCGTCAAACTCCCGGATAAAATCCTCAAAAGCCGTCTCCTGTCCCGCAGGAACCGCCGCTTTCACCTGGTTCCAGGGACAGATGACGTTGTCAAAACGCCCGCCCTGGAATCCTGCCGCCCGCAGGCCCGGAATCCGCTCCAGGGCGCTGTACAACACCCGCCCCGCCAGCTGGTTGGCGGAGGCACGGCCCGTGTGGATTTCACCGCCGGAGTGTCCCCCCTGCAGGCCGGAAATAGTGACGGCATAGCCCGTCTCCCCGGTCAGAGGCTCCATCCGGCAGGGCAGAAGGCCATCCAGCCGGAGGCCGCCCGCGCAGGAGACCGTGAAAACGCCCTCCTCTTCCGAATCCAGGTTCAGCAGCAGCTGTCCCTTTAAATCCGAGCAGTCCAAGGCGGCGGCGCCGTCCATACCCGTCTCTTCATCTACGGTAAACACGGCTTCCAGAGGAGGATGCGCCAGCGTGTCATCTGCCAGAATGGCCAGGATCATAGCCACAGCAATGCCGTTGTCCGCGCCCAGAGAGGTTTTCTTTGCCCAAATCCACTCACCGTCTGTGTCCAGGTCCAGACCTTCCTTGGTCATGTCCTTTTCACAGTCCTCCGTTTTGGCGCAGACCATGTCCATATGACCCTGCAGAATGACGGGCGTGTCCTCCTCGTAGCCGGGAGTTCCCGCTTTCCAGATAATCAGATTGTTGGACGCATCCTGCCGGTAAGACAGACCCAACTCCTTGGCGAAGCCCACACAGAGATCGCTGATCTGCTTGGTATTGCCGCTGCCGTGGGGCACGGAACAGAGCTTTTCAAAGTATTCAAACACCTTCTTCGGTTCCAGCGCCGATAAAACCGCCATGGAAATTCCTCCTTTTCAATCAAACGGACCGCCCCACGGAGGAGGCGGACCCGCTTTTGCAGCCGGTTTTCAGATATCGCCCAGGCCCATGTCGCCGCCTTCGCCAAAGCCAAACTCATCACCTTCGAAGGGTTCTTCCTCGGGCTCCTCCGGCACGGCAGGCACAAACTCGCTGAGCCACGCATCCTCCGGCAGACCGGCCAGCACGGCAGGCAGATTGACGATAATGCCGTCCATGTTATAGGGCAGCTTCAGGCGGATAGTCCGAATCTCCGGCTCATCCCCTTTCTCTGGGGTGACCTCCAGGGTCATCTCGAAGTTCTGCCCAATCCAGACCGCCATCCCCCGTTCCCGGGGGCCCAGCTTGCCAGCCTCTTCGCCTTTTACCGTCACCACAATCCGGTGGAGCGCTTTGAAATCCTGCCCGTTATACCCTTCCAGGGTCCGGTTGTCAAAATACACCGTATGGCCCCGGCCAATCACCATCATGGCGGCGGCAATGGCCACCAGAACCATCACCGTCAAAATCGGGAACAACTTGCGTCTTGTCTTCATTGCGCACCCTCTCCTTCCTTCTGCGCGGCAGCCAGCTCCTGGCCCACCCTGCTTCTGACCATGCGCTTCTTGGCCTCATACATGATCAGGGCGACGGTGATAACGCCGTAGGACAGGAAGACCCGGAAATACTCGCCCACCATGGTGTCTCCGGTGATGAAGCCGCCTGCCTTGGGGGCCACGATGAACATCAGGTGGAAGAGAATCACACCCAGGAAGGCATTTCCAATGGTGGCCTTTTCCACCGAGGCGCCGCCTACCAACAGCGCGGCAATGCAGAACATGCCGATTTGGGAGTGTCCGGTGTAGGTGGGCAGGTTGCCCATGTTCTGGAGGTAAATCACCATGCCGAAGCCCGCGAATACCGTGGACATAATGATGGAGAGAATGCGGGTCCGCTCCACCTTGATGCCCGCCGCCCGGGCCACTTCCATGTCCTGGCCCACGGCCCGCATGTCCTGGCCCAGCTTGGTCCGCCGGAACCAGACGATAAACAGGCACAGCATACCGATAACCAGGAAGGTCAGCACAGGAATCTTCACGCCGGAGATCCGGATAGCCAGCAGGTCATCCAGATACTGCCGCATGTTCAGAAGGCTCACGGTATTGCGGATGCCGAAGCCGCGGGGCAGCTGGATGCTGGCGTGAAGAATGGGAATCACACCGCCCATGACATACAGCACAATAAACTGGTACCAGCCCGTGATGAAGAAGTTCATAATATAACCTGTAATCATCTCCCGGCCCCGGGCCATATTCATCAGCGTGCCGCAGAGCCAGCCCAACGCCACGGACAGAGGAATCGAGAGAATCATGGCCAGAACGATTCCCGGAACACCCCAAATCTGCCAGTCGGCCACGAAAATAATGGCAATTTCCGCCGCCATAGCTCCCAGGGTCATGCCGAAGTTCAGGCCCATGCCCGCCATAATGGGGAACAGCAGGCACAGAACCAGGAACAAGTTCCGGCCCATGCGAGTGATAATCTCGTTCAGCAGGTAGCTGGTGGAAAAGCCCGACATGGGGATGAAAATCGCGCAGATGATAACGAACATAATGGGCACGGCATTGTTCCGCGCCAGATTCAGGACTTTCTTACTCATTTCGCACCCTCCGTCTTTCTGGTCAGCGCGTAGAGAATCATGCCCTGGGTGACAATGACGCGGATGATTTCGCTCATGTCTGTGTGAATCATGGCGTTTATCACCGTTGGCGTCATGGTTACCATGCCCTGGAAGAGAATCGTGCCGATAATCACGTTGGGAATGGAGGCCTTGTTAATCGAAGCGCCGCCAATCAGAATGGCAGAAACCGTGGGCATCGTCATGTTATTGGGCGCGTTGTAGAGCTGAATGAAGCCGAAGCCCTGCTGGTAAACCAGGATGCCCATTGCGCCCAGCCAGGTGGACATGATGACGGAGAGAATCCGCACCCGGTCCACGCTGATACCCGCCGCCCGGGCAAAAACCGCGTTGGAACCCACGGCCGTCATAGCCGTGCCGGTCTTCGTATGCAGGAAGGCCCACATCAGAAAGGCCAGCAACGCAAAGAACAGCAGCGAGCCGGTGGGAATCACAATGCTGCCGATTTGAATGGGGAGAAAATTCGCCAGGACCTGATTATAGAAACCGTCCAGGGAAATGGTGGGCCGCAGGCCGTTGCCGGACAGGCCCCAGACCATGGTGGGGCTGGTATAGGGCAGCAGCAGCCACATCATGCACATAAAGGAGATGGCAGAAAAGCCTACATAGGTGGCGATCATCATCTCGCCGCCCTTGATGCGGTTCAGGAGAATCCCATAGCCGCCGCCCAACAGCACGGCAAAGGGCGTGGCAATCAGAATGGCCATCATGAAGCTCAAAGGCCCTGTGAAACCAAACTGAATGGACAGAGTCGCACCCAGCAGACCGCAGATGATGCTCAGGGGCAAACCGAAGTTCAGTCCGCAGCCCGAGTGAATCATGGGCACCATGGCCAGCACCAGCACGCCGTTCCAGCTGAAACGGTTGATGATATTGGTAATCTGGGCGGGAAGATCCGCGTCCACAAAGGGCGTCATGATAAAGAGCAGCAGCAGAAACCCAGAGATGATCAGCCGGGGGAAGCCCATTTTTTTCAGCACCGGCGGCAATACATATCCTGCTATCATTTCATTTCCCTCCTCACTTGACCTGGCTGACCATCAGCATACCAAACTCCTCGGAGGACGCCGCCGCGGGCAGAATACCCGCCACCTGTCCGCCGGAGATGATGGCAATGCGGTCGCAGGTCTGCCGCAGCTCCTCCAGCTCGGAGGAGATCATCACAATGGTCACGCCGCTGTCCCGGTTGAACTGCTTCAGCGCGTCCAGCACCAGAGTCTTCGCGCCTACGTCAATGCCCCGGGTGGGCTCGGACACGAAGAGAAACTTGGGCTCCAGGGCAAAGGCCTTGGCCAGGCACACCTTCTGCTGGTTGCCGCCGGAGAGCTCCTTGGCCTTCTGCTTGGAGCTGGTGCACTTGATTTGCAGCGCGTCAATGTATTTCTGCGTCACCCCGTGTATGGCCTTTTCGTCACGCCACTTGACGCAGCCGCCCAGCAGCTTTTTCAGGAATTTTTCCTGAATCTGCATGGCGGGGAAGGCCACGTTCCACTCCAGGCTCTCGTCCAGCAGCAACCCAACCTCCCGCCGGTCCTCTGACACAAAGGCCAGGGACTCGTTCAGGCACTGCCGGGGGTTGTTCAGCGGAATTTCTTTTCCGGCAAAGGTCACCGTGCCGCCGGCCTCGTACAGGCCCATGACTCCGTTTGGAATTCCAAGCTTGCCCTGGCCCGCCAGACCGCCAATACCCAGGATTTCCCCCTCTTTCACATCCAGGTTCACATCCCGGACAATTTCGCCGGGCATGTCTACCCAAAGATGCTGAATGGAGAGAATGGTCTTGGCGTCCACGTGGTCCCGGCTCTCCGCCACGGCGGCGGAACCCTTGATGTCCCGGCCCACCATCCACTTGGTGATATCCGATACACTGGTCTCCTGGGCGGGAACATCCCGCACCACATAGCCGTCCCGCATGACCACCACCTGGTCGCACACCGAGAGAATCTCATGGAGGCGGTGGGTGATGAAAATCACGGAAATGCCCTTGGCCGCCATGCTGCGGATGGAGGCCAGCAGAGCCTCTGCCTCCCGCTCGGTCAGCACGGCGGTAGGCTCGTCCAAAATCAGGAGCTTCAGCTGGTCCTTGCTCAGCTCCCGGGCGATTTCCGTGAACTGCTTGTGTCCCACCGGCATGTTATTGACCGTCATATCCGCGTCAATTTTAACGCCCATTTTTTCGATGGCCGCAGCGGAACGCCGGTCCATCTCTTTATAATCCAGAGTATTCAGCCGTTCGCCGAAGATCTCTGAAACAAAATTCTTCTTTTGAGGCTCCCGGTTCAGGAGAATGTTTTCTGTGGCGGTAAAGCCGGGAATCAGGGAAAATTCCTGATGCACCATGCCAATGCCCGCCTCCAGCGCGTCAAACGGGGTGTTGAACTGGATCTTCTGTCCGTCAAGCAAGACATCGCCGCTGTAGCCGCCGGTTTCCCGGATGACGTCCATGCCGAAGAGAATTTTCATCAGCGTACTCTTGCCCGCACCATTTTCGCCGCACAGGCCCAAAACCTGGCCCGCTCCCAGAGTAAAATTGATATCGGTGAGAACCTGGTTGCCGAAGAAGTCCTTTTTGATATTTTGCATTTGCAGCAAGGGAGTGCTGTTATTTGTCATACGTCCACCCTACCTAAATTAGAGCGGGGAGGAGGACAGGTCCTCCCCCCCGTTTTGATTGAAATGATTATCAGCTGACGGTGTAGTACTTCTCAGGGATCTCCACCTGCGTGGAACCCATATAATGGCCGGGATCGCCCATGATATAGGTGTCCTGATAAATCAAGAAGATGTTCTCAGACTTGACGCCCGTGGTGGCGTTGGTGTAACCCGCACCGTTCCACTCCGCGTTGGGAGAGTAAACCTGGAGAGCGGCGGCAACCGCGTCCATATCGGTGATCTCGCTGACGCCCTCGATAACGTTCTTGGCGTGCTCAGCCAGACCGGCAGACATGGTGTAGCCATAGGAGTAAGCCCAGGTGCCGAAACGATCGGCAGCGCCCTTCTCAACCAGGGCGGACTCCACCTTGGCCAGGATCTTCTCAAAGTCGCCGGCCTCCTCGGTGAGGTCCAGACCCAGAGCGCCGGGATAGCCCATCAGAGGAGAGGGCAGGTCGGCCTCAATGAAGTAGCCGCCGTACTCCACCAGCCGCTTCAGCAGGGGCTCGGTGTGGGCATCGTTGGTGCAGAAATAGGCGGCTTTCTCGCCGTACTTCTGAACCCAGGAGGGAACGTTCTCCAGGATATAAGCCTGGGCGCCGGGGATACCCACGTCAGAGGTGGGGTCGGGAGCGGTCTCCAGCTCAAAGCGCATGTCAAACTCCTCGCAGGCAGCGCGCATAACGGCCACACGGCGGCTCATGGTCTCATAGGCCATGTGCCGGGGGAAGGAGATGTGCACAAAGGTGTCGCAGCCCAGCTCATGAGCGGTGCGGATAATCAGGTAGCCGCGGGAGACGAAGTCGTTGTTGCAGACCAGGTCGGCGGCAGAGCCGATCTCCGGCAGGTCCTCGTGAGACTCGCCGGCAATGCAGATGATGTCCGGGCGGCGCTCCTTAATCTGACGGAAGGCCTCGGTGGTGCCGGGGACGGACTGGTTGACAATGATGGCCTTCATCAGAGGATCGTCAGACATGTTGACAATGGTCTGAATGGTGGTCTCCAGCTCCTCGGTGAAGTTGTCGGGATAGATGGCCAGAGTGACCTTGTCCTCGCCGTACTTGGCCTGGAAGGCCTCAGCGCCGCGGCGGTCATCCTCGGACTGGGAAACGGAACCGGTAACAATACCAATGTGATAGTCGCCAATACCGTCAGAATCTGCGCCGCTGCCGTTATCCTCCGTGCCGACACTGTCACTGCCCTGGGTCTGGTTGCCGTCCGAACCGCCCGGGGTCTGCTGCGTATCGCCGCCGGTTCCGCCGCCGCAGCCCGCCAGGGCCAGCAGCATGGCAAGCGCCAGCAGCATGCTGAGTAACTTCTTCATTCGTGAACCTCCAAAATCAATCTGTTTCCGTCCTTTCAGGCAAACGGTGTTCCCGGTTCACGGTGTGAACCGGGAAAAGGCATATGCCTTTTCAGACTCTATTATTTTATCAAAGATTCCCAGTTTGTCAACTACATTTCCCATTATTTTCTCAAAACCTCTGGTCTCTCCACTCTCTGCGGAACGAAATTTTTCCATTTCCCCCGCCTTTTTTCTCCCCTTTTCGTCCGGCTGTCCACTGCCCGCTTGCGCAAAGGCAGCGCTTCAGGCTACACTGGAAAACAGAACGCCAGGCTGCCCCCATCAGGGAAATCTCAGGCTTTTGCATCCCGAAAGCACACATTTCCGCCAAGTCGCGTCTCTTCGAATATTCCGGCAGCACCCCGCCAAACCGCACGGCAGGCGTCCCTGGCAGCGGACCTGCCTGTCTGCCTCTCCCCTCTCCGGATACGGATGGCTTTTTTATGGTTTGCTCCGAATTTCAGAGGACCGGCCGGCATTTTCACTCCCTGCGGGCAAGTCCAGTGCAATTCTCATGATTCTTGAATGATGTTTAGGGGGCGAGAACCAACGTGAACGAACAGTATGGCTATCTCCGGGTCAGCACCCGGGAACAGAACGAGGACCGGCAATTGATTGCCCTGCGGGGCCTCTCCATTCCAGAACGGAATATTTATCTGGACAAGCAGTCCGGAAAGGACTTCCAGAGACCACAATACCGGCGGATGGTGAAGCGGCTTCAGCCGGACGACCTTCTCTATGTGAAAAGTATTGACCGGCTGGGCCGCAATTATGAGGAAATTTTAGAACAATGGCGCATTTTGACCAAGGAAAAACGGGTGGATATTGTGGTGTTGGACATGCCTCTGCTGGATACCCGCCGGGGCAAGGATTTGATGGGCACCTTCCTCAGCGACGTGGTGCTCCAGGTTCTCTCCTTTGTGGCGGAAAATGAGCGAACCAACATCCGGCAGCGCCAAACCGAAGGCATTGCCGCCGCAAAAGCCCGGGGCGTGCGTTTTGGCCGGCCGCCCCACCCGCTTCCAGACAATTTCCGGCAGATTCACCGGGACTGGAGAAGCAAAAAACTGACCCTTCGGGAGGCCGCCAAGGCCTGTCAGATGCCCGTCGGCACCTTTTATGACAAGGCACTGCGGTTTGAGAAAAATACTTAAAAACAGAAAAACCTCCACGGAACCTGAATGTCGTTCCGCGGAGGCTGTCAGACGCCGTCTCAGAGCTGCTTCAAAACCGTCCGGATAAAGAATCCTCCCAGAAGACTGGGCACCGAAAAACCGATCAGCAGCAGATAAATTCCGCTCAAGGGAAATTCCAGCACCGCCAGCACGAGTGTTCCATAAACAGACAGCGCCGCCAAAAATCCCCGCAAAGGCCTCGCTCCGCCCAGCAGCAGCGCCAGACGAAGACACGTCCGAAAACTCCGCTCCGTAGTCAGCAGGCCGTAAAAATAAGTGGAAGCCAGCATCGTCAGGAGAAATACGGTGGAACAGAGCAGAAAGGGCAGCCAATATATAAGATGCTCCGCCGCCCGGCTCAGGTAGAACCACAGACCATAGCCGGAGAACACCAGGGGCAGCCCCACCAGGAAAAAAGCTCCATAAGCCCGCCGCCAGAAGGTCCGCAAGGCCATCCGGTAATGATAGAAACAGGTCACAGGCTGGTCCAGTATCATCATTCTTGTCACCTGATTCAGGGCAAACACTGCTGCCGGTATGGTAACCACCGGAAGGCAGGTGAGCAGAAACAGAAGATTCAGCTTCACCAGCGTCACGCATTCCAGGGACAGAATCTCCGCAAAACGGCCTATGCCGGTTTTTTCCGGTGCGTCGGGCTCTATGCCGGGGCCGGGCTTCGCGTAGTCTTTTCGAAAAAACATACCCAGTTCTCCTATTCTGTCCTAATGGTCAGTTGCACAGTATAACACAACCTCCCCCTCCGCACAAGGGCAAGAATCTGACCTGCCGGGTATTTTTCTCGCATCGCTCCAGAAAGTCGCTTTTTTACCGCCCCTGTCGGGAATTTACCCTTGCGCCCCTGCCGGGGCCGTGCTATCCTGTTGCCAAAATCACTGAGGAGGCATCCTTTATGGCCAGCATTACGTTTAAACATGTGGAAAAAACCTATCCCGGCAACGTCACCGTCGTCCCTGACCTGAACCTGGAGATTCAGGACAAGGAATTCGTCATTCTGGTGGGTCCCTCCGGCTGCGGCAAGTCCACCACCCTGCGGATGATCGCCGGTCTGGAAGACATCTCCAGCGGCGAGCTGTACATTGGCGACCGGGTTGTCAACGACGTGGCCCCCAAGGACCGGGATATTGCCATGGTCTTCCAGAACTACGCGCTGTATCCCCACATGACCGTCTACAAAAATATCGCCTTCGGCCTGACGCTTCAGAAAATTCCCCAGGATGAGATTGACCGCCGGGTTCACGAGGCCGCCCGGGCCCTGGACCTGGAACATCTCCTGAACCGCAAGCCCAAGGCGCTCTCCGGCGGCCAGCGCCAGCGCGTTGCCCTGGGCCGGGCTATGGTCCGCAATCCCGCCGTGTTCCTGCTGGACGAACCCCTCTCCAACCTGGACGCCAAGCTGCGCACCGCCATGCGGGCGGAGATCAGCCGCCTCCACAAGCGCCTGCAGACCACCTTCGTCTACGTCACCCATGACCAGACCGAGGCCATGACCATGGGCGACCGCATTGTCGTCATGAAATCCGGCATCATCCAGCAAAATGACACTCCCCAGACGCTCTATGACCGTCCCTGCAACCTCTTCGTAGCAGGCTTTATCGGCTCTCCCCAGATGAACTTCCTGGACGCTGTCATCGCCGAGGAGAACGGCGGCTTTGCAGCCAAGACCTGCGGCCACTCCATCACCCTGCCTCCGCGCATGAACAAGGACGTGCTGGGCGCTTACATCGGCAAAACCGTGGTGCTGGGCATCCGTCCCGAAGATTTGGACCCCGTTACGGACGGCGGCGCCCACAACCTGGACGCCAAGATCGAAATCACGGAGCTCATGGGCGCCGAGACCCATCTCCACCTGGACTGCCAGGGCAGCAAATTGGTGGTGCGCGCTCCCTCCAGCTATCCCGGCAAGGTGGGAGACATTGCCGCGCTGAATCTGGACAAAGACAAAATCCACCTCTTCGACAAGGAGACCGAGCAGGCCATTGCCCACTGACCCTGCCGGTTCCAGGGAGGTCCATATGCCCCCTCGTCCTCATGAAAAACGAGACATCCGGCCAGCGGCTCCTGACAAGCTTGTTCAGGGGCTGCTGGTCCTGCCCTTTGCCCGGCACCTCCCCCTCTCCGCCGGGGACCGGATTACCGGCTTCGGTCAGACCGGGGACTATATTTTGGCCGCCGCCCAGGGCAATCTCACCGTCTCCGCCTACGGGCAGTATGCTCTGCTGGAGACCGGGCAGGCATTTTTGCTGGAGAATCCGGGCGATTACACCCTCCAGGCTGTAACAGATGGCCTCTACCTGCTGCTTCTTCTGCGGGGAGACCTGGTTCCCCAGCTGCTGGCCGGCTCTTTGGCAGAGGGCTGCGCCCTTTTCTGCGGCGGCGCGGCAGCCGTCCGGGAGACCGTGCTGTCCCTGGCTGTTCTGGAGGAAGAACAGGGACAGGCCCCGGGAGATGCCGCCTCCGCCCTGGCCTACTCTCTGCTGCTGCGCCTGCGCGCTCTGCCCCCCGCCGCCCCAAATACCGGTGAGTCCACGCCTCTGGTGGAGGCCGCTCTCTCCATTATCCAGGAGGAATTTCCTTTCCTGGAGGGCGTGGAGGAGCTGGCGGAACGTCTGGAGGTTTCCCCGGCCCACCTCAGCCGGGTGTTTTCCCGGAAAACCGGCATTTCACCGGGGAAATATATTACCCGCGTCCGCATTGAGTACGCCAAGCTGCTTTTGCGGGACCCGGATACCACCATCACCTATGTGGCGGAGGCCTCCGGCTTCGCCAACGCCAACTATTTTGCCAAGGTTTTTCGACGGGAAACCGGCCTCTCCCCCAGTGAATATCTGGAAGGCGCGCCGGGCGGGCCCGTCGGGAAAATCCCGCATTTTGGCATATCTTGACAATCCTCTTCCATCTTCAACAGCATTCTCCTCCTCCGTTATCTGGCATTTCAAACCAATCATGGCGCTTTTCACAAAATAATTTCCCACACTCTGTACAGATTCATGAAATTTTTAAAAATATACCCAAATGTTGTTCCATATGCGCAAAAGCCGCGCAATACAACATTTGGGTATATTTCGTGAAATCCCGTCCATTTACACCACACTGGGCGCGGGATTATATTGAAAGGGAATTCAGAAATACCGCGGTAACTATGAAGCAGAGGAGTGGAGTTATGAAAAAAATCCCCCGCGTCAGTGCCATCGCTCTGGCCCTCACGCTGCTGCTCAGCCTGTGCGGCTGCGGCGCCGCCGATGGCAAAACCCATCTGACGTTCCAGATCTGGGACGTCGCCCAGCGAGCCAGCATGCAGGCTATCTGTGATGCCTACACCGCGCAGAATCCCGATGTGATGATAGAAGTGCAGGTCACCAGCTGGACCGAGTACTGGACCAAGCTGGAGGCTGCCGCCGAGAGCAACACCATGCCGGACATCTTCTGGATGCACACCAACCAGATTCTCTATTATGCAGAGTTTGGAATGCTGGCGGATGTCACGGACCTCTATGAGGATGTGGAACCCGGTTTTTACGAGAATCACTATTCCGACATCTCCATCGCCAATGCCCAGGGCAGTGATGGCCGGATGTACGGCGTTCCCAAGGACAAGGACAATGTCGTGCTGGTCTACAACCGGGAGATGTTTGACCAGGCCGGTGTGTCCTATCCGGACGAAAACTGGACCTGGGACGACCTTGTCAGTGCCTCCCAGGCTATCTATGACAAAACCGGCAAATACGGCTATATGGCCTACAACGAGGATCAGCTGGGTTACTGGAGCTTTGTCTATCAGGCCGGCGGCTACATCCTCAACGAAGATAAGACCCAGGCGGGCTTCACCCAGCCGGCTACGAAAAAGGCCATGAAATTCTACATCGGCCTCCAGGACAACGATTGGTGCCCCGACCAGGCCTACTTCGCCGAAACGCAGCCCGGCACGGCCTTCTTCTCTGAAATCGGTGCTATGTACTTAGAGGGCAACTGGGAGCTGATGAACAAATCCATCAACTTCCCCAACATGGAAGGCAAATGGGATATCGCCCCCCTGCCCAAGTGCCCCGACCCAGAGAGCGGTGACGGACGGGCCACCATTTCCAACGGCCTGTGCTATTCCACCGCCGCCCACGGCAAGACCCGGGAAGCCGCCCTGGACGTCATCAAGTTCTTCGGCACCGAGGAGGCCCAGCGCATTGCCAGCTCCTATGGCGCCGCCGTCTCCGCCTACATCGGCACCGAGGAGCCTTACTTCGAGGCCTTTGAAAACGCCGGCTATGACCTGAACATCCGCGTTGTGGAGGACCAATTCGAGTACGGCATTCAGAGCATCAACAACTCCGCCCGTCCCAAGTGGAAGTCCCCCGTCCTGGATGAGCTCACCCGCATCTACGCCGGTCAGGTGGATATCGACACCGGCCTCGCCAACATCCAGAACATTGTGGACACCGAGACCGCCAAGAAGCTGGCGGATGAGTGAGAAGGGAGGGTCTTATCGTGAAGAATCATCTGTCCGCCGCCGCCCGGCGGGAGCAAAACTGGGCGTACATCATGGTGGCCCCCACCATCATTGGTCTGGTGGTGCTGAACCTGTGGCCCTTTGTGCAGACGCTGTACACCAGCTTCTGTGAGCACCTGGGCTTCGGCAATTACAAGTTCATCGGTCTGGGCAACTACATCGAGATGTTCCAGAACCCGGAGTTCTGGCGGGCTACTTGGAACACCATTTATTTCTGCATCCTCACCGTGCCTGTGGGTCTGTTCCTGTCCCTGCTGGTGGCTATGCTGCTGAACGCGAAAATCAAGGGCAAGGGCGCGTTCCGGACCATCTTCTTCCTGCCTATGGTCTGCGCCCCCGCCGCCGTCACCATGGTGTGGCGCTGGATTTTCAACGGCGAGTACGGCATCCTGAACCAAGTCTTCGGCGCCCATGTGGGCTGGATCACCGACCCCAAAATCGTCATGGTCTCCTGCGCTATCGTGGCCATCTGGAGCAACATCGGCTACGACGCCGTCCTCCTGCTGGCCGGCCTGCAGAACATCCCGAAAACCCTCTACGAGGCCAACAGCATCGACGGCGCCGGCAAGGTGAAGCAGTTCTTCACCATCACCCTGCCTATGGTGTCCCCCACCCTGTTCGTGGTCATGATCATGCGCCTGATGTCCGCCGTCAAGGTCTACGACCTGATCTACATGATGGTGGAGGAGACCAACCCCGCCGTCACCAGCGTACAGAGCCTGATGTATTTATTCTACCGCGAGTCCTTCATCGCCGGCAGCCGCGGCACCGGCTCCGCCATCGTCATCTGGACCGTCCTGCTCATCGGTATGATCACCGTGATCCAGTTCTATGGGCAGAAAAAGTGGGTCAACTACGACGTGTAAGGAGGAAACAAGATGAAAAATCGTTCTTTAGAGGCCTCCCAGAAGCGAATGACCGTCCTCACCTACGCGGCCCTGATTTTGGGCTCCCTCATCATGATCTTCCCCTTTGTGTGGATGATCCTCACCAGTCTGAAAACCGTCCCCGAGAGCATGCAGGTGCCCCCCACCATCTTCCCCGAGGAGATCGTGACCGGCAACTTCGGCGACGCCATGAAGAGCCTGCCCTTCCTCAAGCTGTATCTGAACACCGGCCTGCTCATCTTCTTCCGGGTAATCTGCGCCGTGGCCTTCAGCTCCATGGCGGGCTACGCCTTCGCCATGCTGAACTTCCGGGGCAAGAAGCTGCTGTTCGGCATCGTCCTGGTGCAGATGTCCCTGCCCAGCCAGATCTTCATCATCCCCCAGTATCAGATGGTGGCGAAAATGGGCATGGCTAACACCATCTTCGCTCTGGTCTTCCCCGGCATCGTCAGCGCCTTCGGCGTGTTCTTCCTGCGGCAGACCTACATGGGCATCCCCAAGGAGATCGGCGAG